>NZ_CP054394.1:338000-673500 GCF_022539405.1 Natranaerofaba carboxydovora | reverse complement strand
CATCTTTTACTTCTAGTTCACTTACATCAACGCCACTACTCTTTGCAAAACCATGTGCTGCCTTTGTTGGTTCTCCATTTTCATCATATGCAATATCTACACTCGGCCCTTTTACATATTCCTCCAAGTCCTCTTGAGTTTCCTCCATACCATCAACTATTAAAGCTAACCTTCTTGGTGTCCCCATAACTTTTATGTCATCAAATTTAAGACGATTGTCTTTTAATTTTATTTTTGCATTATTTTTCATTTGATTTAGAACTCCCTGCATTAGACGAGCAGGTAGCTCTTCAGTACCTATTTCAAACAATAAATTATTTTTAGTACTAGACATTTGAATTCTCTCCTTCTTTCATAAGAGGATAACCCATTTCTTCTCTTACTTTTAGATATTCTTTTGCACATTGTCTTGCAAGGTTTCTCACCCTACCTATATATCCAGTTCGCTCTGTAACACTAATGGCACCTCTAGCATCTAGCAGGTTAAAAACATGAGAGCACTTTAAAACATTATCATATCCAGGCAAAACAAGCCCTTTATCAAGTAGTCTTATAGCTTCTTTCTCATAAATTTCGAATTCTTTAAATAAGACATCAGGGTCAGAATAGTCAAATGCATGGCAGGAATTTTCATATTCAGCCCTTTGAAATACTTCCCCGTATGTAATTCCTTTTTTCCATTCTACGTCAAATACATTTTCTACACCTTGTATGAACATTGCAATTCTTTCAAGTCCGTATGTAAGTTCTACTGAAACGCTGTCGACTTCTAAGCTTCCTACCTGCTGAAAATAAGTAAATTGAGTTATTTCCATACCATCTAACCAAACTTCCCATCCAAGTCCAAATGCTCCAAGAGTGGGCGATTCCCAATTATCTTCAACAAATCTTATATCATGCTTTAATTGATCAATCCCAAGAACTTCCAGGCTTTCTAAGTATAAGTCTTGAACATCTTTAGGAGTAGGCTTCAAAATAACCTGCATCTGAAGGTGCTGGTATAATCTATTTGGGTTTTCACCATAACGACCATCTGTCGGTCTTCTTGATGGCTCCACATAAACAACATTCCAGGGCTCAGGCCCTAAGGTACGTAAAAAAGTCGCCGGGTTCATTGTCCCTGCACCTTTTTCTACATCATACGGTTGCCATAACAAACAGTCTTTATTTGTCCAGTAATTTTGTAATTTAAATATCAGATCTTGAAAATACAATCACATAACCTCCTTTGAAGGTTTACCATGGAAATATAGCAAAAATAAACAAGCTTTGTCAAATAGAAGTCAAAAAACTCTTTGATTTTAAGTTAATACCTGTTTGGCTTTCAAGAAAATCGTTTAATAACTTCCATATTTCATTGCACTGTGAAGAAGAAAGTTTAAGTTTCTTCAAATCTTCTAAAGTAGCTTTTTGCAAAAATTCTAGAATCTTATAGCTTCCTCTTTGAATTTTATAAACTCTGTCTATCCTAGACATACATATTTCACACAAAATTCCACCTTCAACTAAATCAAACCCCAATTTGTCACTTATATGATGACCATTTATGCAGGAGTCTAAATATGGAGTTATGCCCAAATTCTCTAATATTTTAATCTGAAAAAAAAGAAGCACCACTCTATTATCCTTTAAGCTATTCAGTAAGTATAAAGAAGATAATGCCAAAAAGAACAGATCATAACTTTCTTCTTCTACAGTTATTTTTTCCAATATCTCTAATATATAAATACCACGATACATACTTTCTAGATCATCTCTAATCCCCGGAAAATAATTATGTACCTTCCCCTGGGTAATAGTGTATAAATTTTTTCCTGCATATACTTGAAAGTCTCCATATACAAATATTTGAATAAAACTTCTCATCTTGCTGTTTTTTTTATTGACACCTTTAGCTATAGCTGATATCTTTCCGTGTCCCGGCGTAAACAATGTAACAAGCTTTGCATTTTCTTTATAATCTGTAGTCTTTAAAATTAAACCTTCTGTTGTAAATAACTTATTTGACATATTCTAATCATACCCCATATTTTGCAAAAAGCCAGCTTTGTTTTTCCAGTCTCTTTTTTCTTTAACCCACAACTGCAAAAAGACTGGACTGCCAAGCAAATGTTCAATATCTTTTCTTGCCAATTCACCAACCTTTTTTAGTAATTTGCCGCTTTTTCCAATTACGATCCCTTTTTGAGATTTTCTTTCGACATAAATTGTTGCATTAATATCTATTAATTCCTTGCCTTCTCTTTTGGACATTTTGTCAACTTCAACTGCTATAGAATGAGGAACTTCTTCACTTGTATGGTGCAATAATTTTTCCCTTACAAGCTCTGCTATCAATAATCTTTCAGGTTGGTCAGTAATCATATCATCAGGATAATACTTTGGACCTTCTGGCATTAATGTTACCAAATAATCTATTAAGCCGTCCAAATTCTCTCCTTCAAGTGCTGAAACATAAAAAATTTGATCAAAATTATACTCTTTAGAAACCTGCTCTCCAAGTTCTTTAGCCTTATCCATATCAACCAAGTCAGTTTTATTAATTACCAAAACTACGGGTGTTTCTATATTATTTAAAACCTCTAAAATATATTTGTCGCCAGGGCCAAAATATGTAGAACCATCCATTAACAATAATACAGCATCCACTTCTCTCTGGGTTCTCTGGGCAACTCTAACCATATTTTCTCCAAGTCTATGCTTTGGCTTATGCATTCCAGGAGTATCAATAAATATTAACTGAGCATTTTCTCGATTCAAAATACAATGAATCTTGTTACGAGTAGTCTGAGGTTTGTCACTTGTAATTACTATTTTTTCGCCTATCAACATGTTTACAAGAGTCGACTTGCCAACATTTGGGCGCCCCAATAGAGAAACAAAACCTGATCTAAACATTATTTCCCCTCTTTTCAATTTAGATATAAATTTTTAATAAAATAAGAATTCATAGCAGAAAAAATACCTCCATACGACAGGTAAAATTTCATTTCATCACCAACTTTATAGTTTTTTCTGCTATTGGTGATATCCACGATTAAATGGTCACTGCTTGCTCCTTCAATTATAGCATCCTCATCAACAGGTCTAATGGATGATACGATTACATCCTGTCTTCCTAAAGCAAGAATTGCTCTATCTCTATTTCCTTTGTCCATAAAATCAGGTTTATCTCCTGTAGGAGTAGAACCTATTTCACCAGCAGGGTTAGATGGTCTTTTTTTAATTTCAATTATTTCACAAGAAAGTTTAAAAGCATCATTTTTTGCTCCTGGTATAGGAAGTTCTCTAACACTATCCTGGCCAAGGAGGAAACCTTCACCAACCCTCAGTTGATTTATACCTTCTGGCATTTCATTCTCAAAGAGAAGCGTAAGCCCGCAGGTACTACCTCCAGATAATATGGGAACTTTACCGCCTTTTCTTTCAAGCTCCTCTTTTAACTGCAAAAGAACTTTGGCATTAGAATAAGTAGGTAGGACCCCCCAAAAGCAGCCCACATTCAACCCAAGACCAACTAACTTCAAGTTTTTTAACTTTTGTACTTCATGATAATAGTATTTCAAGTCTTCAGGCAAAATACCTTCTCTTCTGTCGCCAACATCAACCATCAATATGACTCCATGTATTTTATGTAGCCTTTTAGAAACTTCATCAATTTTTTTTAAAGTTTCTAACTCACTATTTAAACTTACATCTGCATAATTAACAACTTCTAAAGCTTCGCTTATCATGGGAAGCCTCAGTAATAATATAATCCCCTTAAATCCAAAACGCCTTATTTTTTCTATGTTTTCTATTCTTGAATCAGCAAGCCATTTAATCCCACCCTTTAGATAAGCTTGCATTATCGGTTCTTCTGCCAAAAAAGCCTTTGTAACTCCTACTACGTTTATATCAAACTGTTTGGCTTTATTAACAATCAATTCTACATTTCTTTGGATTTTATTTAAGTTTATCTCTACCCGGGGGTTTTGGGGTTTCATCGTTTAAATTTTTTTCCTCCTTTATCAACATAGATGATTTAAATGCCCCCGGCAAAAGCTCCTCAACCTTTCTAGTTTTATAGTCTCCTTTATTATTTATCAAAATAATTTCCAAATCATTGCAAAATTCAATAATAACCTGAAGACAAGCTCCACAAGGAGTTATAAAAATCTCTCTATCAGAACTTAGCCCTAGACTAACAAAGTTTTTTTCACCTTCACTTACTGCTTTATAAATAGCTACCCTCTCAGCACACATACTAAGTCCGTAAGATACATTCTCTATATTAGAGCCAGTATATATTTTACCATCCGTAGTTACTAAACTAGCCCCCACTCTAAAATCAGAATACGGGGCATAAGCATTCTCCTTAGCTTTAATAGCTGAATCTATCAGCTTTTTATAACTCATCTTATAGTTATACTCCTTACCTGAAATTTTAAAAATTGTCCATTTCTATATTTGATTCTGGTGCAAAAAGTCATATGAACAAAGTTCTTGTTTTTAATTGCAATACATCTTGATGAGATAACAGGAGAAATAAGGTCTAATGATAGGATGTCATTAACTAACCGAACTCAGGATGAGTTCATAGATTTGTGAGCCTTATTTCGACGGCTGACGAATCTTAGATGTATCAATTAAAAACACTTTACTTATGTGAATAGACTTTTTGCACCATAATATTTCACAAAATTTTAGGCAAAAAGATTATTGCCCCAATAATCAAAGCATTAAGCGCTGTTATACAAACTGCACCAGCAGAAACATCTTTGGCAATAGCAGCTTTTTCTGAATATCCTTTCACAAAAATATCTATAGATTCTTCTATTGCAGTATTTATTGTTTCAGCCGCTATTACCATAAAAATTGAAATAATAACAAACATCCACTCTATCCTATCAATTCTCAAATATAATCCAAGTATACATGCTAATGTTCCAAGTATTAGATGGTACTTCATACTTCTTTCTCTTTTTATTGCCAGCAGCAATCCTTTAATTGCAATATAGATGCTTACATATATAGGATGATTCCCCAATTTCGTATACCTCCATCCAATTAAAGATCACCTATTAATTCCCAATTTATTCAGTATTCTCTCCTGCTTTTCAAACATACCTTTTTCGTCTATATCACTTGCGTGATCATATCCTAGTAAGTGTAAGAGCCCATGCAAATATAAAAATGCAAGTTCCCTTTCTTCGGTATGATTGTAATTTTTAGCCTGTTCTCTCATTTTTGTGATGGATATAATTACATCTCCTAAAGGTATATTCTCCTCGTTTGAATAATTCCCTTCCAAAAAATTACCCTTCTTAACATCTATTATTTCATTTTCATCAAATTGAGGAAAAGATAATACATCTGTTGAATCATCGATGCCTCTATATTTATTGTTTAATTTAGCCATTTCCTTTTCATCATCTATTAACCACAAACTAATCTCCACCTGGTCTGTCATCTTCTCCTCTTCGATCACTATCCTTGTTATCTTCTCTATTATCCTGTTCTCCTCTTTCTTCAGTTTTCTTTTGTTTGCTTCCTTTATCATAACTTCCATTTAACTGACTCCTTTTCACTAATTCTTCAGGATATTTTACCCTGTTATGATATATCCCTAAAAGTATTTGAACAAATGATTTAGATATTTCATTTAAGTCTTTCAAAGTTAAATGACATTCATTTAACTGACCTTCATCAAGATGTTTTTTGACAATCTTATGAACTAGCCCCTCAATTTTGTGTGAAGTAGGATCGGACATAGCTCTAACGGCAGCCTCTACTGAATCTGCTAACATAACTATCGCTGCTTCTTTAGTTTGAGGTTTTGGACCTTTATATTTAAAGTCTTCTTCCAGTATTTTATTTTTATTTTCGTTATCTTCTTGAAGCTGATAGAAAAAATATCCAACAAAATTTGTCCCGTGATGTTGCTTGATCATATCCTGTATAATCTCTGGAAGATTATATTCCCTGGCAAGCTCTACTCCTTCTTTAACATGAGATACAATTATCAGCGAACTTAAACTAGGTGAAATCTTATCATGTGGGTTTTCCTTGCTAAACTGATTCTCTATAAAAAAGTATGGTCTATTTATCTTTCCGATATCATGATAGTACGCACCAACTCTAGATAGAATGGTATCTGCTTCAACTTTCTCTGCAGCAGCTTCTGCTAAGTTTCCAACAATAATGCTATGATGATAGGTTCCAGGTGCCTCCATCATTAGTTTTCTCAAAAGAGGATGGTTCGGGTTAGATAACTCAAGTAATCTAACAGGCGTCGTAAGACCAAATCCGCTCTCTAGATAAGGCAATATACCAATAGCCAATATACCAGATAAGAAGCCATTAGTCACTCCATACGCCGCCTTTAATAACTTTTCATCAAAACCTACTCCTCCTCTAACAAGTAGTAGTCCTGTAATAACAGCTAAGTTTATAAGTGCTACATAAATTCCTGCTCTAGTCAAGTCTCCTCTTTCCTGCAGCCTGGTAACAGAAAAAGTTCCAACCAGACCTCCAACCATTGCAATTATCATTGCTTCAAAGTTAAAATCAGTTAGTATACCAATTAAAATTGCTATCATTCCAACAAACATAACCGACAGTTTGGCACCAAATAAAACTGCATATAATATTGACGCCATCGCAACGGGAATCAAAAATTCTGAAAAAATACTTATACCTTGAGCAAGCAAAAGTAAAGCAACTAATATCAAGCCTGCTAACACCAATAATCTATTATTTTCGAGTATATCTTTTCTGAAATAATATATAAATAACCCTAGTAATAAAAATATAACAGCTATTATTAAAATCAAACCCACAAACATCAAAATACTTCTGTCAGCCCTCATTAAATCAAGTTCTTCTAAAGCTCTAGCCTGTTGCTCGGTTATCCTTTCTCCTTCTCTTACAATAACTTCACCCTCTAGGATTTCAACTGGTTCTACACTATCAATAGCTTCCTGTTTTTCCTCTTCAGTTGCTTCTTCATCAAAAATCATGTTTGGCTCAATTGCTTCAAAAGTCAACCAAATTAAAAAATCTATTTCATTTTCATTATAATTCATAACGCTTATTTCATTTTTTAGGTCTTCTAATTCTTCTTCCAAATCTTCTTCTTTGATCCCCTGCTCTAATGCGTTAGATAAAATAGGTTTCAAATCGTATTGCATATTTTCAAGTCTATCAGGGTTAGAATCAAGAAGAATTTCAACCAAATCTTCATCCACATTACTAATACCTGGCTGGTCATTTATATTATCTACAGCATATTCTACTTTTTCATCTTGATTTTGTGCTTCTTCTTCATCGGCTTCTTCAACTATTTCACCATTAACTACTGTATCAATTATTATTCCAAAAACTGCGTCCACTCTTTCCATTACAATATCATGAACATCTTCATCATGCTTGTACACATCAGAGACCTGTTCAAGCTGTTCTTCCTGTAGTTTTTCTGTCGTATATACATCTATTACATCTCTATGAGCGAATATAGTTTTCGGGCTTACCTGACCTCTCTCAAATGTTTCGGGGAAAAAATTTATACTCATAACAAGGATAACACTTACAAAAATCAAACCAACAATACCGGCTTTTTTCCACATTTCCTTGTTGTTAAAAAGTTTGATACTTCCTATTAGGTTTTTTAAAAGGTTTCTTTTTTGTTTTTTCTTAACTGCCATATTAATCCCCCCGAATAGTTAGCCCGAGTTATATTTTTCATAAGCAAGTATGATTCTTTGGACTAATTCATGTCTTACCACATCCGAATCACTCAAATAGACAAATGACAGCCCTTTAACATCTTTTAAGATTTTGGTAACCTCAATCAAACCTGAATGCTTACCAGAGGGCAGATCAACCTGAGTCACATCCCCTGTTACCACTGCCTTTGAATCAAACCCAAGACGTGTAAGAAACATTTTCATTTGTTCAGAAGTTGTATTTTGGGCTTCATCAAGAATAACAAAAGAATCATCTAAAGTCCTGCCTCTCATATAAGCAAGAGGGGCTATTTCAATTATTCCTTTTTCCATATACTTTTCTACTTTTTCAACTCCAAGTAAATCAAATAACGCATCATATAGAGGTCTTAAATAAGGATCTACTTTTTCTTGAAAACTACCGGGTAAAAACCCTAAGTTTTCACCCGCTTCAACTGCTGGCCTTGTAAGAATAATCCTATTAACCTTTTGGTCTTTCAAATGTGCCATGGCCATAGCCATGGCTAAAAAAGTTTTACCAGTACCAGCAGGACCAATACAAAAAACTATATCGTTTTTGTCTATTGCCTGAACATACTCTTTTTGGCCAACCGTTTTTGGTTTTATGCTTTTTCCTCTGGCTGTAGTATATATAATCTCATCAAATAAATTTTCCATTTGGCTTTCCTTTCCTTCCTTTACCATTTTAGCTGCATATTTAATATCAAAAGAAGAGATCCTCTTACCTTTTTTGACTTGTGAAGACAATTGCTCTAATAAAAAAATAGCCTGTTCTACTTCTTCTGTTTCACCCTTAACAACAATCTCTTGACCTTTAGGAATTAGCTGAACAGAAAACAGGTTTTCTATTACATCCAAGTTTCCATCTAAATCCCCAAGGATTTGTTGAGCTATTTCGTTGCTCTCCAGGCGAAATTTTGAAGTGTTATTCGATTGAAAGGAACTCGACAAAATCACACCCCTCCTAAAAAGTTTTAAAAACTTTTTAATTTGCCCATATTACCTTCTATTGTTATCTCAAGTTCTTTCCTAAGCTTATTATTTTCAATTTCTGCATCTTTAAAATCTATGTCAATCACTTCTGAGTTAGCTGGAATTTGCTCTTCTAACTCCTCTAGAAGCAGTTCCCTAGCTTCTTCTCTAGCTTCTTTCTTAGATAATTTTTCAATTACTTCTTCTGTCTCATAGTATACTTTTTTAACTAGGTTAAAAGGAGCTCTAAACCCCTCGGTTATTTTTTGTGTTTCTATTTTTTCTACATCATACTCTAAATACGGAACATCTTGCAAGTCCAAATAGAATGTTCGATCACCAATTTTTATTCCACGCCTAACATATTCATTTGATGTTCTTTGTTCTACTTTTCTTTCAAGCAAAACTTCAACTTTGTTTTCAAATACCATTGTACCATAAACAAAGCCTTTTGCTTCAACTCTTGGATATTCTTGTAAATCTTCGTAATCTATATAAGGCTGTTCTTCTTCAATCTTTGTAGGCACTATTCTTCCTGCAATAAGAATTTCATCTTTTTTGACTTCATCTCCCACATCAACTAGAGGATAACCAGATAGTGCAATAATTTTTTCTATTTCTCCTTTTTCTAAAGCAACAATGTCGCCATAACCCTGAAAGTTTTCTTCCTCTTCTTCTCTTTCAACAACTTCAACAAGAGCCCTCGTACCACTAATTTCTATCCCTGCCCAAACCAGCCTATCATCCTCTGCAGTTATCTCTTTTGCGAGTGCTAATGTATCAATTTCATCTTTTTTTATCCCCGGCCTTAAACCATGTTTTTCTGTCATATCTAATATCTTTTCGCTTGCAACAGTTTGGTTTCCTTCTACCTGGATGAACCAAACAAATGAAGAAAGATAATACAGTATTGCAACAAATAAAATACAGCCAAAAACTAAACCCTTTCGCTTATTCATTTTTTTAAAATAAAAGGGAAGACCTTTTTTTACAATAATGCTAAAATGACAGTCAGTTTTCTTGGCGATTTTCCTTAATTCAGCAAAATCTTTTAATGTGGTTTTTAGTTGAATACTATCTTTTTTTCTTTTAACATCCCAAAATAAAACGCCCTGGTTAACTGCCATATTTAAGAACTTTTCCATTCCAATTCCGCGAAGCTCAATTTTAACATAACCTATAATATAATACAATAAATTTAGATAATGCACCATATATGCCTCCCACAACTATTTTTTTATTGACTAAAATTTATATTTTCTATAGTTCCTTCAATAAGGATTTCATGAGGATGAATATTTTTTATTCCAAGACCACTGCCTTCTATCACTAATTCCCCGTTTCTTATACCAATGCGAATCACTTTATCATTGTACTCAATAATCCCCCTGTGGTTTTCCACATAAAACTGCAAATTTCCAATTATACTAATTCTTGGGAGGTCTAAAACAATGTCTTTAGGTAGTTCAAAAAACTCAGAAAATAAATTTTTAGCTTTAAATATTTTTTTATTCTTATACATTTAACGCGCTCCTTTCCATATTAAAAATATGAAAATATAAAAGAGTTAATTACAAAAAAAAAGACCCTGGAAATTCCAAGGTCTTTTTAAGTTGCTATTATTTATTTTTCAGTATTAACTTTCAATTTGTTCTAAAGCAATCCTGTTAACTAACTTACCCTCCGCTTTTCCTTTTACTTTAGGCATTACTTCTTTCATAAGCTTTCCTATATCATTTTTGGTTTTGGCCCCTGTTTTATCAATTGCTTCATCAATGATTTTCCTTATTTCCTCTTCTGATAATTTATCTGGTAAATACTCTTCTAGTACTGCAATTTCATTTTCAAGTGCTTTTACTAAATCATCCCTATTTGAATTTTCATAATCTACAAGAGAGTCTTTTAATTTTTTAACCTCTTTAAAGATCAGCTCATTTATTTCATCTTCTGTCAACTCATTACCTTTATTTATTTCTTTATTGTGGATTTCAGAACGTAACATTCTTATGACTGAAAGCTTTGATTTATTTTTTTCTTTCATAGCCTTCTTCATATCTTCGTTAAGCAGATCTTTTATACCCATTTACTTTCCTCCAGGCTATTTTATTACTTCTTTTGTTTTTTTCGTTTTTCGTCTCTCTTTTTACGCTTATCACTAGGCTTTTCATAGTACTCTCTTTTCTTGATTTCACTTCTAATACCGCTTTTAGAGCACTTTTTATTAAATCTTCTCAAAGCGCTTTCTATAGTTTCATTTTTCTTAACATTAACTCTAGCCACGAATTTCCCTCCCTCCGTAATGTCAATAACTAAAGTTCACCTTCAGACATAACCACAGAACTTAAGAACTAACTTATGTCGAAGGCTTGCTTTTTGCTAAAAAGTGAACATGGAGATGATCTATCTCTTGTCCACCTTCTTTACCATAGTTGTTCAACAAGTTAAACCCTTTCTCTTTATCATCAATATTATACTTTTTGGCTATTTCTTGAGCTACAAACACCATATGGGAAATAAGCTCTGCATCTTCTTTCTTTAAATCCATTATACTTTCTCGGTGGACCTTAGGTACAATTAATAAATGTACCGGCTCTTTCGGATTAATATCTTTAAAAACAATTACCTTGTCATCTTCATATACTATATCACTATCAATTTCTTTATTTACTATCTTACAAAACAGGCAGTCTTTCGCCAATAAATCACACCTCCGAAAATTGTTTTAAATTGAAAAATGATCTGAATATTAGTGGTAATTTCACTTCAGTTCTAATATATATTACTAATATATATATTTCTATATAATTAAATTCTAGCAAAATATTATAAATCCTGCTTAAATTGCTAGCTAAAAAAATTTGATTTTTATATTTTATAAGGAGGATGATAGTTAAATGACTCAAAAGTTTTTTCCTGGAAACAACTCTGCAAGGGGCTTTCATTCATTTTTTCCTGACATTTTGTATGGTTATAAATATAAATTCATCATAAAAGGCGGCCCCGGCACTGGTAAATCATCTTATATGAAAAAAATTGCAGATCATTTAGGCCAAAATTATAACAAGGAGCTATATTACTGTGCATCAGATAGCACCTCTTTGGATGCGATTTCATTTCCTGAGATCAAAACAATCTTCGTCGATGGCACACACCCGCACGTAATAGACCCTAATCTTCCTGCAGCTGGAGAATATATTATTGACCTTGCAAGGTATTTAGATAGCGAAAAGTTAATCCCTAAAAAAAGTAAATTAGAAGACATTCAAGACCGGGTCAAAAGTTATTATAACATAGTTTACAGTTATTTTGTGCAGGCTAACGAATGTTTATCTAGACAATACAAATTATTTAACAACCAAGAGAGCACCCAAAATCTAAATGATTTAAAAACTTTTCTGCTAGAACCTTTAAAAGAAACTTGTCACTGCAAATTTAAAGGAAAAAACAATGTGTTTACTAAAAGGTCACTCTTTTTAAGAGCATTTACACCAGAAGGTGTTGTTAGTTTTGTAAAAAATCTAATCCAAGAAAACACAAAAATATTTCTAGTCGAAGGAAATATCAAAGCAAGTGAACATCTTCTAAAAATAATTGAAGAACATGCTACTTTTTGTGGACATCAAGTTGAATTATATCATCATCCATTTGAACCTTCTATTTTGGAAGGAATAAGGCTCCCTCAACTTAATATTATATACTTGTCTAGCAAAAATTACCCTGAAATATATGACCTTGATAAAAATATTTATTATAAAGCAAGTATCCCACTTGAAAACAATAATAAAACAATTCTAAGTTTCAACAAAGAAGAGTTATCTAATGCTATCAACCAGCAGGATAGTTTAATTAGTCGGGGCATAAACTATTTAGCTGAAATGAAAAAGATACGGGAAGAGTTAGAACTTCATTATAGCTCCGCCCAGGATTTTGACGGAGTAGAACAAAACAGAAGAAAAACACTAGAAAAAGTAAAGTCACTAATTAATCATCACTAATCTCTGTCGCCAACTGATAAATAACATCACCGTCTTCATTTACAAAACGCCAGTTTTGTACATCGCCATTTCTAGCTAACACATCTTTTGAGACCACTACTACATGGTAGTGGTTTTCTTTTTCTTTTGTATTTACTTCTATTTGAATCTGGGTTTGACCATTAGCCCTTTTTTCTTCCTCTGGAACTAATTCTAAACTTTCAATTTTGCTATTAAATGCAAAAACTCCAACTTCATTGTATTCATTGTATGGGTAGTCAGGTAGACTAAGGTCATTGTGCTCAATAATATCTACCCATTCTTCCAAACCCTTGGCTACTTCAAAAGTCTTCGGACTAGTCCTAAAACCCCTATCTGCAGTAACATAATCGATTGAACTTTCTTTAAGTTCACTACTAAGCTTTTGCCCTGCAATTATTTCCCCAGTCTCTTCAGCATCTTCATCCTGCACCGGCATAATTCCTCCAATATCCCCTCTTATGTTGTCATAAATTGTTAAGCCACCCATTAAAACAATCAATAATACCAGAGGGATTATTCTTCTTCTTTCAATAATAATCAGCCTGTTCATTAATATCACCCGCTTCCCATATTACATATCTACTACATTTATTATTAAGGGAAGCAGTAAAATATGCAGGCTTATTTAATTATTTTAGCTATCACTTTATCATTAATTAAGTAAAGCTTTATATCACAGAATTCTCCTTTTACATACCCGTTTTTATCTATTTCATTTTGATGAAGATAAACTTTTAAATAATTTTCAGTTAATCCTGAATAATAATTACCTTCTCTAGTCTCAATTAAGGCTTTTAGATTCCTGCCCAAAAATCTTTTTTGATATTCAAATTTTAACTCCTTTGATAGTTTAATTAATTCTGCGCTTCTTTTTTCCTTTAATTCGTGCTGAACTTGATCGGCATAGTTTGCTGCCGGTGTTTTCTCACGTACAGAATATTTAAATACATGAAGGTCCATAAAACCTATTTTTTTGATAAAAGCTTTTGTCCTTTCGAAGTGCTTTTTATTTTCACCAGGAAAACCAACAATTACATCAGTAGTCAAACTAATATCAGGTATCAATTCTTTTATATTAAAGATCAATTTTTTGAAATCTTTGCCAGTGTAGGGCCTGTTCATTTTTTTTAATATTTGATCATCTGCGCTTTGTAAGGGTATGTGTAAGTGAGGACAAATTTTGGGATTTGTGCTTAATTCATTAATTAATTCCTGACTTATTTCCATTGGCTCAATTGAACTAAGCCTAACTCTAAAGTCAAAATTTAATGAAGTTAATGCCCGAATCAAATCAACCAGATCAGGTTTGTAAAAAGATTCATCACCATATGCTCCCAAATTGCTCCCTGTAAGAACAATCTCTTTAAAACCACTATTAACTGCTTCTTTTGCTTCTTTTAACACCGAAGTAATAGGTCTACTTTTGATTTTGCCCCTGGCATAGGGTACGATACAGTAAGAGCAGTATCTTTCACATCCTTCCTGTACCTTTAGAAAGTGACGGCTTTTTTGTTCTTTTTGAAGATCAAAATTATTAATCCCTACATCATCATAAACACTGTCATATTTATTAAATTTTCTTTTCACATTAGAGCTATCTATTATCTCATTATTTATTATGTCTTCTTTTGTATCTTCTTTTTTGACTTTTTTTATTAAATTCATTATTGTTTTTCTATCTTCAGTCCCCAAAAAAACGTCCACTTCACCTAACTCTTTTACCTTCTCAGGAAAAGTTTGAGGATAACAGCCAACTACAGCAACTGTAGAAAGTGGATTTTTTTTCTTAGCCTTTCTTATATTTTGCCTAGATTTTCTCTCAGCTATGTGGGTTACTACACAGGTATTTATAATATATATGTCAGCATATTCATCAAAGTCAACTATCTGGTATCCTTCATTCAAAAACATATCTCTTAATGACTGTGTATCATATTGATTAACTTTGCAGCCAAGGGTATAAAAAGCCACTTTTGGAGTTATTTGCAAATTCCTCTACCCTCCCATTTCACCCAACTGAAACAATGTAATTGCCGTAACAATAACAGCTGCTGTTTCAGTCCTTAATATCCTGGGCCCAAGCCCTGCCGAAATAAAGTCGTTATCTATAGCTTTATCTATCTCCTCTTTTGAGAAACCGCCTTCAGGTCCAACAACCAAAAATATTGCCCCTCCACTAAAACTAGAATATACCTGTTCAAGGCTGTTTTGACTTTCATGCTCATTAAAGATAATCTTTTTTCCCACAGAGTTGATTTGAGAATATTTTTGCAGCATCTCAGTAAAACCCAGAGGTGTTCTAACCTCTGGTATCATTTGCCTATTAGACTGTTCTGAAGCATTTTTTAGTATTTTTTCCCAGCGAGAGAGCTTTTTATTTAATTCTTTTTCTGATTTGTGATGCACAACTGTATTTTCACTGTAGAAAGGTTGGATTGCCCTCACACCTAATTCTGTTGTTTTTTGTAAGATAAGTTCCCATTTGTCTTTTTTGCACATTCCTTGGGCCAAAATTATATCAACTTCAGGCTCTCTATTCTCTTCTATATTTTTAGTTAAACTTATTTTTATCATTTTGTTATCCAAATTCTCGATCACACCGAAGTATTCCTTACCAGACCCGTCCAAAACAATTATGTCATCTCCAACTTTTCCTCGTAAAACATTCTTTACATAATGAGCATCTTCTTTATCTCCAACAGCAGTACTACTTTCAAAGCAATCAGGAGACAAGAACAGTCTAGTAATTGGATCTATGCTTTTTTTAGAAGTAACGTTAACCACTCCTTTTTAACTACTTCATCTATCACCGAAAAACCACTTTTTGTTGCTTCACCAACTATATCTTCTCGCCTTGAGTCGATAATACCAGACACAATAAGGTGACCCTCAGATAAGATAGATGAATAAATTTTATCAAATAAGTTTAATAAAATCTTTGTATGTAAGTTAGCTACAACCAGGTTAACCTCGGGATATTTTACTTTCGTTACATCGCATTTTTTGGCTTCGATTCTGTCATAAACTTCATTAAGTTCAGCATTATTTTGAGTAACTTTATATGCCTCGGGTGCTATATCATAAGCATAAGCTTTCCTAGCACCTAGTTTGGCAGCTGCTATCGATAGTATTCCAGAACCCGACCCAAGGTCTAGTACTGTTTCTCCAGGAGTAAGACAGGACTGTATAAATTTCAAACATGCTTCAGTAGTAGGATGAAGCCCTGTACCAAAAGCCATTTCGGGATTTAACTCTATTACTATCTTATCCTCTGATTTAGAAGGGATTTCTTCCCAGGTAGGCTTTATAACTACCGATCCAATAATTTTAGGCTTGAAGAAGCTTTTCCAGCTCTCAAGCCAGTTATTTTCGTCTAAGAACTTTATTATTATGTCATTTTCGCCTATCTGAAATCCATACTTATTTAACTTTAATATACGAGTTCTTAATTCATCTAGTTTATTTTCCAAAAAAGTATCATAGGGAAGATAGCTTTTTATCAAGATGGGTTCAGAAAAGACATCCTTCCCCATCGACTCGCTATCTTCCCTTATAACAACTCCATTTATTCCGTATTGATATAAGATATTATTTACAGCTTCTTCTGCCATTCTATTTGTTTTAATTGTTAGCTCTGCCCATTTTTTATCATTACTCATGACTATTTACCCTATCCTTTTCCACCAAAAGTATCCCTTACTCTTCCAATGAAAGATTTGTCATCAGGGATCTCTTCCCCCATACTCTTTGCAAAATCCTTCAAAATGTTCTTTTGTTCTGCATTTAGTTTTTTGGGCACTTCAACATTGATCTTAACATACTGATGTCCCCTGCCTCTTCTTGTAGGAACACCTTGGTTTTTCAATTTAAAAGTCGCACCATTACCCGTACCTTCAGGTACTTTTAACTTGGCTTTTCCTTCTAAAGTAGGAACCTCAATTTCTCCACCTATAGCTGCCAAAGGAAAGCTTATATTTGCCTCATAGTATATATCATTACCTTCTCTTTCAAAGTATTCATGAGGTTTTACACTAATCTCTACATATAAGTCTCCTGGTGGCCCGCCTCTGCTACCTGCCTGGCCTTCTCCTGCAACTCTTAACCTATTACCTTCGTCTACTCCTTCAGGAATGTTTAGTTTAACCTTTCTCCTTCTAACTACCTTTCCTTCACCATGACATTCTGGGCACTTGTCTTTAATAATTTTTCCATCGCCACCACAGGCGTTACAAGGCGAAACATTTACAAACTGTCCAAGGGGAGTTTGCTTGGCTTGACGAATCTCTCCCCTTCCTTCACAGGTAGGACAGGTTTCAGGTGATGTTCCAGGTTTAGCACCCGAACCTTCACATTTTTCACAGCTTTCTGTCCTAGGAATTTCTGCTTCCTTTTCTGCCCCAAAAACTGCCTCTTCGAATTCTAGCTCTAATCTATAGAGAAGGTCCGACCCTCTCCTGGGTCTTTGTCTTCTGGAACCACCACCAGAAAAACCGCCTCCAAAAAAAGCATCGAATATATCTTCAAAACCGCCAAAACCACCGAAGTCACCAAAATCCTGACCGCCAAATCCTCCATGCTGCGCATCCTCATCTACACCAGCATGGCCAAACTGGTCGTATCTTTGCCTCTTTTTATCATCACCTAAAACTTCATAAGCTTTCTGTATCTCTTTAAACTTTTTTTCCGCTTCTTCATTGTCAGGATTTACATCGGGGTGGTATTTGCGGGCCAGCTTACGATATGCTTTTTTTATCTCATCCTGGGATGCATCCCTTGAAACCCCCAGAATTTCGTATAGATCGCGCTGTGTCATGGCCTAACACCACCCTCCAAAAAATTTATCTTTATTCACTCTTACTATCTCCTTTTTTATCATCTTCCTCGTCCTCATCTACTACTTCATAATCTGCGTTCATTACATTTTCATCTTCTCCGGAGCCTTCTGGGCCAGCTCCTGCATCTCCTGCCACATCACCAGTCTCTGCCTGCTCCTGATATAACTGCTGGCTTAACTCGTGGAAATGATTTGTAAGTTCTTCTTTGGCACTGTTTATTTTTTCTAGATCTGGCTCTTCTTCGCCTATAACATCTCTAACTTTTTGCACAGCATCTTCCACTTCTTTTTTCTTGTTCTCATCAATCTTTCCTTCAAGGTCTTTTAAGGTCTTCTCAGTACTGTATGCAAGGGTTTCTGCTTCATTTTTGGCTTCAGCTAACTCCCTCTTCTTCTTGTCCTCTTCTGCATGTTTTTCTGCTTCTTTTACCATTTCTTCGATGTCATCTTCTTCTAGGCCACTTGTAGCTTCAACTGTAATCTTTTGCTCTTTTCCGGTTCCTTTGTCTTTTGCACTTACATTAAGAATTCCATTGGCATCAATATCAAAGGTAACCTCAATCTGAGGCACTCCTCTTGGTGCTGGCGGAATACCATCTAAGATAAACCTACCAAGAGATTTATTATATTGAGCCATTTCACGTTCTCCCTGCAGGACGTGTATCTCAACACTTGTCTGGTTATCTGCTGCAGTACTGAATGTTTTCGCCTTGCTAGTAGGAATAGTAGTGTTTCTCTCTATTAACTTGGTAAATACTCCTCCTAAGGTCTCTATTCCAAGAGATAGCGGAGTTACATCTAGAAGCAGCACATCTTTAACGTCTCCACTTAGAACTCCTGCCTGAATAGCTGCCCCTCTTGCAACAACTTCGTCAGGGTTAATACCTTTATGAGGATCTTTGCCGATGTATTCCTTTATAGCATTTTGAACTGCAGGAATCCTGGTTGATCCTCCAACCAAAATCACTCTATCAATACTTTCTGGCTTTAGCCCGGCATCCTTCATAGCCTGACGGGTTGGCTCCATAGTTTTCTCAATCAAGTCACTTGTTAGTTCATCAAATTTAGCCCTTGTTATTTCCTTATTTAGGTGCTTAGGACCTTCATTTGTAGCCGTTATAAATGGCAGGTTTATAGTTGTCTGGGTAACACTTGACAGTTCGACTTTTGCCTGCTCAGCAGCTTCTTTTAATCTCTGAAGGCTCATTTTGTCTTCTCTTAAGTCTATTCCATTTTCCTTCTTAAATTCATCAGCTAGATAATCAATTATCTTTTGGTCAAAATCATCTCCACCTAGCTTGTTGTTTCCACTGGTAGCTTTAACTTCAAACACACCGTCGCCTAGCTCCAAGATGGATACGTCAAAAGTACCTCCACCAAGGTCAAATACCAGAATTGTCTGGTCTTCATCTTCTTTATCAAGTCCATAGGCAAGTGCTGCTGCAGTTGGCTCGTTAATAATCCTTTCAACTTCTAGGCCGGCAATCCTTCCAGCATCTTTTGTAGCCTGGCGCTGACTATCAGAAAAATATGCCGGTACTGTGATAACAGCTTTTTTGACTTCATCTCCTAAGTAGCTTTCTGCATCCTGCTTTATCTTTTGAAGGATAAAAGCACTAATCTCCTGTGGAGTATACTCTTTGTCTCCAATTTTCTCTTTGTGGTCAGTACCCATATGTCTTTTTATAGAAGCAATTGTTCTATCTGGACTTGTTATAGCCTGCCTTTTGGCTACCTCACCAACAAATCTTTCCCCTTCATCAGAAAAACCTACTACAGACGGAGTTGTTCTATTACCTTCTGCATTAGGTATTATGGCTGATTCTCCACCTTCCATAACTGCAAAGCAGGAGTTGGTTGTTCCAAGATCAATTCCAATAGTCTTACTCATGTTTACTACCCCCTCATTCCTTTGTTTATTAATTTTTTATTTTGAAACTTTAACCATGCTAGCTCTTAGAAGCTTATCATGTAATAGATAACCCTTTTGCAGTTCTTCAACCACAGTATTTTTTGAGTGCTCTTCACTCTCAACCATCATAACTGCCTCATGATAATTAGGGTCAAATTTCTCTCCTTCAGCTTCAATCTTCTCTAATCCATTTTGCTCTAAGGTCTCCACTAACTGATCATAAATCATTTTTACACCCTGATAAAAACCTTCATTCTCTTCAGTCTTTTCTTCATTTTCTTCAATATTAGATAAAGCCCTTTCAAAGTTATCAAGGACAGGCAATATCCCTTTCATCACATCTTCTGCGCCATATTTTTTATCTTTTTCCCTTTCTGTTGACATTCTTTTTTTATAATTATCAAATTCGGCTTGCAGTCGCTGCAATCTTTCAAAATACTCCTGTTTTTCTTTTATAAGCTTTTCCTGTTCTTCATAAGATAAAAGTCCTTCTTCAATTTCTTCTGCCTCTAATTCTTCTAGTTCTTCCACTTCTTGTTCTTCTTTTTCATAATCCTCGCTAACTTCATTCTCTTTCTCTTTCTCTTTATCATTCTTGGTACCTTTATCAACATTCATAAAGGCTCTCACCTCTTTTTCTTCTTTTTAATTTAGTAATTTTGATTACTCACCCTGATGTTTTAATGCCAAACCTAATTCCTTAGCAATTTGTGTAACAATGGCAATAACTTCTGAATAGTTCATCCGTTTTGGTCCTAGAACTCCTATAGTACCTACACTTTTGCCGTGAACTTCATAGCTTGCCGTAATCAAGCTGCAATCTTTAACCTCTTCCACAGGGTTTTCCCTACCAATCCTTACAACTATATCATCAAAGTCAGACATTAGGTCAATCAGAATTTCTTCTCTTTCAAAAATTGATAAGATTTTACGGACTTTTTCCATATCTTTAAATTCTGGTTGATCCAAAATATTAGTCCTACCGTCAAGGACAATATTACCTTTTAGTCTTTGGCTTCCTGATAACATATTTAATGCTTCATCCAAAATACCAGCTTTTCTAACGACTTCTGATCTCAACTCACTTAGAAAGAGGTCCCTGTTTATTTCATCTATTGTCAGTCCCTTTAGCCTTTTGTTTAGATATTCTACTACTCTTTCTACTTCTTCCACATTTAGTTCTTCAGGTAGATCAATAGTTTTGTCTTCTATCAACCCCATATCTGTTACTACAACCATCAGTGCTTTATTGTCTTTTAGCGGTATAAACCTCATCTGGTTAAAAGAACTTTTTGTCACCTGTGGTCCAAACACTAGAGAAGTATAATTGGTTATTTCAGATAGTATTTGTGCAGTTAGGCGTATTATCTCCTCAATACCCTGTGCTTTTTCCTCTTTTAGTCTGTTAATTAAATACTTTCTTCCTTGTTTTCTAAGTTCTAAAAACCTCCTTGATTTAACTAGTTCATCAACAAAGAATCTGTAGCCGGTTTCGCTAGGCACCCGTCCTGCCGAAGTATGGGGTTGAGCCAAAAACCCCATCTCTTCTAAGTCAGCCATTTCGTTCCTTATAGTTGCAGGACTTATCCCAAAGTTATAAAGGCGCGAAAGCGACCTTGAACCAACAGGCTCAGCGTAGCGAATATAATAGGTAATAATAGCCTCCAAAATTCTCTTTTTCCTTTCGGGTAGTTCCATATCCATCACCCCTGTTAGCACTCTTTTGTTATGAGTGCTAATGCTTACCTATAAAATTATCACTACCAAATTTATTTGTCAAGGTTAGTTAAAAACTCCACAAATACCCTGTTTGATAGCATATAACCTGTATTAGTGAGTTTTATCCTATTTTTATTTTTTTTAATTAATCCCCTTTCTTGTAAATCATCAATTTCATTTTGATAAAATTTGTATACATCCAAATTAAATTTTTCCCCTATCTCCTTCAAATCTATACCTTCAACTAACCTTAATCCCAACATAAATTCTTCAAAGAGAGCTTCATAACAATCAATTTGTGTTTTATCTTCTGTGAGATAGTCGATATTATTGCTGTCTAATTTGGTTTTCTTGCTTTTTTTATAATATTCACCTAGATCATCGGGGTTTTTCCACCGTATAGAATTCCAAAAACTATGAGCACCAGGCCCAAGGCCTAAATAGTTATCCCTTTGCCAGTAGATCAAATTGTGACTTGACTTTTTGCCAGGCAGTGCAAAATTAGAAATTTCGTAGTGGATGTAACCATTATTAGTTAAAGTTTCTCTGGCCTGATAGTACATTTCATTCTGCAGGTTATCTGAGGGCAAATTATTTATCTTGTTATCTTCGATCTGCTTATATAATTCTGTCCCCTCTTCTAGGGTAAGACCATAGATAGATATGTGTGACGGTGAAAGACCAGTTAATCTATACAAATCTTTATTTAAATCCTCAAGTGTTTGTTCTGGTATACCATAAATCAAGTCAACATTAACATTTCCAAAATATTTGGTTATAAGTTCATAAGTCGTCAAAAAATCCTGATATGTATGAATTCTACTAATAAGCTTAAGCAAACTCTCTTTAGTAGTCTGCAAACCAAGGCTTATTCTATTAACATAATCCTTTATTAGCTTTACCTTATCTTCATCAATGGTAAGAGGGTTAACTTCTATTGTTATTTCCGCTTCACTAGATATGTTAACATTTTCAAAGATTATATTTAGTAAGTGCTCAAGATCGTTAACCTCTAAAGAAGTAGGTGTCCCCCCTCCAATATAGAGAGAATCAAACAGAGATATGCCGTTTAGGTTTTTCTTATGAAAATCAACTTCATATTTCAGTCCTTCTAGATATTTTAAAACATCTTCTTTTTTTATTTTTTGGCTTACAAAATCACAGTAATTACATTTTGACACACAAAAAGGCACATGTACATAAAGCCCTTTCTGCATCTTTATATTCTGCATAGTATAACCTCATTAGATTTTTATATGTTTTTAGGCACCTGCCTGCAGCAGGCGATTCTGGTGCAAAAAGTCATATGAACAATGTTTTGTTTTTAATTGCAATACATCTTGATGAGAAAGCAGGAAAAATAAGGTCTAATGATAGGAGGTCATTAGCTAATTGAACTCAGGACGAGTTTTTTAATTAGGAAACCTTATTTCGACTGGTGGCGAATCTTAGATGTATCAATTAAAAACACTATACTTTTGTGAATAGACTTTTTGCACCAGAATCACTTTTTATCTTTATCATCAATACTAAGCACCGCCATAAACGCTTCTTGAGGGATGTCCACTTTGCCAATTTGTTTCATCTTCTTCTTACCTTTCTTCTGTTTATCTAACAATTTTCTCTTCCTACTTACGTCACCACCATAACATTTTGCAAGGACGTCCTTTTTCAGCGCTTTTACCGTCTCCCTGGCTATAACTTTGTTATCTATGGCAGCCTGTATGGGGACATCAATCATCTGCCTTGGAATAAGTTTTCTTAACTCTTCTGCCATCTGCCGTCCTCGCTGGTCTGCTTTGTCACGATGGACTATAAAGGATAATGCATCCACTGCCTCTTTATTAACCAAAATATCTACCCTTACAAGATCAGCCTCTTTATACCCTGTAAATTCATATTCAAAGGATGCATATCCTCTAGTTTTGCTCTTAAGCAGGTCAAAAAAGTCAAATACTATCTCCGCAAGGGGAAGTTCATAAATAAGTAATACCCTGTTTGTATCAAGATACTCCATACTTTTATAAATGCCCCGCCGCTCCTGACATAGCTCCATAACAGGACCCACGAAGTCATGAGGAACCATAAAATTAGCCTTAACATAAGGCTCGGCTATTCTTTCTATTTCATCATTTGTAGGAAGATTAGATGGGTTATCTACATTAATCTCTTCACCATCTTTTTTAATTATATTATAAACAACATTTGGCGCAGTTGTTATTAGACTTAATCCGTATTCTCTTTCAAGCCTTTCCTGAATAATCTCCATGTGCAAAAGCCCCAAAAAACCACAACGAAAGCCAAATCCAAGAGCTGCAGAACTTTCAGGCTCATAATGTAAAGAAGCATCATTTAATTTTAACTTGTCTAACGCATCCCTTAATTTATCATATTCTTCACCATCTGCCGGGAAAAGACCGCAAAATACCATCGGCGTAATGGTTTTATAACCTGGCAAAGGTTCTGGCGCCGGGTTCGTAGCAGATGTAATAGTATCTCCAACCCTAGTATCCTTGACTTCCTTAACATTTGCTGCCATAAAACCAACTTCTCCTGCATGTAGCTCATCAACCGGTTTTGGGTCAGGGTTTAGTATACCAAGCTCTGACACTTCAAATTCTTTTCCAACAGCCATAGTTTTTATCTTCATTTTAGGAGTTATTTTACCCTCAACAACTTTTATAAAAGAAATTACTCCTCTATAGGTATCATAATATGAATCAAATATCAGTGCTCTTAAGGGCTTTTTGGTCTCCCCCTCAGGTGAAGGGATTCTTTTTACCACGGCCTCTAGAACTTCCTCTATACCAATTCCGTCTTTAGCAGAAGTATGTATAGCCTCATCACTATCTATACCAAGGATTTCTTCTAGCTCTTCATTTATTCTATCAAGATCGGCATTTGGAAGATCTATTTTGTTAATCACAGGTATAATCTCTAAATCATGCTCAATAGCTAAATATACATTGGCAAGGGTCTGAGCCTCAATACCTTGCGCCGCATCAATAATTAATAATACCCCTTCACACGCTGCAAGGCTTCTAGAAACTTCATAGTTAAAATCGACATGACCAGGTGTATCAATCATATTTAGAGCATACTCTTGTCCATCTTTTTTACTTTTATAATTAATTTTAACTGACTGCAATTTAATGGTAATACCACGTTCTCTTTCAAGCTCCATCTTATCTAAATACTGTTCTTGCATTTCTCTTTTTTCCAAAGTCCCGGTATACTCTAACAACCTATCCGCCAGAGTGGATTTTCCATGGTCTATATGGGCAATTATAGAAAAGTTTCTGATTAATTCTTGCTTCATTCTTGAATCTGCCTCCTTTTAGTCTTCACAATATTATAACACCTGCATTATGGAGGAGCAAGGCAACTAATTAGAGTCCGTTATTTCCAAATAAACATTTTTAATCGCCTTAGAAAGATAGGGGATAGATCTTTTAGCTTCTTCTATAGAATTCTCATGTCCCCCAACTTCAATTAGAACTGAATGAGGATGGAGTTCCTGATTATAAGAAAATCTCCTGGTCTTAACACCTCTTGATAGTTCAGGCCTTATCTCTTCTAAGTTTTCTTTTATATTATTTGCAAAACCATAATTTCTTTTCCAATCAGGGTGATTATCTCTAGAACCTACAAGAAACAGGATTTTCCCAAATTCTTCACCATCTATTTCAGCCGTTGTCATCTCTCTTCTTACTCCATCCCGGTGTAGATCAATAACCATCTGAATTTCAGTGTTTTCTTCTAATATCCTTTCTACAGTTTCTAAACTTCTCACATAACTTTCATGCCTTGTTGGCAAATCATGAACATCTGTATTATGAATAGTCTCAAGTCCAAAAGACTCAAGTCTACTTACTAATTTTTCTCCAACTTTTACTATTGATTCTTCCGGGTTCTCGGAAAAAGCATTCCCTGATGTTGGGACAAAACTCTCCGTTGTATGACTATGATAGATTAAAACTTTTGGTTCATCCGTTTCTACTCCTTCTATTTCGGGTGCATCTAGATCAAACTCCGCCTCTAGTTCACCATTATCAATTGTTTCATCTATTTCACTGATCGTATTCTCATATCCTCGCTGCTCGACATTTTGAGTAACTTCGGAAGGTTCTTTATAGTCTGTTTCTAATTCATCATTGTTCACCATAGCTAACACTTCTGTGTGATTTTGCTGTAAGGGGATATATTGAGCAGTAAAAAAAGACGTAGGATCAGTTCTATCAACAGGATATATTATAGCCATAAAACCTTCTATGATATCAATCGGATTGTTAAAAATTGTCTTTCCGTTTTTCAACTCAAGTCCAGGAAGGGCTTGTGTAATTAAAATTTTGGAATATGGCTGTAATATGCTTTGAACAGAGCTGTGGGCTGTGAAAGTATTTAAAATCAAAAAATTCAGCTTGATGACAAACAAAAAAACAAATATAACCATAATAATAACGCTTCTATAATAAAATAATTTATTTCTCAAAAAAAATCACCTCCCATTTCTTTTATTATATATATGTTTTAAATATATATATGTTAAAAATGGGAGGTATGCCAGAAAAGTTATAAATATTTATGAGAACCTTCTTCGGAAACTCTGGGGTGGACAGCAGCATTTATCGATCCTGCTAAAACTTCAGAAATATCATCGGCAAAAGAATCAACTTCCTTTGGGGTAACCATAAGTTTATTACTAGCTCCACCATAAGGACTTAATGTTTCATTAATTAACCTAAATTTGTTATAATCCGTATTTTGATTTTGTTGATTATTACTCGACCCGTCAAATTTACTTAAAACATCACTCACTATCGTTACTGCATCAACCACTGTAGGTACGCCCATCGCTATTACAGGAACTCCCATTGTCTGTTCATTAATTCCCATTCTTTTGTTGCCCACTCCAGAACCGGGAGATATTCCATTATCAGCAATTTGTACGGTTGTATTTAATCTATCCAAATTCCTGGCAGATAGAGCGTCAATAGCAAGTATCATTGAGGGTTTTAACTGCTCTACTACCCCTTTTATTATTTCCGCTGTTTCCATCCCCGTTATTCCCATCACACCAGGCGCCATCCCGGCCATTGATCTAAATCCAGGACCCAATCTGTCAGGAACTAATTGTAATAAGTGCCTTGTGATAACCAGATCTTCAACTACTTTTGGCCCTATTGAGTCAGGTGTCACGTTCCAGTTGCCAAGCCCAACCACCAAAAGCTCCATCTGATCATTAAAACCTGCTAGCTCTTTAAGTTCTCTTGCTACAATTTCTGTAACCCTATCCTGAAGCTCAGTATCTTTATCTCTTAACCCGGCAGCTTCAATATTCACATAATTCCCCATCGCTTTATTCATTGCTTTTTCGGCTGCTGGGGTCTTTATGCTTACTCTTGATATTGTTACTCCTTCTTCTTCACTTGTAGTTGTCTCAACTCCACTCATCTCATCTCTTGGTGTTGCCTCTAATAACTCTTTCACTTCTACTGCTTCAATGGCCAAGTCAGTATTAAAAGATTGCTCTGTATCCATTTTATCCCTACCTTCTTTACTTTTTTCTTAGCTTTTACTTCTGTATCTAACTTATGCAAAAACCACCCCTTGATTTTAATATTTTTATATGATAAGATATCTTTGCTTTTTTATGCGCAGATCCATATAAAAATAGGAGGTGATACAGTGCCAAACACAAAAGGAGCTAAGAAAAGAGTAAAAGTTATAGAAACGAAAACTCAGAGAAATCGCATGATTAAATCCAGAGTAAAAACTGCAATCAAAAAGTTCGAAAGCTCTCTAGAAAACAATAATATAGAAGAAGCAAAAGAAAACTATAAAAAAGTCTCTGAAATATTTGATAAAGCTGTAAATAAGGGTGTTTACCACAGAAATAAAGCAGACAGACAAAAATCAAAACTAGCAAGAAGACTAAATAAACATATAGAACAAGAACAAACGGGCTAAATAAAAATCTACTCTTAACGAGTAGATTTTTATTTTTTAATTACCACTTTTTCTAATATATATTTTTGATCAAATGTCCCTGAGGTTTTCAAGGTATAATCCAATTCCCCAAGTTCAATCATCTTGCTATTAAGCTCTTCTAAACTAAATTTTTTTGATTGTATCATTAACTTTTGGGCAACAAAACCTGGAACTTTAAGTTTTTTTGATATTTCTGCCTGGGAGCACCCATCTTGTACTAACATTTTCGCTTTGTTCAAAAGCCTAAACTGCCTACACACCATAAAGTATACCCTTGGTACAGGTTCTAATAGCAAAAGATCATTTAGTTGTTTCAAAGCCGGTTCAATATCATTATCACCTAGCTTGTCAACAAATTTAAATATATTTGACTCGACAGTTGATGAAACATATTTTTCTACAGTGTCTTTTGTGATCACAGTATCTTCTTCTGCTACAGCCGATAGTTTGTTAAGCTCTTGTTCTATTACCCCCAAATTACCATTTGTATTTTGGATAAGTAAGTTCACTGCATCCTTTTTAAAGCTTAACCCTAATGATGATATCTTCTCTCTTACAATACTTTCGACCTCATAGGATCTTGGGTTATTTAACTCAATAACTTCTCCACTTTTTTTTATTTTTTTAAACAACCGAGAACGCTTATCCACCTTGTCGACAACAAATAAAATAATATTAGTAGAGATAGGATTGTCCATATAACTCTCTAAGTATTTTAAAACCCTTTCTTCACATTTACCTCCAAAAAAAGGAGCTTTTTCAATTAAAATTAAACGTCTATCTCCCAAAAAAGGAGATCTTTCAATAATATCCTGCAGGGTATCCAAATCATCTTTTTCACCATCTACTCTATCAAAGTTTAAATTTTCGTCCGAGTTAACAAGAACTTCTTTTTTTAAATTTTTTATGTATTCACTTTTTCTAAAACTATCTTCGCCATGCAGCAAATAAAGAGAAGTTGTCATTTCTTTTCACCTCTTGCAAGCAGCACCCCTCTCACAAGCCCATAGCATCCGCTTAACATCATATCGCCATGGGGAACTGCCAAGTAACCAAAATCAGCAGCCATATTTCTTTTAGGTCCTGTGACAGCAGTAAAGTCCCAGGAAAATTCTTTGGCTTCCTCTAATATTTTACATCCATGTCCTTTTTCATCAAAAACTTGTTCATTTGTGAGTTCAGCTTTTTTAAACTTCTCCAAATATCCATACAAAGTTTCGGCAGAAAGTGCGCCCGTATGATGTTCAAAGACTCCATAAACCTTACCCCTATGTATTAGAAAAGCAATTGTATGCTGATTACCCACGTTAACTAAAAGACAGCCTCTTTCATTATACTTTTTCTCTACTTTTTCATCTTCTAAAGCTCCAAGTATTGCTGCTGATCCCGTATCCATAAAAGCCCCTTGACCTAGATAATTTTTGACAGCAAGCATTCTTGTAAAGTAATCAGGAATTTCGTTCTCATAGACTAAATTCAATATATCTCCACCATCGTCAAGAAACTTTTCCCAGTGTCTAAACCTAAAACGACGGTTACTCTCATCAGGTGAATAACCATGGTCTTGTAAAGCTATAGCATAATTAGCCGGAACATCTAGACCAAAATGAGCTAAGGCTTTTGAAAGATTTTCTGTGTCAACATCTTTGAGCTCTATAGGCAAAGCATCTTTTGGAGGATCTTCTGTGATAATTATGCCTTGCTCTTTTACCCTATCAAGATTATCCTTAAACGTATAAGCAGCTTCTTTTGTAGAATATACTTTAAGCCCTTTATGCAAATGCTCTTTAACAGCTTTGGTCGATGCGCCTCCACCCATCACTTTTCCGTGTAAAAAAATATCCTTACCATCAGCAGCTGCTTCATTTATTTCCCTAGATATTATCTGGGTCTGTGAAGGGAGGATTAGTTTAACATTGTTTTCCATTTCCTTTGAAGGATCATAAATCAATATGTCTTGTGTGCCGCTACCCACATCTATTGCTAGAATATGTTCCATGTTTTGGCCTCCTTGTATAACTTTATGTGAAATTATATTTTAATCACAAACTTGATTCAACAGCAAAAAGTCTATTCCTTCTATAGATAAAAGTTCTAGTTTAATAAAAGTTTTCCCTTTTTGATCTTATCAATAAAATTCACATCTTTCTATAATTTTCAACTCTCAACCCATGAATTCAGGCTGGCAAAAAGTCTATTCACATAATTATAGTGTTTTTATTTGCAGCCTGATCAATTAATTTTATAATCCAAAAAAGTATTAATCTCTATATCTTCTCCTTTAGTAATTATCTCCACTGCTCCCCACTGGTCAGTTCGAAGGGGCAGGATATTATTTTCATCCAGTCTCTCCAGAGTCTCCTTGGAAGGAAAGCCATAGGGTGAGTTCCTTCCTGCAGAGATAACTCCAATAACAGGAGAGACAGCTTCTAAAAATTCAGACGTACTAGAAGTAGCACTTCCATGATGGCCTATCTTTAAGATGTCACTTCTAAGTCGTTCCCCAAGACCTAACATTAATCTTTCCCCTTCTTCTTCCAAATCCCCTGTAAAAAGTAAGGACATCTCCTCATAGCTCATTCTTAAAACAACCGAGTTATTATTCAAGTCAGAACCGGTCCCAATTAAATAAGGTTTGACCGGGTGTAAAATCTCTATTTTTAAATCTTCTTCTAAAAAAATCTCCATTTTTTCTTCAACATACAGCGTTTGAATCTGATTTTTATCAATTAAATATAAAAGTTCCTCATATTCTGGAGTATCGTTAACTAGATCAGGAAGAACAACAATTTTAATATCATAGTTTCTAATCACCTCTCTAAGACCCCCAAAGTGATCTACATGAGGATGGGTAGCAACTACTATATCTAGTCTATCGATATTTTGACTCTCCAAAAAAGGCACAACAATACTCTCACCCGCATCTCTAATAGGAGAACCATCATGTACCCCGCCCCCATCTATCAAGATATGATTACGATTAGGAGTATTAATATAAATACTATCCCCGTGCCCTATATCTAAAAACACGACCTGTAATTCACGTCCAAAAAGTGGATAGAGAAAAGATGATACAAAAACAACTGTAAAAATACCCAAACAAAAAAAAGCTCCTCTAAGCCTTGATATAACCATTGAAGACCTAAAGAGATAAAAAAGGGAAAGAAATATACCATAAAAGCTAAAAACCTGCAAAAATGTCCAGCTTTCCTTGAGACCTGGTGAGATTTGTGCCGCAAAGTCTATAATCAAAATCAAATATGTACTAACATAATTCAAAACTGCAAATATTAAAGAAGAAACAGGCCCAAACACAGCAAGAAAAGACCCTAAAAATGTCAAGACTATTAACAAAGGTAAAATAACAGCAATAAAAGGAGAGATTATCAAACTGCCAAAAGAAGCATAACTAAAATGATACAATAAAAGCGGGAAAACGCCTATTAGGGCAGCGAAAGAGACTTTAATAGGTTCGGTAATATAGCTATAATTACTAATTTTTAGACCTTTAATTCTTAGCTCATCAATAATCTCACCTAAGTAAGGATACACAAGCAGGATAAAAAAAGTAGCACCAAAGGAAAGCTGAAACCCCAAATTGTATAAATACCAGGGAAAAAGCAGCAAAAGAAAATTAAATGCGAAAAAAAGCGAATCAAAGGAAGAGAAAAACTTTTTGTTGTCACTACCCTTAAAAAGCTCCATAACAATAAAAAAAGTTAACATTATACCGGCTCGAAGCACCGAAGGTCTAAAACCAACCATTGTCACATAAAACCAAATCACAATAAATGTTATAAAAAAAGCATACTTCTTTTCAAGGCTTCTTTTCTTTAAAAAGCTAAAAAGACCCATCCCAATAATACTTAAATGAAGTCCAGAAACTGCTGCTATATGACCTGCTCCAGCGCCCTGCAAGTTTTCCCTATCGGTCTCATTAAGTGCACTTCGATCACCAAAGCTAACAGCACTCACCCATGAATATGTCCTTTCTGGTAGATTGCTAGCTAATACCTCTTTAAAATGATCTGCTAACCTGGCCCCACTCCTAATAAGACTAAATTTGGCATCTACAACTTCAATGTCATCCGGGTAAATCAAATAGCTCTTACCCCTGCTAAACAAATAATCCCTGTAATCAAACTCACCAGGATTAGTCGCAAAAGGTACAGATCTAAGTGAACCGTGTATTTTTAAAACATCTCCAGGAAAATACCTGCCTTCTTCTTCAATAATACTAATCCTTTCACTTAGCCTTACATTAATATTGGTATTTGATTTTTCACCGTTAAATGATTTTATTCTAAGTGGATAGTGTTCTACGTTTTGACCTCGAGAAAAAACTCCCCTTATCTCACCGATAAAAACGCCTTCTTTGTCAACTAAACTATCATAAGAATCTAACATATCCAGACGGTAGTTAGCTGTTAAAAATGACACAAGGGCGAAAATCAAAATAACTATTAAATAACAAAATTTAAGCTTAATTCTGTAATCAGCTGCAATTATAAAAATCACTACTAAAGATGAAGTTAAAAGCACCAGTACCATGTAAATAATCTGATATATTGCCAAATCAAATTCTCTAGCTAAGATTATTCCCACTATAGTACCTAAAGAGCAAAATATACCGATGCCTTTTAAATTCACCCTCACTTATTCTTATTAGGGATGGCTTCTCTTGCAAGCTTATCACAAAGATTATTTAGCTCATCATCACTGTGCCCTTTAACCTTGATCCACTCAATTTGGTGATAATTATTTAATTCAATCAGTTCCTCCCATAAATCTTGATTGTCTACCTTTTTCTTTGACTTGGTCATCCAATTGTTTTTTTGCCAGTTTTCATACCATTTTTGGTTAAAACCATTTACAAGATAAGCACTATCACTATGTAATTTCACCTTGCAGGGATATTTCAAGGCTTTAAGGGCCTCTATAGCAGCCATCATCTCCATCCGCTGATTGGTTGTCCACTCTGAAGAACCACTCATCTCTTTTTTGTGAGAATCCCAGATAAGAACAGCCCCCCAGCCTCCGGGACCAGGATTATTACTACACGCCCCGTCAGTATAAATCACTACTTCCTTCATAATGTTCTCCCCCTATTATACTAAAAGATTTATTTGGCTAGACTAATCTAATATCCCCAAATTTTCACCAGGGATACTTTTTCTCCCGGACTTTTTTTCCTAACCGGCAAAAATGAGTTAACTTCTTCATTTATACTCTCTAAATTATCATATCTAGCAAGGGATATTTCAACACAATTTCTAAGAAGAGGTTGATATTTTAAGGCAGAAACAAGTTTATAGTATACTTCTCTGCCTTTGTCCTTAACCTGCAAATCCTCATCTATTAACCCAAAACTTATAAGTTCATTTATTTTCTCATCAATAAAAAGGGATCTTACTCCTTTTTTGGTCCTAATGAAAGATATCACTTCCTGGGCAGTAGGAGCTTTTAGCCTTGTAAGACCCAAAAAAATTAGATTGTGGAGTTTTGTTTTATCGGTAATATTAAAATTTATTAATAACCTTAAAATCAATAAATGATAAAGCCCAAATCCGGCCATAATAGTACTCCTTTAGTATACTTTACCAGTATACATCTTTTTATTTAAAGTGTCTACAAAGTAGTTCTTTAATATTTTCAAAGCAAGGTCTTTATTACTTCTACCTACAACTCCAGATGCTGCTAGAATATAATTTTTGTCTAAAATAACTTCTGTATCTTTGGGTGGTAATAAATTTTCACCGCCTTGATCATTGTAATGATCATGATCTTTACCACTTCTATCTATGATTTGACGGAGTATATCTTTACCAGTTTTTTGCAAAGTCAAAGCCCCACCTGTTCCAACAACCCATTTAACTGCAGTCAGATCTTTTCCAACCATAACCTTCTTTCTGCCGGTAGCAGAATATCTATGTTTTATTTTGCCAGAGTGCCTTTTTAGGGCCCTATTAACAGCTTCATAGGTCAGGGTATTTAGCAGTTTCTCTTCTTCTTTAGTTTGTGGAATATAACTCCAATTATCCAAAAACCCAAAGGTTTCCTCATAGTCAATATCACTTTCTAGCTGATTTAGTTCTTCAGTTTCCCTTATTTTCTCTAGTAAACTAACTGCGTTTTTATAAACTCCTAGATCACCTTCGACAGTTCTTTTTGAAAAAGGTTCAGGAGATGTTAAAAGATCTTCATAAAATATAGATCCGTTTGTAAAAGAATGAACATCAGTGGTTGCTCCACCTACATCAATAATTAATAGGTCTCCAACTAGCTCATACAGCAAGTTCCCTCCTTCAAAAACAGCACCCGGCGTAGGCATGATATTCTTCCCTGTAAGTTCTTTTAATTTTTCTATACCTTCTCCCTTTATTATATGCTCCTGAAAAACCTTTTGAATAGCTTTTCTAGTCGGGGTAATATTTAGTTCATCCAATTCAGGATAAACATTATCAACAACTATCACAGGTATTTTAGCTGCATCAAAGATATCTTTTATTTTTTCCCTGCAGGTAGAATTACCTGCATATATGACAGGAACCTTTAAGCCTGCTTTGCTTATCTTATGAGCATTTTTTAGAACTATATCCTCTTCACCAAAATCTACCCCACCTGCAAGAAGAATTATATTAGGGTCTATTTCTAACAGTCTTTTTATATCATATTCATCCATCTCCCCCGCAGTTATCTGACTAATAACTGCTCCCGCTCCAAAGGCAGCTTCCTTAGCTGCCCTAACAGTCATATCACAGACAAGTCCGTGTACTGTCATCTTCAGCCCACCTGCCGCACTGCTTGTAGCATAAACTTCTAACTGTTCCATATTATCATCGAGTTCAATGCCTCGTTCTTTTAATTCAGGAGCATTTTTTATGTTTGAATAGGCCCTATAAACACCTTCTGTAATATCTTCGGTTGTGGTTGGATATTGATATTGATACAGTAGTTCCCCCTCGTAAGAAAAAAGAGAAAGCACTGTAGTAGTGCTTCCTACTTCTATAACCAGAAAAATATCAGGCATTTAAAAACCTCCTAAGCTTAATTTTAACTTTGATTCTGGTGCAAAAAAGTCATATGAACAAAGTTTTGTTTTTAATTGCAATACATCTTGATGAGGAAGCAGGAGAAATAAGGCCTAATGACAGGATGTCATTAGCTAATCGAACTCAGGATGAGTTCATAGATTTGGGAGCCTTATTTCAACTGCTGACGAGTCTTAGATGTATCAATTAAAAACACTTTTCTATGTGAATAGACTTTTTGCACCATAATCAACTTTTAATAGCAGTCATCCTTTTCTTCAATTCCATCACCAAAAAGCTAGCCACGTCTTTTCCTTTTGTCTTTTTGCCAAAGCCTGCATTAAGGCCAATCTCTTTTGCCATGCTGTTAGTCACTCTAGGCCCTCCTGCAACTAGAATAACCCGGTCACGTATCCCTTTTTCTGTAGCTAGCTGATGCAGTTTTTTCATGTTTTTCTTATGTACATCTCCGTGAGTAATAATTGTACTTATTAAGATAGCCTTTGCATTTTCTTCAATACAAGCATCAATTAATTTTTCTATAGGAACTGAAGTACCAAGGTATCTACTTTCAACCCCATAAGCTTCCAAACCGCCATGTTTAATATCTATAATTTCTTTCATACCAACAGAATGTTCATCTTCTCCTACTGTTCCGGCAACTACTTTTATCCCGTTATTTTTCACAAACTCTGTTATCTCATCATCACTTAACAGACTTTCTTCTTCTTTAAGACCTGTGAAGTTTGACCTATATAGTTCCAAATCTACCCGGCCTTTGATTTCAACATACGTCCCTTCCTCTGGATGAATAGCTTCAGAATGAATAACCTCTACATCTTGTAGACCAAGCTTCTCACCCATATATACAGCGGCTCTTTCGGCTTCCCTATAAGGTATGGGAAAAAAAATATTCATGCTAACAAACCCGTCTCCCGCCCATTCTACTTCTGGCAGGAACTTGTCACCGGTCCTATATTCTTTAGTTTTATTGAGCCTTTCATTGACATTATCGTTGTCATCAAGTTCATCAATGTATGAAATTTTGGTTCTATCACAAAGAGTACACCCGCCGTACTCCTGGCACATATTTTCTTGTGTAACACTGTTATATCCGAAATGATGACAAACAGGAGCTAGATAATCTTCTTCTCTTTTTACTATAGTTTCCGCTCCTACTCCTCCGTTAACCTCTCTTTTTATTCCATCTTTATTTCTTTCTGGATATTCACCCGAATCTACAAAATAGCCTTTTTGGACAGCATTAAAATATCCTCCTTCAATAGCAATATCTTCAAGAAATAATACTGCCCTTTCTTTATATTCACGTATCTGTTCACCCAAAAAGCCATCACGGTTTATACTTACAAGCTCATTAAGACCATCCATGCCAACAAGGGCCTGCTTGGCTGTATCAACACCCTGGATACTAAAGTGATGCCAGGGCACATTACGTCCTTCATCAGGTGTTATGGTGCTTTGTATCTCCGCTCTTGTCAGCCGGCTAATCATTAAGTTTAGCACATGGGTTACCGTTGCTTCCCTGGTATCAGAGGTAATATATTTTGTGTTCATCTGGGCCCTTATAATATTATTTGGAAACAGCTCTCTTATAGCAACTGCATAGGGTAGATCATATTTTAATGAAGGTGCAGGAGGAGCGGTAGGTGGAACACTGCTTAAGGCGATCAATTCATCTGGAATTCCAATTTTCCTCGAAAAAGCTGTATTAATTCCGTGCTGAACTAATAATTCAGGTTTTACCTTCCAGGCTTCCCGTGTTGTTGCATTTGCGTTATGAGCACCATCTATTTGAAGCATCCCGCTTGCTACCATTAATCTTTTGGCGACTCCAGCATCAACTACAGATCTAAGCATATTAACATTCCTGTACAAAATATTATATTGAGGATCCTGGTGAGCCCCGTTAACTCCCTCTTCAGCAAACAAAAGGGCCACTTCAGGTCCTGCGACACCACTCACATATGAATGCAAATTAATAGGCCTGCCAACCTCATCTTCAATAATATCCAAAGCTTTTCTCGTAGCTCTAAGCTGTTTTCTTGATATGGGAACGCCACCTATCCCCTCCGGGGTACCTTCTATAAGACCATCATAGTGACTTTGTCCCGCTGTTCTTATAACCATCATATGATCTGCCCCGTGCCAGGCAGCCATCCTCATCCTCCTGATATCATCTTCAAATCTACCTGAAGCTATCTCAGATGTAATTACCGGTTCAGGCTGGGGATCAATATCATCAAAAAACTCAGCAGCAGGTAATGGCTGGCTATTTCTTAAAGGTTCAGATACCTGGCTGTATTCAAAAGGGCCTAATTGAAGATTATTTTTTACATTCCTCCAGTTCCACCCCACCCTTCTTGGTGAGTAACTCTCTAAATCTTCAAGAATGTTTTCAACATTTAATCTATCTATTAAGTTTGTTTGTGACATTGACACTTAGTTTTTCACCTCCGAAGATCCTCATAACTTCATCAAAACCTCTGCCTTCTATTAATTCGCTGCCGGCTGTTTTTATATCAATATTTTTTTCTCTAGCCAATTTCAAAACAACATGCCCAGCACCCTTACCAAGCAAACCTCTTTTTTCGCAGCCTTCAACAATTTCGGCAGCTTCTACACTATTAAAGCCCATTCTTAAAAGGACAGATCTTTCAACCGAGGGTGAAGTATAATCATTAGATAACCTAACTAGCGGATCAACAATCCCATCCAAAAGCATCCAAAATCTATTTTCTATTTCTTGTTCTGACATATGGGCAAATTTTTTTCTCCGCTCCTCAAATTTTCGCTTCTGCTCCAAATCTTTACTTGTATTGCTTTCGTGAGTCAAAAAAACTCCTCCTCTTACTTTAGTTCTTTTCTTAAACTTTTTGCACTAGATCAATGCTTGGTTATTCTCTCCCTGTTACTTATAGCAGCAGGTACAGGCAAGTCTTTCATTGACACTACTCCAGGCATAGCCGAAAAAACCTGCGGTATCATATTAACTGTTAATGAACATGTCCCTATACCTCCAGGGATTTCAGGTTCAATGGACATATTTATGTCAGGTATACCTTTTATTTTTATAAAATCTCCAGTACTTACTCCTTCTACTTCTGGCATTATCTGCTGAGGATGTTCTAAAACTATAAACTCACCTTTGTCTGTGTATCCTCTAGCCACATGATTGCATCCTGCAACAAGACCAGGCTCTACCTTAACATAGCGAGTTTCTCTTGTTGTATTAGAAACTATAGGTTCTCTATACTCTTCAACCCTTGTTAGATTAGCTCCAAGTGCAGCTGCAATCATTTCAATACTCTCAGGAAATCCAACATGGCCAACTATCTCACCACTTTTTATTCCTTCTTCAAACTGTTCAACCGTCGTTCCTACTCCCTGACCTCTCATTACCGTAGGCCCAAAAGGCGATAAATCATTTACCCTCTTGGCTTCAATACTTTCAACTTCTTTACATGCCCCAGTCATAGTGATTATTAATAGATCCAGCACAAAGCCAGGGTTTATCCCAGTACCAAGTAGGGTCACTCTGTTTTTTCGACAAATTTCCTCAAGTTCAGCGATTAAATCAGGTTCTTTTTTAAAGGGATATGCCATTTCTTCTGCTATAGTTATCACATCAACTCCACTAGACAAAAGCCTTCTAAGCTGTGGATATACTTCCCTGATAAAAGAGCCCGTAGCATGAAGGACTAGTTGAGGTGAAGTTTCATCAAAAGCATCTACTATATTTTCATAAAATAACTCCCCAGAAAAACCTTCTTCAATCCCCTCTGCCCATCTTTCTCTATTTCTAGATATAATACACTCAAGTTTTAAACCTCGTTTCATCTCTACAAGTCTTGCTAGCTCCTTTCCCATAGCGCCAAAACCCATTACTGCGACTCTTATACCTTTATTTGATTTATTGTTTTCCAAGAATAATACCCCCACATTTTTACTTATGATTATTTTTGCAGTTTATCTTTATCTGTTATTTTAAGTGTTAGCATATTAGAAACTTTGAATACTTGAAAATTAAAAAATAATAAAAAAGTACAGGCCTATGCTAGAAATGTTAAAAACATAGGGTCTGTACTTTAGCTCTGATTTGCGTACATTTCACCCGTTATAAATTCATACATTAGTTAATATTCAACTCTATTTCTACCTTTTTCTTTTGCCTTATATAGGGCATAATCAGCGGCTTTTACGATAGTTTCCCTGGTATCACCTGGAGAATATGTTGCAACTCCTAAGCTTATAGTTACTTGTCCCACTTCTTCAAAGGGATGATTCTCAATACTACTTCTTATCCTTTCGGCTAAATTTATCCCTCCAGCAGTATTAACGCCCGGGCAGATAATTAAAAACTCTTCGCCTCCCCATCTTCCTACTATATCTATTTTCCTGCATGAACTTCTCATGATATCTGAAATTTTGATCAACAAATGATCCCCTTTTATATGACCATAGGTATCGTTTATAAGTTTGAACCTGTCCAAATCAGCCATAATCACAGAAAAACCCTCTCCGGTTCTATTGCTTCTATTGACTTCATATTCTAAAACTTGGTCCAACTTAAGCCTATTATATAGTCCTGTTAGGGTATCCTTAATGGAAATCTCAGTTAGTTCTTCATTCTTTTCCTTTAGGGCAGCAAAAGCTTCTTCCCTACTTAGCTCATAATAGCCTATCATTACAGTCATCGCCAAGGAGGCTATTACTATATTATATATTGAATCTGTAGTAAAGCTTTCTTCTACCCATCCTTGATACCTACTCAATATAAAAAACAACATAAACCCTAAAAAAACTGCTGTTACTACCCTACCCTTCTTTTTTTCAAGTAGAAAATAAACAACAGGTGGAATCACTGTAATCCAATACAAGGCATAGTCCCTATACTCTTTTAGCTGAAAATATATCACCAAAACTAAAATTATCAACAAAGTCGTTAATAAGGCTGTCTTCTCTAAGTTTAGAGTTTTATGAAAATAAACTGAAATAGCAATTAATAATATAAAAGAAAATATATTCAAAATCACTAAATAAGTCATTGTAAAAATAATTATATTCAAAACGGCAAAAGAAACTAACACCACCATGCCAAGGGCTAGAATAATATTCAGTAGGTAAACCCTTCTATAATCAGGGTCTTCTTTCGAAAATGCAAAATTATTCGTTGCATATTTTTCCCATAGATATTGGACCATACTTACATCTCCTTGCAACTCAACTCAATAGCAATCCTCTAGTTAGTTAATTGTGAAATAGCATTTATTAGCTTTTCGCTGTCATCTTCTAAAAGAGAGCGAGGATCTATCAAGAGCTTTTCTTTTTTGAATCGAAGCATTATCGGAGGATCATTATGTCTTAAATTTTCATTTAACTTTTCTAAAGTTTCTTCACTACTCTTTAAGGCAACCACCTTCGTAGGAAGCTCCACTTCCGGCATAGCTCCCCCTCCAACTCTAGAAGTCTCAGGCTCTACTTCAATCTCAAAATCATCACTTAAAACCTCTTTTAATTTGGCAGCAATTTCATTTGCTTTAGCTTCTAATTCATGTAGTGGAGCTGTCAGGGCTGCCAAAACCGGAATCTTATCTTTTGCTTTATCAAAATCTAAATACAACCTGAGGGTTGTTTCAAGTGCTTTCATAGTCAGCTTATCCATTCTTAAGGCTCTTGTAAGCTGATCTTTTTTGAGGCTTTCTATATATTCTTTTTTGCCTACTATAATTCCGCTTTGAGGGCCACCAAGAAGCTTGTCACCGCTAAAAGTAGCAATATCTACTCCCATAGACATAACTTCATTGACGGTAGGCTCATCATAACCTTCTAATTTGTATAACAAACCACTTCCAAGGTCCTTAACAAGAGGAAGCTCATTATCACGAGCTAATTTGGCCATTTCATCCAAAGCCGGTTTTTCTGTGAAACCAATTATACGATAATTTGATGTATGAACACTTAATAGCATGGCAGTCTCTTCATTAATTGCCTCTTCATAATCCTTAAGATGGGTTTTATTTGTAGTACCTACTTCCTTAAGGATGGCACCACTTTGTTTCATAACATCAGGCACCCTAAAACTTCCACCAATCTCAACAAGCTCGCCCCGAGATAATATAACCTCTTTGCCTTTGGCCAAATTATTAAGAACGAGCATTACAGCGGCAGCGTTATTATTAACCACCAGGGCTGCCTCTGCTCCAGTAAGCTTTGTGATCAAATCTTCTATATGGGTATATCTTGAGCCTCTTTCACCGGTCTCAAGGTCTAGCTCAAGATTGTTGTAACCTCTAGATATCTCTGATAACTCATCACACACTTCAGGAGCAAGCGGAGCTCTTCCCATATTTGTATGGATTACTGTCCCCGTCGCATTGATTACTTTCTTAATCCGCTCGGCTGTTCTTTGACTAAGCCCATTTTTTACTCTTTCAATCAATAAGCTTTCAAGGATTTGCCTGTAATTTTTTTCAGAAAGCACCTCTTGGTCTTCACTTTGAATCCCTACACCTATATCTACTGATATATCTCCTGAGAAATTAAACACGTCCGATAACAATTCCCGACGGAGCTCTTCCTGTTGAATATTTATCTCCTCAACAACTAACTCTCGATTGTAATCATCGACAAGGTTTTTTATTTCATCCTGATTTAGCAGTTCGTGAACAGGAGGAATATATCTTAATAGCTTTTTGCCCATATTTTTGCCTCCTCCCTAAAACTATCGTTTAATTTTTTTATATGATTTACAACTAAAATATAATTTACGATAGATTTAGAGTTTTATAAATAAATTAGCGGGTTTATAAACCCGCAATTTTCCCTTATTTCCCATTATATCAGGTAATATGCCTCGTATCAAAAAAATTTGTACCACTATGGAGGATTTATGGAGTTTACCTAAAATAATATAAAAGGATAAATTAAATATCTAGGAGGCAATTGTTGATGGAAAAGATTTACGAAGGAAAAACCAAAAGAGTTTTTTTGAACGAACAAAATAATTTAGTATTATACTTTAAAGATGATGTAACGGGGACAGGCGATACTATAGATCCCGGTGGAAATGAGGTGGTAGGTGAAATAGAAGATAAAGGCTTATCTTCACTAGCAGTATCAAAATACTTCTTTGATATATTACACAGTCATGATATCCCTACTCATTATATTGACGCTTCCCTAGAAGATGGAACAATGGAAGCAAAAAGAAGTGAACCTTTAGGACTTGAGGTCATATGTAGAATCAAAGCTTATGGAAGTTTCTTGAGGCGTTATCCCCATTTTACCGAAGGAAAAATATTAGAAACCCTCGATTATTTAGTTGAAATAACTGTAAAGGATGATGAAAGAGGAGATCCTTTGATTAATGATGAGGCTCTAACAAGTCTTGGAGTGCTGACAGAAGAAGAAGTAAATTCAATTAAAAATATCACAAAGTCAGTAGCAAAAATAATCGAAAAGGATTTGAAAGAAAAAGGTCTTGATATGATAGACCTTAAGCTAGAATTCGGTAGAGTTGATGATAAAATTGTGGTCATCGATGAAATTTCTGGAGATTGTATGAGAGTATTTGAAGGTGATAGGTCTCTTACCCAAAAAGAATTAGCTAAATACTTAGTAACATAGTAACCTAGCAGCCTGACAATTTAGTTAATAATCAATAAGTCAAGGGAGCATGAAAAAATTTGCTCCCTTAATTCTTGTCACCCTATTAACGATAGCTTCTCCATTACCTGCTTTATTTTTTTAAGATCTATTGGCTTAGAAGCATAGGCATCACTTCCAAGTTCAAAAGCTTCTTTTACTAGCTCCGTTTCACCAAGAGCTGTTGTCATAATAATTTTTGCTCTATTTGCTAAAAGAACATTATTTTTTTCTTCAAGCTCTTTAATTGCTTTTAAAACTTTTATTCCGTCCACCTTTGGCATCATAATATCTAAACAAATTAAGTCATAGGGTTCCTCTTCTTTAATAGACATCATATAAGCCTCAATTGCTTCTAAACCATCTACCACTAAATCACATTCCCCGTATTCTGAAAAAAACTTATGCATAAACTTTCTGCTCGCCAAATCATCCTCAGCTATCAATATCTTAATCAAATAAACCTCCCCCTATACTTTTTAATCTTTTTTAACTCCTTTCAAAACATTAAATTCGTTTATAAAATCTCTAAAGTTATGTCTAACATTATTAATGTCATCACGTCTTACTGCTAATTTTATTTTGAATGCTTTATTTTTTAATTCAACAGCACCTATTTTTTCAGTCTCTTTCTTTAATCTGTGAGCTAATTGTTCAATCGATAGTAAATTTTTCTCTTCAAGTGCCCTTTTAAACTCTAAAACATATTCATCTATTATATATAGACCATTTCCATTTAAGATTTTTTTATCATCATCTTTAAAAATCACTTCTCCATGTTCATTAACAGTAACACTTTCACTAGCGTTATCGCTATAACCAGCTATTCTATTACTTTTCTCAGTAAATTTTTTAACCTTGTCAAAAAGCTCCACAAAGTTGACTGGTTTTGCGATATACTCGTCCATACCAGAGTTCATAAACTTTTCCCTGTCACCATCTAAGGCAAATGCTGTAATTGCAATAATAGGAGTATATTTTCCCCTCGATGTTTTCTCCTTATCTCTTATTATTTTTGTAGCTTCTACACCATCCATCTCTGGCATCTGAATATCCATAAGTATAAGATCATAAAAACTGCTATAATAACGCTCTAAAGCCTCTTTACCATTACAAGCCAAATCTACAGTATATCCATGCTCTTTTAAAATTAATGAAAGGCTAGATTGATTTACTCTATCATCTTCAACCAAAAGTATCCTATACTCTTCATTTATCTTTTCTTTAACTTGATCTGGTATAACTAAATCTCGATTTGCTCTACTTCTCCCTCTTTTTAATTTAAGGTAAAAATAAAATTCACTACCTTCATCTACTTCACTGTTGATTTCGATCTGACTATCCATAAGCTTCAAAATTTCTTTACAAATGCTTAATCCAAGACCTGTCCCTTCATACTTTTTAGTATAAGAAGTATCTGCTTGTGTAAAGCTTTCTATTATCTTTTCGTGCTGTTCAGATGGGATACCTATTCCAGTATCAGAAACTGAGAATTTCAAGCTAGCATATTCACTTTTAATTGCCACTAAATCTACAGCCAGTCTTATTTGGCCATAATCTGTAAATTTTACAGAATTACTTACAAAATTATTTAGCACTTGTTTTATCCTATTTTCATCACCTTTTAGATAATTTGGTACATCATCACCTATTACCGTTATAATTTTCAAACCTTTCTCCTGTGCATTCAATTTGTGCATATTAATTACTTCTTCTATCATTTCGTGTATATCAAAATAATCTTCAGTTATCACCAGCTTTTCTGCTTCTAATTTTGAAAAATCTAATACATCATTAATGATTTTTAATAAAGTATCTACACAGTTTTTTGCTATTCTTAAATTATCTTCTTGTTCCTTGGTAAGATCAGTTAGTCTTGTAAGCTCAATCATTCCAATAATACCATTTAGGGGGGTACGGATCTCATGGCTCATATTTGCTAAAAACTCACTCTTTGCTTTATTTGCAACTTCTGCTTTAACTTTTGACTCTTTTAGAGCTGATTCTGCCTTTTTTCGCTCAGTTATATCAAGAAATGTGCCAACAAAACCCATAAATTCATTATCAATATTATAATAAGGAGATCCAATACTTATAACATCCCGGTACTCTCCATCTTTTCTTTCCATTTTTATCTCTAATTCATAAGGTGCACGTTTTTTAAATGAATCAGTATAGACTTCCAAAAACCTATCAATGTCATCTGGATGAGTTTTTTCCCAAATAGTTGCCATAGTATTTTTAAGTTCTGTCCCCAAAAAATCCAGGAAAGTCTTATTAAAATAGTAGTCCCTTGATAGATCTGAGCGCCAAACCATAACAGGCAAGTTATCAAGCATAGCTAAGCTTATATTACGTTCTTTTTTTATCTCCTCTTCCATTTTCTTGATCTTATTAATATTACGAAAAACTGCTACTACTCCAATCAAATTATTCTCAGCTTCAGTCTCCTTACACTTCTCTTGTGACCTTTTAACAGCTGAAAAACTTGCGGATATATAATATTTTGTGCCATTTTTTGCTATAAGTGCTGAATATTCTTTAAGCCCTACCATATCAGCTCCATTTAAAACTTCCCAAATTGGACTATCGATAGATTTGTTATTTTTAATATTTATAATCGGAAAAACTTCTTCAAAAGGCTTGCCATATGCTTCTTCTAACTTCCAACCCGTTAGATTTTCACCAGCATCGTTAATATATTCTACATTTCCCTCTATATCTACATAAATAACACCGTCTCCAATACATCTTAAAATGGCATCAAAATAATCTGGTACGTTAGTCATACTATCACCAACCTTTAAAAGAACCTCTCAAAGTTAAAATTAATTTAGGAACGAGATTATTGCTTGAGGTATTTTGTCTAAAGGCATTTGTTCTTCTACTGCACCTATGTCAAAAGCAGCTTTAGGCATTCCATACACTACTGATGTGTTTTCATCCTGACCGATTGTTTTTGCACCTTTTCGCCTCATGGCCATAAGACCCTTCACCCCGTCATATCCCATCCCAGTTAATATTATACCAATGGCATTTTTGCCACAGGAATCCGCAACAGATTCAAACAAAACATCTACAGAAGGACAGTGTCCATTTCGTCTTTCCCCGGCAAACAAATTTATTTTACAATTGTTGCCGATTTTTCTGATCCTCATATGTTTTGAACCAGGTGCAACATAAGCAGTTCCTGGCTGTACATAGTCTCCATTTTCTGCTTCCTTTACTTTTAATGGAAGTTGGTCGTTCATTCGATCCACAAACAACTTAGAAAACATGGGGGGTATATGTTGGACAATTAATATCCCAGGAATTTCAGTTGGTAGCTTTTTTAAAATATTAAATATCGCCTCAGTTCCTCCGGTGGAAGCACCCATAGCAATAATTTTATTACCACTCACTTTTACTTTTTTATCATCATAGTTTGGTTCTGTTCGAACCGAGTTGGATTCTCTAATTTTTGATTGCACTATATTTGATCTTGCAGCAATTTTTATTTTATAAATCATATCTGCCAAAAAACTTTCTACATTTTCTGATGACCTAGTATCTGGTTTAGATACAAAATCTATAGCCCCAATTTTCATAGCTTCAAAAGCTGCATCTCCTATAGAACTTACAATAATAACCGGCATCTTGTATTGTGATAATAAACGCTTAACAAACTCAATACCATTCATCTTGGGCATTTCCACATCACAAGTCATAACATCAGGCCTATACTTTAGAATTTTGTCCCTGGCATCGAAGGGATCCTTAGCTTTGGCCACTACATCAAGGATTGGGTCTGCTGATAATCCTCTTGCCAAAAACTCTCTAAAAAACAAACTATCATCCACTATTAAAACTTTTATTTTCTTAATAGTAGCCACTATTTTCACCTCATTTAAACACGCATGGATATAAGTATCATATCTCTATCGTTACTTTCTATAGACACCAGGAAGAATATATTTAAACTTTGTCTTTGCTCTGTTAAGAGATTCAGAATGACTAATAAAAAGAAATCCCCCTTCTTCTAAAGAGTAGTAAAGCCTTTCTACTAATTTTTCTTTTATTTCATTATCAAAATATATCATTACATTCCGACAAAATATGACGTGAAGTTTTTTCTTAAAGGGAAATGTGCGATCTGTTAAGTTTAATTTTCTAAAAATAACCTCTTTTTTTAGCTTCTCAACAATTAATGAATTATCATTGTCTATTTTTTTAAAGTAAGAAATCTTCCATCTTTTTGCTAGAGGCAGTAACTGTTCATTGCTATATATACCTTTTTTTGCAGTCTCTAAAGCACTATGAGAAATATCCGTAGCCAAAATTTGTGTGTTCCAGTACCGTTTTTCTTCACCAAAAAATTCATCAATTATCATTGCTAGGGTATAAGGTTCTTCCCCAGTTGAGCAAGCCGCACACCATATACGTAAATCTTTATCTTTTACTGTCTCTTTTAAGTATGGGAGTACTTCATCTCTAAAATAATAAAAGTGCTTAGCTTCTCTCATAAAATAAGTATGATTAGTGGTAATCTTATCTATAAGAACACTCACTGAACAACCGCTAGTATCAGCAACAAGATGATTATAATATTCAGTAAAACTACTAAAGTCCATTTGTTTTACTACATTTTGGAGTCTGCTAAGCACTAAATGTTTTTTTTCGTCTTTTAAAGTAATTCCGTAATTATTTTTGATATATTCGGCCAGTAGTTGGAATTCTTTTGTGGTTAGTTTAAGCATGGACATTCTCCTTTACTTAAAAGAGGGGACGTACTATAACGCCCCCTAGAAATTAATACTTACCAAGTTCGCTGTCAGTAAGGGCTATTTTTTGTACTTTATCCGCAGTTATTAATTCCTCATTGCCATTGTCATTAACATTAAGTTCATCCATTCTTTCAAAGGTTTGATTTTTATTCCGTTTTAAAATAAACTGGCCTACTTTTTGCTTCAAGACATCGGCTTGTGATGACATTTCTTCGCTCGCCGCAGCTGTTTCTTCGGAAGTAGCAGACGTATTTTGTACCACTTCAGAAACTTGATTAACCCCTTGATTAATTTGTTCTACCGCTGCTGCCTGCTCACCTGAAGCGCTTGAGATATTTCCAACTAAGCTTGCAACATCGGTTATTCCATTTACAATTTCATTAAGTTCTTCTGCTGTTTGATTAGCAATGCTTGTCCCATGTTCAACTTTATTTATAGATCCTTCGATCATTTCAGTTGTCTCTTTGGCAGCATTTGCAGACCTTTCAGCCAAATTACTAACTTCTTCTGCCACAACAGCGAACCCTTTGCCATGCTGTCCTGCTCTAGCCGCTTCAACAGCCGCATTTAATGCTAATATATTTGTTTGGAATGCAATCTCATCAATAACTTTTATTATTTTCGAAATACTATTTGAAGACTCATTTATTTCGCTCATCGCTCCAAGCATGTCCTTCATCTGTCTATTCCCTTTTTCTGCGTTTTCTTTAGCAGTTTGGGATAACTCTTGAGCTGTAGTTGAATCTTCAGCGTTTTGTTTAGTCTGAGCTGCAATTTGTTCAATAGAAGCTGTAAGTTCTTCAATTGAGCTTGCCTGCTCTGTAGTTCCTTGAGATAAAGACATTCCAGAATCCGAAACCTGTTTTGCAGCAGATGCCACCTGCTCAGAAGCACTGTTAACCTCGCTTAAAACTTCATTTAATGATGCTATTATAAGGTTTAGGGCATCTTTTATTTCTGCAAAATCTCCTTTATATTCCCCTCTAATTTCAACATTCAAGTTAGAATTGGCCATTTCTGTCAATGTTTTGGAGATTTCTGTAACATAAGATGATAATGAGTCTTGCGTCTCATTTAAAGCATTCTTAATTTTGGCATGATCCCCTTTATACTCTCCTACAACTCTTTTTTGCAGGTTTCCTTCTGCCATCTCCTGAAGCACTTCTGAAGCTTCCTTAACAGGTTCAATTACTTGATCCAAGGTATCATTAACCCCTTCCAAAATACTGGCAAATTCTCCTTTGTGCTTACTCACATCTGCCCTGGTATCAAGCTTTCCGTCAATAGCTGCATTAGACAAATCCTTCATGTCCACCACTAACTCTTTCAAAGTTTCTTTTAATACTACTGCACTCTTTGCCATAACATCATCTTCTGACATAACTTTTATATCTACATCTAGGTTTCCAGCTGCTAAAGTCTGGATATTTTCTGCATCATGCTGGTTATTGGCTATTACTTTTTGTAGGCTGTCAATTAACATATCATCATCACTACGTTTATCTAAGCTAACGTTAGTATTACCTACTGAAAGCTTTCCAGCTATTTTTGCTATATTTGTCGTCTCTTCTATCAAATGATTTAAACTATTTTTGATTTCATCAAAATCTCCTTTGTACTCATCAGTGATAACCGGTGGAATATCGCCAACACTTATTCTTTCTACATAATCAGCCGCCATTTTCAAAGGACTTATAACTGAATCTAAATTATCGTTGATACCCTGTACAATATTTGCAAACTCTCCTTTGTGTTTACTTACATCCGCCCTTGTGTCAAGCTTTCCGGCGACTGCTGCTCTAGATAAATCCTTCATGTCCACCACTAACTCTTTCAAAGTTTCTTTTAATACTACTGCACTCTTTGCCATAACATCATCTTCTGACATAACTTTTATATCTACATCTAGGTTTCCAGCTGCTAAAGTCTGGATATTTTCTGCATCATGCTGGTTATTAGCTATTACTTTTTGTAAACTCTCAATAAGTGAATCATCTTTACTTCTCTTGTCTAAACTTACATTTGTATTTCCAACAGCAAGTTTCTTGGCAGTATCTGTAATGTTAGTTGTTTCTTCTATAAGATGGTTTAGGCTATTTTTAATTTGGTTAAAATCTCCTTTGTACTCGGCAGTGATTAATGGTGGTATATCACCCACACTAATTCTTTCTACGTTTTCCGCTGCTACATTTAAGGGACTTATAACCGCATCTAAAGTGTTATTAACTCCTTTAATTATATCTTTATAACCTCCTCTAAACTTTTCAGTATCACCTCGAGTATTTAGATCTCCTTCCATAGCCGCTTTTTCTAACATTCCTGCCTCTTCAATCAAGCTTCTTAAGTTTTCTACCATCTGCTCTATACTCTTACCCAAAATATCATTCTCGGACTTAGCATTCACCTTTACTGCAAGATCTCCATCTGCTATTTTTTTGGCTACCTCCACCTCTTCTCTCATGTTTTGGGCAATTTTACTAAGAGATTTATTTAGGTAGCCTATTTCATCATCATTATATTGGAAACTTACATTAACGTTTCCATCAGCTAATTCTGCTACATTAGAATTAATACTTCTCAAAGATTTATTCATACTTGAAGTTAAAAATAATCCAATACTTACCACACTAATTGCCGCTGCAGCAACTATAATATACATAAGTGTCGAAGCTATAACATTAGACGCTCCCAAAACTCCTACTACAATAATTAGTACCCCTGATAATATAAAACCAAACAATAAATTAGTATTCATATTCATTTTTCATCCTCCTTCTAGTCAATTTTTTATTAAACTTTTGTTATACTTTGATACATTACAAATTACTTTAATAGTATTTTCATGTTGTCAAAGCTTCAAGCTCCTCCATTACATCTTCTGATATTAGTCTGTTACAATCTAGTAAAAGCTTAACTTCGTCTTTTACTTTTCCAATAGACTTTATAAACTTATTCCCATACTTTTTAACTTCTGGTGGATCAACTATTTCTGAATCTGGTATCGAGAGAACTTCTGATACTCCATCTACGATCAAACCAATTGAAGTATCACTAACATCTATAACAACGACACATGTTCTTTCATTGTATTCTCTAAACTCTTTATTAAATCTCAACCTTACGTCCATCACAGGAATTATCTTTCCCCTTAGATTTATGATCCCCATTATATAACCTGGCAGCTCAGGCACTTCGGTAATCGGTTGCAGCCGAATTATCTCTGTTACAAACTCTATCCCAATACCGTAAGTTTCTTTGCCTAAGACAAAAGTTAAGTATTTTCCTTTTTGCGTATCTTCTTCTAGTTCAAACTTTTCTTGCGTTTTTTCTTCTGTAGTCTTTGCCATAACTATTCTCCTCTCTTAGTTATTAGTTAACTTTACTTAATCCCCCTACATCCAAAATCAAACTAATGCTCCCGTCACCAAGTAGTGTACATCCGGCCAAACCTTTGATGTTTTTAATATTTTTGATGTAAGTCGGCAAAGCCTTAACTACAACCTGCTGCTGCCCTAATAGCCCGTCCGCAAATAAGCAAAGCTTCTTTTCGTCATGCTCTACCATAACCAGTATCCCACTTGCAAAATCTTCCGTCTCTGGATCGCTATTAAAATACTCATGAAGTCTTAGAATTGGATAACATTCTCCCCGTACCATGACCATTTCGTTATCATCTGGATCTTTTAAACAATCTTTTTCTTTTGGCCTAAAGGATTCTTTAATATTAACCAATGGTATAGTAAACCTTGAGTTGCCTACCTTTAGGTTCATACCATCAATAATAGCAAGAGTCAATGGAATCTTGAGGGTTATACTTGTACCGACATCTACTTCGCTGTCTACTCCTACAGAGCCACCCACAACCTCTAGATTTTTGTTCACAACATCCATCCCCACACCTCTGCCGGAAAATTCAGAAATATCATCTTTTGTGGAAAATCCAGGTATTAGTATCATGTTGTAGATCTCTTTATCTGTCATTTCCTTGTCTCGATTCTCTATTAGGCCCTTTTCAAATGCTTTTTGCAGGATTTTTTCTTTGTCTAGTCCTTTCCCATCATCTTTGATTATGATCAAAACATCACTACCTGAGTTTTTTGCTTCAATAGTAATGTTTCCTACTTTTTCCTTGTTTTTTTTCTCTCTTTCCTCACTTGACTCGATTCCATGATCAATAGAATTTCTAACCAAATGCATCAAGGGGTCGGATATATGTTCGATAATGTTTTTATCTACTTCAGTTTCTTCACCTCTAATTTTTAGCTCTACTTCTTTGTTTTGCTTTTTCGTTATGTCTCTCACAATCCGATGCATTTTATGAAAAGTAGTAGACAAGGGCACCATTCTAATAGACATAACCATATCTTGAAGTTCAGTCGTAATTTTGTGAAGCTGCCTTGATGCTTTTTGGAAATTTTCCAGTTCTAAGTTCACAATTTCTGGATTTTGTGTAACCATGGCTTCAGCTATAACAAGCTCTCCAACAGTATCCATTAGCATGTCTAACTTATCAACATTTACACTAATAATGCTCTGCGTAGTATTAGTTTTTTCGACCTCAACACACTTCTCAGCAGTAGTAGCTCTACTCTGTGGGGTTTTTATCGCATTATCTTTTAATTCTACTTGCCGTGGCTGCCTAAACAAATCAAACTCTTCTTCGTTTTTTAGTTCAATCAATTCATAGTTTTTAATATATGACTCATTTTCAAAAAAGCTATCTATTGTTTCATAGCTTTCAGCAGTTTTTAGTAAGATTGTAAAACCATTATCTCGTATATATCGTACACATTCCGTATCTTCTACTAAGTCTTCTGGTGTATGGAATATTTCTTCAGCTAACTCTGTCAAATCTCTTACTATTGTGAAGCAACGAACATTTTCCATATCGCAATCATCTTGAAGAAATATTGTAGATTTAAAAAGACTTTTTTCTAATTTACTATCTGCAGTTTTTTCAGGTGGAATATAGTATTGAACTTTCTCTTCTGTTTCAGGCTTTTTAATCTCTTCACCAATAGAGTTATCAACTTTGAGTTGTGTTAAAAATTCTTGGTTACTATCAATAATTGCACTTGCATCTCCATCTGGTTCATCACCATTTTTGATTTTTTGTAACTCTACTTTAATAAAATCTACACCTTCTAGTACTAGATCAGTCAAAGCAGAACAATCCAAAGATTGTACTTCCCCTTCACGCAGAAAGTAAAAAAGATCTTCCATTGAATGAGCAAGTGTAGCTAAATCATTAAAAAACATAGTAGCTGATGAACCTTTTATAGTGTGCATTGCCCGAAAAATTTCGTCTATTGCCTCTCTAGAATAGTTTTCTTCTCTCTCGCTATCCATGATAACTTTTTCCATCTTTTCTACCATTTGGTCAGCTTCGAAAGTATACATCTCTAACATTGGAGAATTGAAGTTATCTGACATCCACTGTTGAGCCCCCTTTCTTTTTTATTTGTTTTGATATTAGCTACTATTACTACTTTCATCCAATAAAAAACTCCCCGGTGAAATTAGGGGAGTGATTTAGTGTCATATAGAAACATATAACTTAGTGCAGCCCGGCGATCATAGCTTACTACCTTAGACCCGTAGCTTTGCGTCCCTGATTTTCAACAGGTTTGCCTATATTTTTTTATATTACCTAAAAATACTTTTATTATCTCTAAGTATATAGTAAAACTTATTACATTTCAATAATAATTAACTAATTATTATAATTATTTCTAAGTTAAGGTAAGATAAGTCAAAAATATAATTTTCAAAAAAAACTAGTCATTAATACTAAAGAATAATGACTAGGCATAAAATTTTATACTATTTTAAACAGATTTCAAAAATCCTACTCATCAATAATATGAAATTCTTTTAACATCTCATTAAATCTTGCCCCGTGACCTTCATAAGCTTCTAAAAAGAAGCGTTGTGTTACTACAAAGCTGCCACCGTCACCACTGTCTATGACATATACCCTCTTCACTGGACTATCCCACTCACTGCCTGATTCACCATATATCATGTGGCTATTAATTGGATCATTAACTTTTTGGGGGTTTGTAACATAATCAAATTCTTCTTTAAAGCTTGATTCTAAGTCGCCGATTATTGCTTCAGGTTTTTCGCCTTGTATATGTTTTATCTCCATAGATACTTCAGGATAAGCATCTCCTAAAGGTTCTTTGGGCACGATAACGTCACTATCATCTTCTCTTGTCATCTTGTATCTTTCTTCATCAACATAGATTACATAGGAAGTTTCTTTTCCTTCTGTTAGCTCTAATTTGGTTTCTTCTTCTATCCCTTCTATAATTTGAGTCACATCCTGCTCAGGGGCAAACATCTCTCTTATCTGAGATATCAAAGCATGACCCGGTTGTGTTTGTAAGCCTATAAACAATACCGCAAGCACCGCAGCTGTAACTACATACTTTAAAAATCCATTTCTTTTTTTCATTTTAATAACCTCTTCTCTATTATAATTTTTCTTATCTTTTGTGGGGCCTGAAAAAATTTCTTTATCGATTTCGCTCCAAATTTCCTCCTTTAACTTTGGAGAAGCGTCTGTATTAGTTAACAAAGCATCCTTTATTTGTTTTTCATTTATTTTTTTAACATCCATACTGTGGCCCTCCCTCAAGTTCATTCTCATTTAACTTTTCTTTCAAAACCTGTCTTCCTTTTAATAGTCTGGATTTAACGGTGTTTTGGTTTAACGACAGTATCTGGGCAATCTCTTTCTCACTAAACCCCTGTAAGTATTTCAGTATTATTGGGAGTCGGCAGCTGTCTTTTAGAGACTGAATTGCTTCGTACAATTCATCATAGTCTTCTTCTGCAGCTGAAGCAGTTTTGAACTCTTTTCCATCTAATGGGGTATTTAATTTAAGTATTTTTGACTCTTTTTTCAAAAGGCGGTTACATTCATTTGTCAAAATCTTAAAAAACCAGGGAGTAAATTTTTTATCTGTATCAAAACTATCTAGATTTTTGTACACCCGGATAAAAGTTTCTTGCACGGCATCTTTTGCTATGTTTTCGTTTCTAGTAATTGCCATAGCTGTCCGCAATGCACTATCTATATGTTTTTCATACAAGTTTTGAAAAGCTTGTTTATCACCTGCAGTTATCTTTTGTTTTGTTAATTTGTCCATCTTATATTATCTCCTCTCTAGAAATTACCATCGCGATGATCCTTTCACTTATATATACCCTTTAAATGAGCAAAAAGTTTATTCTTAAATCCGAATTTTGAATTTTTTATAAAGTAAACCGATTATAAAAGTATGAATACCAATACCCACAACAATATAAAACAAGTAAGCTACACCTACTTTATCCACCTGACTCAAAAAGGCCATAGATACCCAGTAAGGTGGTAATATCCCGGCTAATATATTCCACCACGAGCCAACTAAATATCCTATAACAGGCCCGAAGAACATTATACCTACCCCTTTTGACAGAGCAAGGCCCTCTACTTTGTTACCAGCAAACGCCCCCAAAAAAAGAGCCATCATGGGAACTGCCAGGGAAGCCATCAATACAACAGGAACTAATGTCAAAAAACTAACCTCTAACACTCCAGTATAATACACTAAAATAATTGTAAATACCAAATTAAACACCGCTGGAATAAAAGTTCTGTAATAAATATACCCGGATTTTAAAAGAGGGGTCACAGAATAAAAAGTAATAATATCCTCATCTCGCTCATCAAGAATCAAAAAACCAATTAATGTCCCTATCATTAAAGGGGTTAGCACAATCATAAAGCCTATAATAAAAGTATAGTGCTCTAATAGATTAAACCCATACTGCTCCCTGAGCAGTTCTCCTATTATAGGGACAACAAACCTAATAGCACTAGCAAAAAGTATTGGAGCCAAAATAGACATTATCAATATGGCGTCTCGGGTGATATTTTTAATATCATTAGCAATTAATATACCAATGCTAGACTTCACCTTCCCCCACCCCCGAGATTTAATATTATATATTTATAAAACCACACTCTCGATAGTACATAGGCCACCATAATCCAGACACCTAAATTGACAACACTGTATATAAATGACCCAAGGCTAATGCCCCAAAAAGCACCTTCAATCAAGATAAGAGATGCATTCGCAGGTAATAACATAAATACAGGGTGGTAGTATATTTCAAGATAATCCAAAATTGGAAGTACAAAAAAGAATGTATAAAGAGGTGAAAGTAGAATATATTGATTTAAATTCTTTACAATAACTGCAAGGCTGAGCCCAATTAAAGTAAAGAAAACTGCACTCATAATAACCCCAATAAAAAGTAGTAATATATTTACTTTTAATCCAGATGCAAATACTACAATAAAGCTGGTTAAAAGGGAAATTATAGCTAGAGAAAATACTTTAGCAAATAAATAATCTTGTATCCTTACTGGAGCACTAAAAAGGCCGTCAAATATCCTCTGGTTTTTCTCAAGGAGTATAATCCCCCCGATAAAAAAACCGCCTAAAGCGCTAGGATCAGAGAATATAATCAGGGTAGCTATATACTCTTTAAAGTCTAAAGGAATAAACCTTAGTATCCCAATATAAAAAATAGTAATCACCAGATAAGCATAATAAAACCCATGTCTAAACTGAAATCTAATGTCATTTTTCAGTAGGTTAAGTTGTATCATTTTAGACTCCTTCCAGTAACCTCAATAAATATATCATCTAAGCTTGGTTCAAGGGTATGGATGGTTTCTACATCCTTTTTTTTATTTAGCTCATAAAACTCTTGACTATTAGCAATCTCCTTAAGGGAAAAGTCTTTGACCTTAATGCCTTCACCACATTCCTCTCTATATTCTACCCTTACAATCTTTTTGCCTCTGGCTAGTTTCAGCCTCCTTGGAGAATCTATCAATACAATCTCCCCATCAACAATAAAACCCACCATATCGCAAATATCTTCTGCAACCTTCATATCATGGGTGGTCAAAAAAACAGTCTTACCTTCAGCCTTACAGGATAGTATAATATTTTTAATTTTGCGGGCGTTCTCGGGATCAAGACCAGAAGTCGGCTCATCCAAGAACAAAAGCTTTGGTTTATTCAAAAAAGCCCTACAAAAACTAAGCCTGTTTTTCATCCCTTTTGAAAAGTCTCCTGTTCTTTTATCGGCAAAATTTTCTAGCCCCACCATTTCAAGTAACTCCTCCACATTGCTCGTACTGTCCTTATACAAGGAGCCAAAAAAATCCAAATTTTCCTTTGCAGTTAACTTAGGATAAAGGTTTGGATGCTCAAAAGATATCCCAACCTCCTCATAAAAATCTGATCCAACTACCTTAATCTCCTCCCCCATAACATTAACTGAACCCTCATAACCCTTTAAAATTCCTATAAGGATCTTTTGTACTGTACTCTTTCCTGCTCCGGAAGGACCAAGAAAGCCAAACACCTCACCCTTGGGGATATTAAAACTTATATCTTTGATGGTCTTTTTATCGCCTGTAGGATAGGTAAAGCTAAGATTACTAACCTTTATCACCTTCATCCCCCCTAGTCACAATCAGCCCCTCCGAAATGAGTTCAATAAGAAGCCTAATAACATCATCATATATATCTTCGCCTATTTCTTTTTTGTGAAGGCTAATTAAGAATAAAGCTCTTAAAAGGCCACCAATCACCTCTGTAGGCTCATCTCTCAATGCTCCTTCTTCTCTCCATGTATTAATTAATGGTAAGAATGCTGTCATATCATCTCTAATATGCTCATTTACTTTCTCTTGGGGGAGTTTTCTAAGAAGTAACTGATATTCATCATGGAAAAACAGCCTTTTAATAATAGGGTTTGTTTCCACGATCTCATAAGCTTTAAAAAGAAATTTCTTTAACTTCTCCTGAGTTATTTTCCCTTCTAATACTTCACTAGATATTAACTCTTTTTTAATCTTGTCTTCTTCATCCTCAATGATTTCAAAGAAAAGTTCCTCTTTACAGTCATATAAACTGTAAAAAGATCCCCCAGCGATTCCCACCTGCTTTGTAAGTTCACTTATAGTTGTTCCTTTTATGCCTTTATCACAAAATTGCTGCCTGGCTGATTCTTTTAGTTCCTCCTTAATCCTTTTTTTCTCCTCTGGTTCAAAACCTTTCGGCACCATATATAACCCTCCTGCGAGCGTGTGAATGTTTTGTTCATTTGTTCATATAGTTATATTATACTTCTTATTTGCAGTATAAGCAACTATCCACATTAATTCAAAGCTTCCCCAGGAATAGCCCGATGATAGTAATGCATGACAGTAATAATAAAAAAACAAGTGCTATAATCATAAGAGGTTCGATTTTGAAGTTGAAAATTTAAAATCACAAACTTTTCACAAGATAATATACAATAGAAATAAAGGTCGAGTAGAAGTGCGCCTCTCTACCTTAGGAACAGGTTTGTTTTCCCCGTTGCTCTCTGTCTCCTTTGAGAGTGTCACAATATTTGTTCCTTAGTGGATTGAGCGCACAACCCTCTTAGAACCGTGCTTGCGCTATTAACGCACACGGCTCCTCATAACATCATTCACGTTACATTGCCAATTATATCTTCCGTATCATATATATTTACATATACTTTAGGTTTAAGAACTTCGTGCTTCGTCAAGAATAAGTTAAATTTATCCCAGTCAAAACTTGATTTTTGGCTTCTTCTATTCAGCCACTTAAACAAAAGAAGTTTAGTATCATTGTTGAAATTGCTTATCCTTGAGTTGTCTGTAATACCATAAAACTGGTAATGTCCACGTAGTTTGGCATTTAGTTCTTTCATCAGCTTGGGCGTTGGTGTCGTCCTGTTGTTTCTGATCCATTCCTTCATGTTTAATAGGGCTGTTTTGTACTTCTTACGGCTTGTCCTTCTTTTTACTCGGAATTTCCCTCGCTGGCTTTTGCTGCAATAGTGAGTAAAACCTAAAAAGTCGAATGTTTCTGGTTTCTTTCTACCTTCCCTGCCACATTTTTCTTCTGCAAATCTACCAAAAGTTATTATCTTGGTTTTTTCAGTAGATACACTTAGATTGAATTTATTAAGTCTTTTTTGCAAAGCTCCGTAGAATTTGTTAGCATCATTTTTGTACTGAAAGCAGCACACAAAATCATCGGCATACCGAACCATGTAGGCTTGCCCTTTACATTTCGGTTTTACTGCTTTTTCAAACCAGACATCTAAAGCGTAATGTAGATATAAGTTAGCTAGTATTGGTGATATTAGTCCCCCCTGAGTAGTTCCTTCCTCTGTTTTGTGCATAATTTCATGTTCCATATACCCGGCTTTGAGGGTCCTTTTTATCAACTGTTTTAAACTAGGGTCAGATATTCGATGGGCTATAAACTCCATTATCCACTCATGGCCTACATTGTCGAAAAATCCTTCAATATCTGCATCTACTACATAGTTGGTTTTCCTATGTTCGAGGATGATGTTTAGGTGTTTTAACGCACCATGACAGTTTCTGTTAGGTCTAAAACCATAGGAAAAGTCAAGAAAGTCTTGTTCATAGATTGAATTTAATATCTTTGCAATCCCTCGTTGTAGTAGTTTGTCTTCATAGGCAAGTACACCCAGTGGTCGTGTTTTATTAGTCCCGGGTTTAGGTATGTTGACTCTTTTAGCCGGCTGTGGACGGTATGATTTGCTTTTGAGTTTTGTTACTAACGCTTTAACATTGCTTTTAAGTTCTTCTCCATACTTAGCTTTAGTCACTTTGTCAATTCCAGTTGCTTTATTTCCACTTATTTCATTGTGGCATTGGATTAACATTTCTTCATTGATCAGATGTGCCAGCGATGTAAACTTTTCTTTGGGTTCTTTCTTGGCAATTTCCGCTATCCTATCCAGTTTCGTTTTCATTCTTTACCACCTCTGCGTGTGTCGAATGTGTCCCTTTTTAGGGAATGTTATGTTACTGCCTTTCCTCCTGCAAGAGTTACCCTGCTTCATCGGTACTACGCAGTAATCCGATTCCCTGCCAGTCATTTGGCTTTCTCACTTTGTTATCGCTTGTACACCATACTCCTTTCGGAGAACTAGCAGGGCCTCCCGGGTTGCCGTGTTATATTAATGTCCAACGTGCCAAGGTCTCCGACCCCGGAGAAGCCAAAGCGGTCTCACCATTTCGTCCACTTTGGTATTGCCTTCTGCCCGCTTAACAGCATCGGCCTTCTCATTGTTTATTTCAGGGCTCAATCCCTTCAGCTTTCGCTTTTGGCCCGTTGTCTCGCTATCCTACGCTTAAGCTTAGCTGTTACCAGTTAAGCTCCAAGGACTTGCTACTGGTTGCTGGTTAGGCATTACCAGATGGGGTTCACACCCACTATATATTCACGGCCTAGCCCGGCCGCACTAAGCGTCAAACAGTACCCACCTAGATTTTCTTCATACAATATGCCATAATCTTCCCCAAATAACCACGAAGGGGATGATTTTTTATGGCAAAAACAAATGAACAGTTAAGAGCTGAGTGGAAAGAGAGAGTCTCAGCATTTCGGGCCAGCGGCCAAACAGCAAAAGATTGGGCCAAGGCTAATGGTGTTAAACTCAATCGATTACGCTACTGGTGTAGAAAATACAAAGAAGATGCTCCTTCCAAAGAAACTAAATGGTCACCAGTAGAAGTAGACTATTCAGATGAAAGTAATATTACAGTAAAAGTAGGTAAAGCCTCAATAGAAGTAAAACCTGGCTATGATAAAAGTCTTTTAAAAGACTTAGTTAATACATTGTCTGGACTATGTTAAATGAAGCTGCCATAGAACGAGTTTACCTGGCAAGGGGCAAAACGGATCTTAGAAAATCAATTGATGGCTTAGCAGTAATTGTAAAAGAATCCTTTGATTTAGATCCCTTCTCTCCCTGCCTTTTTGTCTTTTGCAACAGGAAAAAAGATAAATTAAAAATACTCCACTGGTCAAACAACGGTTTTTGGCTATATTATAAGCGTTTAGAAGAAGGCAAGTTTAAATGGCCAGATGAAGGTTCTCCTGTTCCTATGAAAATAACCTACCGCCAGCTACGCTGGCTGTTGGATGGCCTCTCCCTTGATCAGGGTGATGCCCATAAAGAAGTAAAGGCAAGAACAATATTATAAATTTTTTTCTCCAAAAAGCCCTGATATTAAAGGGCTTTTTACCATTTAAGTAGAATTAATTAAATATGGAAAATAAATCAGAAACCATTAACCAATTAAAAAATAGATGTGACCAACTGGAACGCCAAAATGCTGATTTAAAAGAACAAAACGACTGGCTAAAGGAACAGTTTCGTCTTAAGCAAAAAAAGCAGTTTGGAAGTTCTAGTGAAGCCACCCCTCCAGATCAGCTGCAGTTCTTTAACGAAGCTGAAAAAGAATCTGATTCTAATTCTAAAGAACCCGAACTGGAGGAAATTACATACAAGCGCCGTAAAAGTAAAGGGCACCGTGAAGACCAGCTTGACGGTTTGCCTGAAGAGACTATCGAGCACCGCCTTTCCCCCGAGGAGCAGGTGTGTTCCTGCTGTGGTGACGAGCTTCATGAAATGAGTACAGAAGAGAGAAAAGAACTAAAGATCATTCCTGCTAAGGCAAGCGTAGTTAAACATGTACGCTATGTTTATGCTTGTCGCCGCTGTGATAAGGAAGGCACTGAGAACTCCATAATTACAGCTTCCATGCCTAACCCGGTTTTACCCGGCAGTGTAGCATCCTCTTCTGCCGTAGCTCATATCATGAACCAAAAATACGTAGATGCTCTGCCCCTTTATCGTCAGGAACAACAGTTATCTCGTTTGGGTATAAAACTGTCAAGACAGACTATGGCTAACTGGATGATAGAATGCTCAAATCGCTGGCTCACTCCTTTATACAATAGATTACATGAACTATTAGTTGAAAAAGACATTTTGCATGCTGATGAGAGCAATCTTCAGGTACTTCGTGAAGATGGTAGGTCTGCAAAGAATAAATCATTTCTTTGGCTTTACCGTACCGGACGAGAAGATGAACCAATAATACTTTATGACTACAGAACCACCAGGGCAAGTAAGCACCCCCGAAAGTTCTTGGCTGATTTTGAAGGATTCTTACAGGTTGATGGCTACTCAGGGTACAATGATTTATCTGATATCAGCCTTGTTGGGTGTTTAGCTCACGCTAGGCGTAAATTTGATGAAGCATTAAAAGCGCTCCCAAAAGACCAACAAAATGCTCAAGTAAGTGCTAAGAAAGGACTGGAGTTTTGCAACCAACTCTTTGCCATAGAACATGACCTTCGGGATAAAACGCCCGAAGAGCGTCACAAAATTCGGCACGAGCGTAGTTTGCCGGTATTAGAAGAGTTCTACGCATGGCTTAAAGAACAAAAACCTAAAGTTCTTCCTAAAAGTGCCTTTGGTAAGGCTATCAACTACTGTTTAAATCAGTGGCCTAAACTTGTGAAGTTTTTAGAAGATGGTCGCTTAGAGTTAGATAACAACAGAGCTGAGCGTTCCATCAAGCCTTTTGTAGTGGGTCGAAAAAACTGGTTGTTTGCCAATACTCCTAAGGGTGCTAAGGCCAGTGCTACAATTTACAGTATTGTAGAAACAGCCAAAGAAAACGGTTTGAAACCATTTGAATACCTCAAATTCCTGTTTGAAAACCTTCCTAATATTGATCTTCAAGACCAAGAAGCTATTGATGAGTTACTACCATGGTCTGATGCTATCCCTTCAGAGTGTAAAATCCAAAAGTAATCTTTATTTCAAGGTGGGCGCTATTTGACGCTCACCTATAATCATAAGAGGTTCGATTTTGAAGTTGAAAATTTAAAATCACAAACTTTTCACAAGATAATATACAATAGAAATAAATATTTCTTGTGTTAAAATGTTGTGATTTTAGATGTGAAAATTATTCAAAAAATTAGATTAATTGTGACTTTTAAGATTTTTTCATCTAATGTATAATTGAATCAAAAATTTGAGAGAAATCATTTGTTTAAGGTTTTCATAGTGTTTTATGGAGGTGTTTTTTTGCCTAAAAGAACAACTATTACTTTTAACAAATACCTATATCGAACCAAAGGAATATGAAGAAATTCAAAGTTTTTTATCTAGGTCTAGTGGTTATATAGACTATAAAAATGATGAAATAATAAAAACATATTCAATTACATTTCCAAATGATTTTTTAGTTGCAATATCTATATTAAATGGAATCCACCCTCTGCTAGAGGTGTGTTATATGAATTAAAAGAAGACGGGAAGAGCACCTAATCCTGGCCCTGGTGGCCCTGGTGGCCCTGGTGGCCCTGGAATTGGTGGTTAAGTTTTATTAAACTTCTAAACCTTATAAAATTTTAAAGGAGGCGAAGTATGCAGAGAAAGCTAATAAGAATATTTTTGCAAACAAGTATCGGCTTTGGATTATTGATGATGATTTTCGATTTTGTAGTTTACGGGGATATTAACATAGTGTCTAATTTAATATCTGGAATAGGATTTGGCATTTTTATGACAGGAATACTTGGATATTGGAATAAAAAATCAGTAAAAAGAAAATCATCAGCTGATTCCACAAATGATTATGATGTTAAACAAACAAAAGAAATTAATTTGCCTGTACCCTATGATAAAGCGTTTGAATTATGTATTGAATCCGTAAACCAATTAAAAAAACCTAAAATAAAAGAGAAAAATTACTCGGGGGGAACGATTACTGCAAAAACAGGTATAACATGGGATACTTTTGGAGATACAGTATCTTTCAAATTAACAGAAACAAAAGATTGTACCCACATCGTGATTTCTAGCAGACCTGTTTTCTTTCAGGTTGTTGATTACGGAAAAAATTTAGAAAATGTAAACAATATAATATCGTTTTTAGAAGAGCAGAAAGTTTGAATATAAATTTGGAACATATCTTTAAGAAAGGAGGTGCAGGAACCTTGCGTACACGTCTAACATTTTTGACAGTAGTACTTGCAATTTTTATGCTGGTTACAGTTGGCTGCGGGGAACAGGAAGAAGAGCTTGATATTAGCCAAGAAGAGAAAAACGAGATTGTTGCAGTTATTGAGAGAAATTTAGAAGCTACTGAAGACGAAGATATTGATGCTTTTTCGGAAACAATGTATCAAAATCATCCTGATTTTGAAATTGCCGTAGAGGAAACCAAACAATTGTTTGAACAATTTGACTTAGAATATGAACTAGAAATCCTAGATGTAAGTTTAGCAGATGAAGAAACCGCAACAGTAGAATTTGAACAGGAAACTAGAGCCGAAAATGGAGAAGATTTTGAGGATAATACCGCAACTGGTGTTCATGAGGTTCGCATAGAAGATGGACAGTGGAAAATTTACGAAACAGAAATAACTGATTCTCAACCACTGGAATAAATATAACTCAGCTTTCAGTTGTTTTTACAAGATATTTTATGTAGGATAGCTAGCTGCTCACTGTCTATATAACGATTTTCAAGATTAACTTCTTAATTATGTTAATGGGAGTCATAATTTCCTTAGATTAATTGCAGTTCTCTCTATCAAAAATGAGAGAACTGCAATTATTTTAGTGTGAAAAATTTGTTACTCACCATGTGACTTTTTTTGATTTAGCTTGTGATTTTCAAATTTCAACTTCAAAATCGAACCCCTTAGCTATAATCACACTTGTTTTAAAAGATCAATTTACATTGTATAAAATTCTAGATGATTAATTATTTCTCTAACTTTTTAGCGCAATCCAAGAAAATATCTGTAGCCTTAAAAACAAGATCTTCGGTAATAGTTAGCGAAGGCATAATGCGAAATACATTTTCGTTTCGCCCACACGGTACCATTATTACTCCCCGGTTTAGCATTTCAAAAATAAGTTTATTCATTTGATCTTCACCCAATGGTTTTTTAGACTCTTTATCTTCTACCATTTCTATGCCCACCATAAGGCCCATACCTCGGACTTCGCCTATTGTTTCTATGTTTTTTGCCCCTTCATTTAACTGTTGTTTAATCTTTTCACCAAGCTCACCTGCTCGCTTTATAAGCGCTTTATTATTTTCAGTCAAAATTTCTATATTAGTGATACTTACTGCACAACTCATTGAATTAGCAGCCCATGTGTTAGGCTGAGATCTTTCAGGAACTTTCTCTGCTAAATCCCTTCTTATAGTGATACCTGCTATCGGCAAATCACCGCCCATGCCTTTACCCCACGTAATTATATCAGGCTCTACATTGTAATGCTCAATAGCCCACATTTGTCCCGTTCTTCCGGCTCCAGCTTGAACTTCATCAGCTATCAACAAAGCACCATGTTTTTGGCATGCTTCTTTCACTACTTCCATATACCCGGGTGGCACAGGCACATATCCACCTTCTCCTTGTTCTGCCTCGATTACAACAGCACCCACTTCATCCGCACCCGTATAAGGCGTGTTTAGTACATAATCAACATATTTGGCACACTGGAGCTTACATTCAGGATATGTAAGACCAAAAAAACATCTATAACAGTAAGGATAAGGCAAATGTACAACCCCCGGCATGAAAGGACCAAACCCCTTTCGATAATGATCCCCAGTTGTGAGCGAGTTCGCACCTAACCAGACACCATGATAAGCACCGTGAAAAGCAGCTATTTGAGATTTCCCCGTTATCTGTCTAACAAATTTTATCGCAGTTTCAATGGCCCCACTACCTGATTGTGTAAAATATGTTATACAGTTATCCTTTAAGCCGGGAGGGGAAACTTCAGACACTTTCTTTGCCAGTTCTGTTCGCTTTACACTTGACATCTCGATACCATGCAGAAGATCTCCGGCCTGATCTTCAATCGCTTTTAAAACTCGTGGGTGGCGCCTACCTACAGAATTAACAGCAATTCCTGCCGTCATATCAATATAAATATTTCCGTCTGGATCTTTGACGGTAGCTCCCCTACCCTCTTTATAGACCATAGGAAATTTGCCAGCACCTCTTGCCATTGATTCATATTTAGTCGAATCTTCTATATACTCCTGTGAGATAGGTCCCGGAACACTATCAGAAACTATTTTTGGAGCATCACTAAAAGAAAGCTTTGCTAGTTCTTTTTCATTTATACCAGTTGAGTTTGATTCGTTAGATTTAGAGTTCATTAATGTTCTCCCTTCAAAGTAAGAATGTAATATAGTAATTCTATATATTCTATAATATCATAAAATTCTCCTTGTGGTATCACTTGGATATCTAGAAATCTAGTTATAGTTACAACGTGACTCTTTCAAAAATAAACAAAGCATAAGTTGGCCAAAATGCCTAACTTATGCTTTGTGTACAGTCGCTATATAAGCATTTTAATATGGCGGGAGTATGTGGGAATCGAACCCACCGCGGACGGAACTCGCCCGCCAGACGGATTTGAAGTCCGCGGGGAGCACCAGCTCGCCAACTACTCCCTAAGGGTATTTTTACTCCCGCCAAAAGCCATTATAACAGTAATCTTTAGAAGTAGCAAGGTTTTAAGATATTTCTTAGTACTAATAAATTTTATCGCTCGTGTGATTCTCGTGTGACAAAATTATATTTTTTGCTCTTTCTCGTGTGACTTTCGTGTGATTTTTAGTCCATGTGGGGTTTTCGTGTGACATTTTTATTCTCCATAATCCTCATTATTTTATCCTCAAAGTCTTTTGCTATTCTTTTAGCATTTTCATCATTTTTATGAACATAGTTATCTAGAAGAGTTTTTATATCATGACCTAACCTTCTCGCTACTTCTGCTGGATGTTCTTTCTCTCTAACTAAAATAGAAGCATGACTATGACGTATAAGATGTAGATTTGTATGAAAACCCATTTTCTGAAGTAACCCCAGATTTCTTTTTTTCTTAAGTGGCAAAATATTTCTATCGCCATGGCCTAAAAGCATATAAAAAAAGAGCCCGTTAAGGCTCAATTATTTTTATCAATTATTGCTTCTCCTATTTGTTCATTAATTGATTTTTTATTGTTTTCTATTTTATCTAATAAATCATAAATATTTTCTCTTAAATCACTTACATTAGTAGACAGATAACCATCCATTTGTGCTTTTGTTAGCTCGTATATTCTCCCATTAATCAATTCATTTAATTTATTTTCTATTTTAGTGATTTCATTAGAATATCTTTCCTTGATACTTCTATTTTTCAAACTTTTCACCCCCTTCCCTACCTTTTGATTCTTCAGGGATAGGGCTCTCCTTTTATGTAACTTGTCTTGTTTTGTCGAACGTTATTTGAGCTCGCTATCACCCGCAATCTCCAGCGCCCTTTTAAAAAGACCTGTGAGTTTTTTTATGCAATTAAACCTCTTTTGCAGGATATCTAACAACAAGTTCACCACTTAATAACTTATTAGTTTCTGTTAAATATGACATGTCAGATAAATCACCTATGTCTAAAACCTTATAATCTTCTACATTTTCTCCAAATAAAACTAACCTTTTCTCATTTTGGTTCATGAAATATGTATCTTTGTAAAAAAATAAATCAGGATCATCTTCTTTGAATAGTTCTATAAAATTCTTATTGTCTGCTTTATCTTCATATATTGCTCTTTTAAAAATAAAGTTGTCCAATTTCTGCTTTAAACGCTCTACAAATTGATTATTGCTAATCAAAAGCGAATAAGGACCAAATTGTTTTAGAACTTTTTTTCTACCCTTATCAACTGACAGTTGAGCCTCCATATAATCTTCATTTATTTCCTTAATAATAAAGTCTTTTGCATCTAATCTTGTTAAGCAAAATACTGGTTTTTTTACATGTTTGTCTAATCTTATTTCAGCTTTTTGAGTTTCAATATTTCTAGTCTCTTTTGTAGTTGGGTCAGTTATCTGAATAATTGGATTATAAAAAATTTTTGTTGCTTCATTTTTATCTCCTAAACCTTTGTTTTTTTCCTCTTTTTCTTTGTTTATATGAAATTGAAAGTTTTTCATGAATAATTTGCCTTTTTGTAATTCCTCTAAGTGCTTTTTTTCTCCAAACTTAGCCAAAATAACTAACTGATCTGAGCTAAATTCTTCTCTTTCTGATAGTCTAATTACTCTCACCCCTCTTTTCCAGGAAAAAGGCTCATCCTTTACCCCTTGTTCGGTCAGATAAAGAATTTATCGTCAAATAATCAATAGCTTAGATTATACTTTTTCAATATTAAATATTATTACATTATGAGTAAAATTTATTTCTTTTATTCCCTTAACTTTAAAAGTTCCTCCAGGACTAGTATCACTAGAAGGCAACTGTATCTTTTCAGCTTCTATTAAAGTTAATGCTAAACTATGACTACAAGATTTAGTTTTCTCAGGCTTAAATATATTATAAGGCCCAGCATCACAATAAAAATGGAAATCAAATTTCAAATCCTCACCCCCCCTATTCCTTACTTCTCCCAGGAAACGAGTTTGTCCTTTGATGAAACATGTAATTTTTTGTCGAACTAAAAGCTCAGCTTTTAAGAGGCTTTAAGAATATAAATAGATTATAAGTATTTATCTTTATCAAATCATATATAATCTATATCTCATTTCACTCTTGCTTGGATGGGGGTCAATGGTCTTGTAGAAACTTTTAAGAATTTAAAATACACCCCTGCATATAAAGTATAAGAAGTTTGATTTTGAAGTTGAAATTTAAAAATTACAAGCTGAATCACAAAATAATCACATGGTTAATTGTTTGAAAAAATAGCAATTCTCTTTATCAAATGAAAATAAGAGAACTGCTATTTTTTAAGAAACATAAATCAGATAGTACGAAACTGCTTCGCAGTGGTAAACAATCACCTGTAATTTTTCCATTTTATTTAGTCTAGCTTTTGCTGTTAAATAATGCCTTTTTTAAGCCAGCGCTCTTATATAATGTGCATAGAGTGCTTTATTGCACAAAATAAACTAAGGAGCTGATTTATAAAATGACCAAAGAATAAGTACTACAAAAGCTTCAATTTGAAGCAAGTCTTAGAGGTCTTAGCAAAAACACAAAAGAGTTACTATATTTATGACCACTAGCTTTCAAAATACTTTAATAAACCTGCAACATATCTGACAATTAAAGATATTAGAGACTTCTTGTGTTATCAATTAATTAAAAAAAGACTTATTACTGGAACCTAGAGGATGAAGTAAAAAAAATCTAAAGAAATAAAACGCCTGTAATAATAGTTCGTTGTTGATTTGAGTTAAATTATTTAAGCGGTAACAGTCTTAAAGAATAGATACCGCTCAGGTCGCAGTAATCATAAAATGTAAATGAAAAACCTTATCAGGCGTTATAATTTGTGTTAATCTAGAAGTCAATGCAAATACACTTCTGATTGAATTATATGAACATTTACGGTATACATCCTAAAATATAACGTGTACGTTCATAAATTCAAACTTTATTCTATGGTTGTTGTAGTTTCGCTAAATGCAAATTTTTTTGGGGGACCATTATTACTCTCATTATATTTATTCAAAAACATTTTATAGACTAGACAAGCTTTGCTTTCGGAAGGGGGTTTTAAGTATTTAACCTTTTTTTATTTTTTTGCTGTTTCTTTTAATTTTGATTTTTCTTTCCAAAGCTTATTTGGTCTTGAAGGGTCTATGACAATACAAAATCTTCAAATTAACTTTTTGCTTCGCTTTTGTTTTCCTGAATATTGTATAACCTTTTTTCAAGTTTTTCCACTTCATCATCTATCTTTTGCTGACTGTAACTTTTGGCTACAAGGGAGTTTTCTTTTTCTCTAAGTACATGGTTTATAGCTCTTTCCTTAGCTTTATCTGTCTCTTTTAGCTTTACAAAAAGCCCGTGGTAATTTCTATCCTTCAAGGGGATGATGTTTTGGTGGGCGATGTCTTTTATGGCCCTGTCGTTATTTGTTTCTATCAACTTTGCTACATCATCTTCGTCTATATTTAGCTCCGGGTTGTTGTCGAAGTTATTTACACCTATCTTTTTTTCTTTAAGCCAGTCCTCCTGGTTTAGAAGTTCTTCGTCATAAAATTCTGCAAGCTGCTTTCCCCAAATTTTAAGATTTTCATCTACAAGTGGGTCAAAATTTTCTAAAAGGGGTTTTAGGATATACTCAAGCTGCTGTGAGTTTTCCCGGATACAACTTGTAAAAAACTCACACTTTTTGCCAGAAGTGCCGTTGTAAGCATATATATTTAGGGAAGCGTAATCTTTTGCTCTAAAATTAAGTTTAAAGGTTTCTTTATCTTCTGCTGCGACTAGATAGAGGGGTAGGTAATAGATAACCCCTTTTGGGATAGATGTTTTATCAAGGGCTTTTTCAAAGAGCTTTTCACTTAGCCTTAAGTTTACAGTTTCGCCTGGAATATTATGGTCTCTTCTTTCTTCTTTTTTGTAATCAAGTATTTTTTGCAGCTCTTTTTGGCTGAAGTCTCTCCAGCTGTCTATGATATTGGCCTTTTTTAGACTCTGGACTTTGCCCGAGGAGAGTAATTCTATATTTTTTGATTTGTAGTACTTACTTGGCAAAGGTTTTAGTGAAAGGGCATCAAAGTACATAAGCCTTTCGCTGTGCTCTTCTTTTATCTTGTAATTTTCTTCAAGGGAAGAGCGGCCTAAATCTTTTAGATAAAGGCCGTCTTCTGTCTCTTCTATATGGCTTATGGAGATAAGATAATCTACTACTTTGTCTCCGATCTCTTTTGCATGGGAGATGCCTAGTATTTCATAGACCTCTTCTCTTTTTTTTAACTCGGTTTTTTCAAGGAGCCTTGAGATGTTTTTTTCTAGTTCTTCATAGGGTTCGGAGCTTCTTTCTGTAAAGGCTATTGGCAGGCTGTAAATGGGATAATAGACCTGCAAAAACCTTCTTATATCTTCTTTATTAACGTCTATTCTGCTGTTTAAAAATATATGGGGTCGAAGTTTCAAGCCCTTTCACCTCCACTGCCGGTTCCACTACCGGTTCTACAGCTGGTTTCATCGCTTGTTCCACCGCCGGTCATAAGCTTTGTCTCAAACTCTTCAAAGGGGCTGTATATTCCTTCTTTTTTGACATAATCAATCAGGTTTTGAAAGCATCTTCTCGGTCTTTCTAAAGGTGTGTTACAAAGGGTTGAAGAGTCACCTATTAACATCAGCATATATTTAGCCCTTGTCATGGCCACATTAAGCCTTCTTAGTTCTTTAAGAAATCCTATGATTCCTTTTTTGTTACTCCTTGTAAAGCTGTAAAGGATAATGGTCTTATCTCTACCCTGGAAAGAATCCACGCTATCAATTTCAAGCTCTTCCATGATTTGCTCCACCTGGTGCCTGTCCTGGTAGCATTCATTTAGCTTTTTCTTAACGATATGTATGATAGTTTCTTTCTGGCGTTTGTAGGGTGTTATTATACCGATATTTTCCGGGACAACGAGCTTTTCTTTTATTTCTTCGTTATCTTCGTCTCCTTCTTGCAGTATATAGGGGTTTATCTTTTCTCCTTCTACAAGGAGCTCTAGCAAGATTTTTGCTACTATCTCTCCTTCTTTTGGGTTGTAGCGGACTTCATGGCCTTCTTTATGTATCTCTGTTTTTTCATGCTTGCCACGCATGTTTACAGTGTCAAAGAAATACAAGGGACAATTAAAAACAGAAACTTCTAGCTCCCTTTCTTCTGCTTTTAAGCCGGTCTGGTATTTTCCTTCGTAAAACTCATTTGAAATAAACTCTGCAATTTTCGGGTGCATCCTGAACTGGTTATCAAGCATTTCTTTGTTGTTTTCCGGGGCCTGGTAATATAAGAGCTCGAATAAACTTGTTTTAAACATCTTTTCATAGTCATCTACTAGAGATTGTAAATTATTATCCTCTGTGGTGGCAGCTGCTTCTTTTTTTCCTTCGGATTCCTCTTCAAGCTCTCCATCCTCGTCATCATCATAAAAATCTTCTTCGTCGAACTCTTCCAAACTCTTTATCCTTTTTAGTTCTTTTATCAGGTCATTATCTGGTACAGGGGGAAGCTGCATATGATCGCCTATTAAAATGACTTTCTTTGCCCTTGCCATGGGGACAAGGATATCAAAGATAGTTATCTGGCCTGCTTCGTCTATGATGGCAACGTCAAAGTCTACGTCTTTGAAATCCCTTCTTGTTTCAATCCCGATACAGGTTGCCCCGACTATCTTTACAGAGCTTAGAAGTAAGGGGTAAAGGGATTCCTGTCTTTTTTGTAAGCTGTCTATCCAGTCCTTTAGGATGTTTTCTTTGTTTTGATAGTTTTCTTTTAGCTCTTTTTCTTTTTGTAAGAGCTCATAAAATTCTTCTTCGGTTATATTTTTGTAGTCAAGCTCTTTAAATCCCTCGAATGGGGAGAGCTTTTCATCAAAGGAGAGTTCATAAAAGCTTATCTGTCCTTTTATCTCGTCCCAGCCGCTTTTTGTTTCATTGTATTTATCATCTTTATCTAAGGCTGATTCGATTCTTTTGTTGTAGCTTTCTTCTTTTTCTTCTAGGGCCTCTTTGTTTTTAGTTATCTTTGTTATAAGCCTTGTAAACCATAGAGAAATGTAGTGATGGTAGTTTTTTAATTTTGCCCATCTTATTCTTTTATTAAGAATTTTGTCTAGCATACCTTTTTCATCTTTTTTCTCAAAGTAATCTTTTAGGTCGTTTTCTAGTTCGTTTAAGGTAGCAATATATTTTTCTTGTTTTTCTAAGTCGTTAAGAAGCTCCATTTCATTTTGGCTGCAGTTTTTCAAGATTTTATTTTGGAGCTCTATTGCCGCATTATCTATTAAGAGGGGTTTTACGGATTCTAGCTTTACCCTTTCTTCCCTTCCAAGGCGAACAGCCAGGTAGTTCTTCTTACTGCATTTTTCAAGGACATTATCCACCGCGAGGTTATTTTTGGAGCTTACGAGGACTTTTTCGCCTCTATTTATAAACCTTTCAATCATCTTTACGATAATACTTGTCTTTCCTGTACCGGGCGGACCCTGGACAAGGAAAAAGTCTTCACAGTTTAGGGCGTAGTTTATGGCCTTCTCTTGAGAGTCTACAAGGCCCTCTATTTCCTCGTAGGGGGTATCTGGAACGGGCCTGAAATTTCCGTTTATCAAAATATCCAAAAGGTTTTTGTTTTTTGCCTTCTGGGTTATGAGATCGTCCACTGCCTGTTCCTGGATTTCGTAGGTGACGTCTTTGTGGACGAACTTTAAGATACCTGCTTTAGGGAACTTTCCATAATCTACGGTGGACTGAAAGCTTAAGTTGATATAGCCTTCTTTATCACAGAAGTCTGTAACAAGGCCAACGGGTTTAGCTTCTGCTTCAAACTCGGCTGTATCAGAGACTATTAGCTCTACATCTTTTAGGTCATCGCCCATGTTGGTGCTGTTTTCTTTGTCTATATTGAACCTGTACTCTACACCTTTGATCTTGGCTTTAGAGACAGGTTCAAAGCCTTTGTAGGTAAAATATTTAGTCTTTACATTTTGGGCTTCAAAATCTTTTTGGAAGTTTATAATATCTTTTAGCTTTTCTCCCCAGGTAAGTCTTTTTTGCATCTCTTCTCGTTCATGCTGCTGTTCTTTTTTAAATTCGGTGTAGATTTCACCCTTGATGGTAGCTGTGATCTTTTTGGTTTCTTCGGCGATTATGAGGCTGTTTCTGTTTTTAGGTATCTTCCAGTGCTCGCCCGTTACTATTTTAAAATTATTTTGGAGGTGAAGCTTAACCCCGAATTTAACAGAGTTTAACCTGTCATCTGCTGTTTTTTCGTTAAGGCCGATTACTTTAAAGTATGAGTTACCGTGTTCTTTTGAGTCCACGTGGACGGCTGTGACTTTTTTAGTTTCTGTGTGAAAATAGTATCTGTACTCGTCTTTGTCCTGCTTGTAATTAATATCTACCCAGACCCAGTTTGCCCTCTGGGCCTCTTTAAAGAAGGCGATTATATCTTCCCTTTCATCTTTTTCAATTCTTGAGATGACATAGAAGGTAATAGGACGTTTTACAAGCAGGGTTCTCTCATCAAAGAGATCGCCCTGAATATTTTCCACATTAGTTTTTGTTTTTGATCCAGCTTCAGACATTTAACCACCCCGTTCTTTTAAAGACTTCGCCTTTAATATCTACTATTGAGCCAGGCCTTTCTTTTGGCTCGTATTTAAGGCATTTATAGATAAAAGCTTTTATCTTTGGGGATATGTCTTCTCTTTCTATTGGTTTTAGGCTGTGTTCAAGATCTTTGTTTGTAAAAATAGGCGAGGGGTAGGGGTAGCTGCTTGTAAGGACGAAATACAGCACCGCTCCTACTGAAAACAGGTCATAGGCTGGAGTGATTTTTTTATGGATTAGCTTTGCTGCTTCCGGTGGGGCGAAGTAATAGGTTAGCGCGTTTCTGTGCCTGATGCCGAAGTTTCTTTTCTTGCTATAATAAGAAAGGCCAAAGTCTATAATTTTTAGGTTTGTGACTACAGCTTTATGATTAATAGTGACAAATATATTGTTAGGGGACAGGTCCCTGTGTATGACACCCATTCTATGGATATAGGACAGAGCCTCTACTAAGTGATAGAGGAGAGAATAAAAAGTTGTCCTTGAGAAGGTGCTTTCTTCTTTTATTATTTCCCCTATGCTATTTCCGGGGGCTTTTTCTAGCACCATCCACATCTCGTTATTTTTTAGAAAGTCTTCATGGCTTTCTATAAGGTCGACGATGTAGTTACTTTCTTTTAGGACCTTTAGTATTAGGGGCTCTTGTCTTAGCTGGTTTGTTATGGTGGTAAGGCCCGTTAGCTTGTCGTTGTCTCTTTCTTTGTCCCCTGTGGGAAAGACTTTGTTATATTTTATGATGACCTCTTTCCTTGAGTCTTTTGAAGTTGCGTTGTAGACCCTGGTGTAAAAATTGGCTTCGATATCTTTTTCAAGGATAGTATCGTGGAGGTTATATTTTTCTTCTAACAACCTGCCCACCTCTTTAGCTTGGAAAGGCCGTCTATTCTTTTCTCGGGTTCTCCATGAAGAAGTAGGTTAACGGCGTTGTAGAGCTTTTTGGAATCGCATTTGGCATTTAGGGTTTCTTTGTCGTAATAGTTGGTTACCTTTTCGCTGTATTTTTCAAAGATTTTTTTCTCAGTTATTAGTTCATAAACAATTGCACCCAAAGAATAATAGTCGGTTCTATAATCTACTTTGGATTTGTCCTGGGGCATTATAACTTCGTTAGCCCTGTACCTGGTAGCTTTTTCTACGATTCCGTCCCAGACTGTGCCGTAGCCGATTAACTTGGCAAAGTCAAAGTTTAGGATTTTTAGCTCGCCTTCAGTTGTGATGATTATGTTTTTTGGGTTTAAGTCCCTATGGTAGACATTTTTTTCGTGGATACTTTCTAAGGCATTAATTAATGTTTTGATAATTTCTTTTTTTTCTTCAAAACTAATGCCCAGCTTCATTTTCTCGTCTAACGATATGTGGTCTACCCAGTCTGTTACGCTTATGATATGAAGTCCGTACCTGTCAGGTGGTACACTTGACATAAGAACATAAGGGTTATCTTTAAGGACACCTTTTGCTCTTAAGTCTCTTTTTCCTATCTCTTCAATTGTCTTTTGAGCATCTTCTTTTGCACCGGGGTCTATTCTTACGGCTTTTAAGAAGTAGTGTTTGTTTAAAAGCTCATTGTAAGCCTTGTAGATAAAGTAGCTGTTTTTCTGGTATTTGGGGTCTTCGTCTTCTTCCTTACCGTAAATGATCTCTTCAATTTTATAGTCGCCAACCATTTCTCCCAGTTCGAAGTGTTCTCTAACATCTTCCCCGGCTTCTTCGCCCCCGGGGTAGAGATCGATAATAGCCTGGATTTCTTCTTCGTTAAAGACGTCCTGGGTAAACTTTTTCTCCCAGAGAAAACTTGTATTTCCCGGGCGTAGATAAAGGATGGGGGCAATTTCCCGGGGATTTTCAATATTGAAGCTGAAGTTTTTGTTGGTAAAGAAAACAGCACCTTTAACCCCGCCGTTCCAGTTTAGCTTTTTAGAGATTGTTTTTGCTTTTTGTGAGTTGAGTTTTGATTCTCTAAGTCTTTTTTTTATGTCTCCTGCAACGGTTTTTCTTTGCTCTGAAGCTTTTTTAAATGGGTTTGGGTGTACTTCTTTGCTATTATCTGGCCTTATCTGAGTTAGCTGATAGTTGTTTGTGGTAATATTTTCTTTTATCCGGCCTACCCAGTGTTTTAATTCTATTACAAAAACTCCTCTTGGGCATATTAACGTTGCGTCTATTTCCCTGTCATCAGAGTCACGGACATTAACATAAGTCCCCACAAGGAGTATGAAATTTTCAGGGGGAAGCTCTTTTTCAAGGGCTTTGATCCCCTCTTTTTCATGGTCTTCGACATCACTGTGATAAAGAATTTTCGACCTCATAACACCCCTCCTGCCACTAAATTTATACCTTATTTCATACTCATCATATTGTTCAATATCTTAAAGTCAATTTATTTGATTAATAATCCCTATATTTTTGCTGCACATTTACCTATTCTACTGCCTCCTAATAAAGCAATAAAATTAATTTTGCACATTAATTATCCTATTTTATTATAGAGTAATAATAGAAAAGTACACATTTATTTTACCAAATTATAGATTATATTTTTGTCATAAATTGTCGAATTAAATTATTTTAAATATACAATGCTAAACATCTGGAATAATAATAAGCTAGACTTTGATAAATTCTGTAACTTATCCTTCTAATGTTTAACCTCACCCTTTCATTAATGTTATGTTCGCTATCAATTACCTTTTCCGATCTAATTTTTCTCAAAAAGTTAGCCTCTATTATTACTGCTTAAATATTTAAACAAACTTCCTATTTTAATGTAAGAATTAAAATACATTTTACTTTTTTTGTGCCTTCACTATTCTCCAAGCTTATTTAACCTTTCATCTATTGGCGGATGTGTATTTAATAACCTTGAAGCTAAAGTTTCTTTGTTTTCAACAGCTTCGCTTTCTATAGAGCTAACTCGATGCAAAAATTTAGCAAGCCCTCTTCCCTGTCCACATTTTTTAGCAAACTCATCCGCATAAAATTCGTTTTGTCTACCAACAGCTCTTAGAGATAATTCCAGAATATTATAAATTATCCATGATAGAACATTCAATAATATACTAAAAATAGCAAGTGGTATGGAAATAAAACATCCTGCTTCTTCTCCAAACAAACTTGAAACAAAGGCCATAGCACTTGTAAAAAATACAATTATGGTTGTTCCAATCTGTCCCATTATATTCATTAATAAAGCTGCAAGAAGTACTTTTGTGTCATGATTTACTAAATGACCTAACTCATGAGCTAAAATTCCTTTGAACTCTTCATCCGTAGAGACACTCAAAAAACCTCGTGTAAAAATGACAGTATTACTTCCTAGGGCAAAGGCATTAACAAAGTTGTCATTTAACATAAAAAATTCTGGTTTAACATTAAACTCTTCTAGATTAATTTCTGATTCTTTTTTTACCTCATTCCATAAAGAATCGATCCTGTTCTTTTGATGTTGAGGTAATTCCTCGGCTCTGTATAGAACCCTAACTATACTTTCCCCTACTGGAGATAAAGCAGCACCTACTACCGCAGCCATTACTAAAATAGAAAGTATAAAAGAGTACTGTGTAAAAGGTGAAAAAACCAGCGACACTATAAACCAATTTATTAGTGCAATTACTCCTAGTAAAAAATACTTCATTAACCAAACCTCCTTTAGAATTATAATTTTTATGTTAAATTTGCAAAATTTTTCTATATATTATTTTTATTTTCCTTCTTAATTTCTAAAAGAGTAAGAAAGTAATTACATTGATAAACTGTGAGTGGTAAAATAAATTGAGCAGTTTCGGCCATGAAAACTGCTCAGTTTTTGATCACAAACTGAGCAGTTTTTGGCCATACTTTGAACACCCTTCTCCCGTGAAAACTTAAAATATATGTATTCAACTGAAATGGTAAAAAATAGCTACCATTAAAAAACATCATCTACAATCTCATCTATGTCTACATTAACTTTTAAACCTGCATGATAAACGCTATTAAACACCAATTCAAACAAAACATCGCTTCCTTTTATGTCTTTATACCTCCTAACATAATTGTCGTACCAGTTGTTTAATTTTTCAGATATAACATTAATATTATATTCGTATATTCTTAAACTATCTTTTTCTACAGCATCATTATTGTTGCTCATATAATTTGAATTCCCTTCATTAATAAGATTTTATAATAACTTCCCTATCTTTAAAGCTCAGCTTAACCCCATCATCTAATATTTCATGCTTTTGTAAATTTTCTAATTCAATATGTTCATGATCATCGGTTTTAGGATGAAATATACTAAAGTTCACTCCAAAATCATAATCAATCCCCCATAGATAAAACCACTCTTCTCCGTATTTGTTAGCATCAATAGTTTCAAATACCTTGTCTTTAATTTTAAGAACTATTTCAAATCCTTTTAGCTCATTCAGTTTTTCATCAATCTCTCTAATAACTCTAGAATTATATAATCTATGCTCATAAAATCTAACTTCGCTGCAGACATAGCAGTTATCAGCTGTTTTTGCATAATATTTTTCTTTATCTTTTAGTATTATTTTAAACCCGTTTGCCTCATTTTTGCTTTTTATCTTCTCTATATTTGATATTTTTTCAAGTGGTATTTCCAGCAGCTTTATTCTTTTCTTATCAGTGTAATAAAACGTCAAATTTAATTTTTCACCTGACCTGTTATAGCCATAACTCCAGTTTCTTTCAAAGTATACTTTCTTTTTTGAATCATTTTCGCTAAATTCTTCTAATGTAGTGCTCAAAACCAGCGGCAAGTTTAAAAAATCATATAAAAAATTATTGATACTCTTTTTATCACTCCCACACATCGTAGACTCACTCCTTAGCAATGTAGATATACTTTTTAAACTTATTCTTTTTTACACAGTCATTGCACAACGTTTTAAGCCAACCAGATTCTTTTTCTCTTAAAACTCCTGGACATCCACATTCTTCACAGATTTTTTTTGAAAGTTTATCATAATATAAAACAATTTTATCTATCTCTTTTTCTGTTTCAATATCCACGCCTCTAAAGCACACTCTTAACTCCCCGTACTTTTCACTTATGTTTTCAATTTTAAATTTTTCAGTTTTTTCAGGGTTATCTTGTAAGTAGGCTTTAATTTCATCGCACATATCTTTTATCAGTTCATACCAACCATCTCCACATCTGATAGGAATGACCAATTTTTCCCTATCATCATCTTCAATATAAAAATGATTAATAAAAGGATATTCTCTAACAAGTGATAAGCGTAGGTGATATCTCATGTTAACAAAACTCTTTCTTGCTACTTGTTCTCTTTTGTTACAATAGCTGCATAATCTTCTATTGTCTTCAGAGGAAATATCAGTCGCTTTTTCAAGCCCACATTCCTCGCATAACAAGTTTTTTCCCATAACCCATCCCCCTAAACGCAAAACTTTTTTCCTTAAAATCACTATTAAGTTCAGCTTTACAAATTATAATAATCAGGATGATACAGGTCTATATCTTCATATGCCGGTATCTCTCTAAGATCAAGATCTACTTCAAAATCAAGGATTTTCAAAAAATTTTTCCATTCATCAGGGTTTATTGAAAATACCTCATCCTGGTTTTTTGTTAATCTAGCAAAAAACCGGGCAAATAATATTGACAATTGGTACAATATTAGTAAGTTTTTCACTTCCCTAAAGTATCCTTTGCTAATATAATCAGAAGTAATTTCGTCTATATAAGCTTTTATGTTTTCTACTGTGTTTACAATACCTTCAAGCAAACATTCAATCAGCTCTTCTTCTGAAATTTCATAATAAAACATAGAATCTACTCCAACTTTCAATAGTCCTGATTTATATTGAATCAAGTTGTCTACAATTAGAGCGTAGTTTGTTAATTTTTCCTTAGCTCTTTCAAGCTCCTCTTGGTCTTTTATCTCTTTATCCAGATCACAAAACACACCCAAACAAAAGTTATTATCCATTGTTTCTACAGCTTTCTTTGATTTTTCAATGCCTTCGAGTCTTTCTAAATCCTTTTCTGTAATTTTATTCTTTTTTGCAATAAATATTTTTAAGCTATCAAGCAGTTTTACATTGTTTTTCATGTAGCGAACCAGATTAGACAACATACTACCAGTGGAGTCCAGATTTTTCTCAGTTGCTTGACCTATAAAATAGCCAAATAAAAGTGACATTTTTTCATTTGTACTAAAAGCATAAGTATTAGACTCTTCTGACAACATATCAACAAGTACCTGACGATATGTTTTATTGACTTCACCTGTCTTAACTATCATCCAATCTACCTCCCCTATAGACCTTAAACGGATAGGACAGCTTAGCATGTAGTTGATTATCAGGGATAGTGTCATCTTTATAAAAAGACCATTCAAATTGCACTTCACCACAAAGCCTGTAAAAGTCCGCCCAAACATAGTCCGCTACAGCTGTGACAGCAATTAGCGAACTATCATTTTTCCCATAGATCTCTAAAAAGGATTTTTTACTTTTAGAGATTGAATCGATTAGCCTTTCTGGCTCAAACTCAGGAGATATATCACTGTTTTCATTTATTTTAAATTTGAACATATTCTTTTCCAATTATCTCACCTCCAAAAATTAAAAGGATTTGTCTAAATCTACCTTTATTGCTAAAATAATAGCATAACTATTTGGAAAATACTTTTCCAAATTACAATACTTTTTATATAAACTTGAGGTGTGAAGATGTCTTTAAAAGATATATATAATGATTTAAAGTTTGAAGTTTTGCATAAAGACAAAGTGGTAGCAGAAGTTTTTGTGTCAGCTGACAAAAAGTATATTTATATAGATCAGACTACAAAACCTGAAAAAAGGCCCTTCCCGGTTTCAATAGATACCAAGACTACCCCTTTTAATAATCCCAGAAGAGGGTTAAAAGTGGTAAATAATTTCTTAAAATCAAGATGCTTTCCAAAAGAAAGGTTTAATTGTCACCAGCTTTTAGAAGATCTAGGGTTAAAGACTTATTCCCCCCTTGCAATTGTAGAGAAAACCCACGGTCTGCAATTCGATGATTATTTATGGATACGATTCAATGGAGAGGATTTGAAGTATGATGATATCAAGATCCGAGATTAAAGTAGATAGGACAGTCAGGCTAAATAGCAGTGTTTTGTGTCAAGGTAACCAAATCAAATGGTTTAAAGATAATAACTGGATAAAGGCCAATACTTTTGGTTATGAAGACACTGCAGAAGTACTAGCTTCCAAATTACTTGATTGTTCTAATATTGACAAAAGTAACTTCAACTACGTAAGATACAATTTTGTCGATATTATTGAAGATAACAAAACCAAATACACAGGCTGCTCCTCAGAAAATTTTTTAGGAAAAAATGAAGAACACAAAACATTCTATAAGTTATTTGAGGAGAACTTAATCGATATAGATAGTCTGCTAACTAGAAAAAGCGTTAAAGAACAGATAGAGATAGTATCTGAAATAATATTCGATGTAACTGGCTTAAAAGATATAGACACCTACATAAAGTATATTTTAGCTCTTGATGCTGTTATTTTGAACGAAGACAGGCATTTTAATAATTTGAGCGTTATCTATAATACAGAACTAGAAACATATCACCTTGCTCCAATTTTTGATAACGGGTTGTCTTTGCTATCAGATACTAAAGGCTTCCCTATAGATTACACTACCAGGCATCTATTAAATAAAGTAAAATCAAAGCCTTTCTCCACATCATTCAAAAAACAGTTTAAAGCTGTATCAAATTGCGGCTTAAAGTTTAATAAAGACCTAATTGAAGAGTTACTCAGTCAATTCCCTCTATGCAGAGCTTTAAATGTATTAAAGTTTCAATTAAGAAAGTACGAAACTCTAGTAGTTTAATAATAATCAAACTTTTCCTTAGTTTCTTCGCCGGTTTCTAAATCCTTGCAGGTATAATAGTTGTTTTTTACTTCATCTTCGCCTATTACAACTGCATATCTATATTTTTTGTTGTCGCAAGCTTTAAAACTTTTTCCTATACTTCTTTTTACCATTTCAAGTTCTACAACTTCTCCATCATACCTTAATCTTTCTGCTAGTTTAAAGCTTTCAGCCACATAACCACCCACAGGAATTATATAATATCCGTTTCTTTTTTCTTTCTTAAAGAGTTTTTCTTTATATACTTCAGCCAAAACATCCAGGCCTATGGATATCCCAACAGCAGTTTCTTTTGATTCGCCAATAATACTGTATCTACCTCCGGCAGCTATACTACTTTTGATTTGAGAATTTTTTACAAAAGCTTCATAGATTAAGCCATCATAAAAATTTAGCCCCCTGGCTAAAGAAGCCGAAAATTTACACTTGCCTATTTTCCCAAGCGCTTCTAACAAGTTTTTAATTTTTTCTATTTCGTCAAAACCTTCTTGTACTAATTGAGATCTATACTTTTCTTTTAATTCTTCTTTATTAAGCTTTTTGAGATCTTTAATAAGTTTTTCCCCTGTTTCTAACTCTACACCTTTCCCCTGCAACTCTTTTAGAACACTGTCTTCTTCCATTTTCTCAAGCTTATCTATTGTCAAAATCACATCTTCTGCTTTTTCTATATCTATTCCATTTTCTAAGATGATTCCTTCTAGTACTTTCCTATTGTTATAATATAATTCTACATCCTCTAGGCCTAGCTTGTTAAAAATATTCAAAACCATAACAATAAGTTCTACTTCAGCAGTTATATCCGTAGTACCTACTATATCCGCATCACACTGAGTAAACTCTCTAAGTCTACCTTTCTTGACATCACCGTTTCTAAAAACTTTGCCAATTTCACATCTTTTAAATGGTTTCCCGAGCTGTTTGTTTTGGTTTAGTAACTTCATCAGGGGAACAGTCAAATCAAACCTAAGTCCCAGATCTCTTTCTCCCTGCTCTTTTACACTGTAGATCTCCTTTGCTATTTCATCTCCTCCACCGTATTTACTCGTTAAAACTTCCATGCTGTTTAAAATCGAGGTTTCCACTGGTTTAAAACCATACTTTTTATAATTTGAGATAATTACTTCTTTTAAATAATCTCTTATGTCTCCCTCATCTTTTAGATAATCCCTGACCCCTTTTATTTTCATGCTTTCACCCCTTTATTTATCTCCTAAGAATGAATTAATCGGATTAACACACTCTAAACAACTTTATCAGTTTTTTTGCTTACAGGCAGCTATATTATCTTTAACTGCCTGTAAGCTGTAGGTCTTAAAACCCTATCTTGCCTTCTTTTTCACCTGATACCATCTTTTCTGTTCTTTCAATTTCTTTTACAGCATTTTGAACGTCCCATACATTGATAGTTTGCAAGTCATTATCCTCTCGCTCTGACATAAAGCCAACAGCAGATTTGAAGGTTTTTCTCATAAGTCTGCCATTACCTAGATTTTCAGAACCTAATTTGTTAATCTTATCCAAAAACTTTAAAATAATTTCTTTTGTTTTCTCTTTGTCCTCTAAGACATAATCTTCATGTGTTACAAAAGAGCAAAATATCTCAAACATCTCTTCATTGGAGTAATCCGGAAACTCAATGACATTTGTAAGTCTAGAGCGAAGTCCGGGATTAGCATTCTTGATAAAATCCTTCATCTTTTCAGTATAACCTGCAAAAATTACTAATGTATCAGGGTTATTTTCCATCTGCCTTATTATTTCGGATATTGCTTCCTGGGCAAAACTTTTACCACCTAAATCATCAACTAAACTGTAAGCCTCATCTATAAAGATAGTACCGCCTTTATTTTCTTCAAATATCTTTGCCACAGTTGGCGCTGTCCAACCTACATATAATCCTATCAAATCTTTTCGACCTAACTCAGCAAAGTTTGGATTATCCAATAGCTTTTCCTCACACAATCTTTCACCTAAATAGCGAGCTACAGTTGTTTTTGCTGTGCCAGGATTACCCATAAATACCGCTGACATATGAACATCTTCTGTCGTATAGCCTTTTCTCATTCTTAATTTATGATGCTTAATCCTTTTAACGAGGCGTTCAAGTTGGGCTTTAACCTCAGTTAGACCAACCAGGTTGTCCAATTCTTTTGAAACATCTCTCTTTTCTTTTTCTTCTATTTCTATTTCCTTATGGATTAAAAGCACTTTTTCGAAATCTGACTTTTTAAGGGTTTTTGTTGTATCTGTTTTCTTTTTTATTGCTTTTGAAACCATCCTTTCGATATCCAAAGAACTTTTGAATTCATGGGCCCGGTAGTTTTTAAGATTATCAATAAGCTCGTTTTGGCCAATATTACGGCTTAGCTTATATCCTTTCTTTTTGACACTATCTTTTAATACTTGCAAATAATATTTGTTAGAAGGCTCTGTAAGTTTACATGCCTCAAAGTCAAGTTCAAAGTAAAGTCGTTTTTCAAACTGTGACATCATATCATTATTAAACATAGGTTTGTTCCAAAAATATGGCGCCCGCACATTACCAGGATTAATAAAGAAAAGATAACGATTTTCAGCTCTTAATATCTCAATTATACTCATGGGAGGTGGGCTGTTGCTAAGAATTATCAAGGGAAATTCCCCATTGTACCAGTAAGGCTTTTTGTTATCTTTACTTTCTTCGTAAGCCATACCATGGTTGCCTATTACGTTAGGACGTGGACCCATAACATTTGTAGCCGATGAAAAATCTGATATATTTATAATTGGAACTTTCTTTAAGCTATCATTATCGTACAAAAGGGATAGCACTTCATTATCTTCATCTTCTTCATCTTCGTCTTCCTCTTCAAATTCCAATTCATCCTCGTCCTCGTCTTCATCATCTTCTTCTAGCAAATTGCTAGGAATCATTATGGGTGAATTTCTTTTGTCAAAATCTTTTTCGATCTTTTTAATAGCGTAAATTACTGCTTTAAAGCTATCATATATGTTTTTACCTGTTAGGTAAAGTCCATCAGAAGCTACAGAAAAGTCTATCTGATCAACTTCTTTAAGGTGTGAAGCATATTTATAATCTTTTTTTAGCTCATCATAATTTAACTCAGGTACAGGAAGGTAAGTCATCACTTCACCCGAATTAAGTCTTTTTGACTTTTTGTCTACAGAAACCAGGTTAAGCATAAAGCATCTACCTCCTCATATTTGATTACACCTTTAATTTAACTGCTTCCCTATAGGGTTCTAGCCTACCAAGGTAAAAGTCAAGTTCATACGGAACAGCCATTTGCTCTTTGTTGTCATCAATAATTTTCTGCATCTTTTCAAGCAATTGAATCCGCCGACATATGATCATAATTTCAAAAAGCTTATCTTCCTTAAAAAGTTCATGTAAAAATGGTTTTACATCTTTTTTGTAACTATAAATAAATTCTTTTAGTTCATCAGAAATTTCACTTAAACATTCCTGGAAAAAAAGCACTTCTTCATCTAATGGAAGTTCAGCTTCAAGTTGATCCATAAGTTCACCAATCTCGTATATCAAAACAAAATAGTCCTTGATTTTATCTATACTTTCTTTATTCAAGTTTTCTTCACCAGTAATTTCAACAATGCTTTTAAACTTAGCTAAACGCTCTGAGGTAGTTACGATCTTAGTTAGGACTTCACACTCTGAAACCGTTAGGTCAGGAACATCCTCTGTTATCTGCTCTTTTGCTTCATTCAAAATTTCTTCTAGTTTGTTGCAATTTTCTTTTGTATTAGCTTGATTTAATTTGAATTTTTCTTCTCTTTTTTCGTCTTGTATATCCATACCAGCAAGACTACTGAAAAAATATCTTCCAAAAATCCGCAAATTCTCTTTAAGCCTTCCTTCCCGCACATCAAATGATGCACTTGTCATAATTGAACACCCCCAATATCAAACTTTACACTCCATAAGTTTTATAGTAGTCATCCAGGCTGCAGTCTTCATCATCAGGCCCTTCTGGTAGATAACTAGGTACATCATCAAGGTCCAAATCTTCAAGCACATTTATTTTTTCAAGAAATTTTGTAACCTCTCTATCCTCTTTATCTTCTTGACCTTTAGAAAGCATTTGAAGAGATCTGCTAAAATAGTTTGCCAAATCATGAAATATAACTACCTTAGTAATCATCGCAAAATGGCCTTTTCCGATAAACCTTGGGAATAAACTTTCAATATATGTTTCAAGATTTTGCTTCGCGTTTTCTACTTCCATCACTACTTTTTCTATAATGACATCAAAGTAACAGGTATCAATCCCAGCCTTCACTAAACCGTTTCTAAATTGTTTAAGCATAGCAAAAAATCTTGAAATATCCCTCAATTCTTTTCTAGTGTTCTCTATCTGCTTTTCGCCTGATATCTTATTTTCTAACCTCCAACTGGTAGTAAAGTTAATCCCTTCAAGGACATATTCTGAAGACTCTTTTGCCTCTATAACACCTTCAAGTCTTACTAGGTCATCCTTTTTAATCTTTCCTTTAACAGCAATGGACAGACTTATTTCATCCAACTTCTTCACCGTGTTTTCCATATATTCTTCTAACTCATACACTATCTCTCCAAAATCATTGCTTAAAAATCCTTTGTCACTTAAATGATTGACCCAGTGCTCAAACAAGAGAGATTTTCTAGAATCTTTTCCTAGCAGCCTAAAGCTATTTTCCTCTCCAAAATTGTCATTAGGAGCCAAAACTTCTGCCAAAACTTCTTTAAATGTTTTCACCTGGAGATTTCGCCTTTTATCTTTCATTGATTTTTTGCCACCTCCCCAAAAGTTGGGCTCGTTAGGATTAAAACAAATCTTCAAAGTATCTTATCTCCTTATCTTTTAAAAATCTAACATTTTCAGTTGATAGCCACTCAAAACATCTGCTAAACTTCTCCATAAGTCTTAACTTTCTTAAAAAGAACAGTTTTTCATAGTGAACTTCAAATGGTGTATCTTTATAGTATTCGCCTGTTGTCTTGTCACTGTACAGCGGGTGATCTTCCCACTCTTTTTCAGTAAGCAGCATCTTTTCATAAGATTGTTTAATGCTGTCCATATCTTCTGCCAAATTTGAATAATAAACAGCCAACTCTTCTTTTAATTCATCAGTCATTACAAACCTAGCATTTATAAACTCATCAAGATTGTAGAAAAAACTTTTTAGGTTAATAAAGTCATTGTTATTAAAAACTCTTTTTTCGACAACATTGTTATAAGCTTCAAAACTTTGCTTGATCTCCTCGTACCTGTCTTCGTTTTTGACGACATCTGTTAATTCTTTACATTCTCTTGAGTTAAGGTCGTTAATCCTATCGCAGAGTTCTTTTTTCTTATCTGCATTTTTCTTCGCTATTCTTTCTACCAGGGGCTTAATTCCCGTTATATCAGGCAGCTTAATATTTTCATCTTCAAGCTCTTTCAACTGATTTCTTATAAGAAAAAAGAACAATTTTCCAAAGATAATAAGCTCATGTTCATCACTTTTTTTGATTTTATTTTTTGTATTAAGTTTCAACATTTCAACATATACCTCCCTCCAAGTTATCTTCTTTGCAGGCAATCAACTAAAACGGTACATCTTCTCCATAATCTTCACAATCACTCGCAAAAATGTTTTTCTCTTCCATTATCCAAATCAGTTGTTCTGAAAAAAACAGATCCTTCTCAATATCAATAGATAATATCTGGTTATAAGTTTTCTCAAGGTCATCTGTCCAGTTGTCACTAATCACTCCATTCAACCCGTTCTTCGCCACCTCACAAAGCCTGACAAAAAGTGCTGCCGGATACAGCTGGGTAAGCCCATAATCTTTAACAAGCTTGTTGCTGCTCGAATCTTCTAACGCTCTATATATTTTTGACTCTAAATTATCCAGTTCACAGCAAATGTCTTTAACACTTTCATTAAAAGCAGCTACTTCTATCCCTGCCCTAAGCAAACATCCATAAAACTCCCACAAATTGTAAAAAAACATTCTGCAATTTTCTAAATGCTCTTTTATTTCCTTACTACCATTACATGGTTCGCTAATATCAAGAGGCTCAAATTCTCCAAGGTCATCTTCTAACTTATCTGCTATCTCAATTATTTTGTTTAAATTGTTCATCCGCTTCATAGTTCTTTCTGTCATTTTATCCTTTTTAATCACTTGGCTGGCTAAAGCATCTGATATTACTCTTCCATTAGCTGCTATCTTTTCCATAGTAGTTTTTAGCTCTTTTAGGCTTGCGACAATATTGTCATTTTCAACTCCCAGTAATTCTGATTTGAAATAGACATAAAATATTAGGGTAGAGAATGCCTCTCTAAACTCACCCGACTCCATGTCATTTTGAATCTCTCTTATAATAAACTGCTCCCATGTTTTCGGCTTTTTTCGCCCGTCAGGGGTATACTCAATAGAATCTAAAATCGACATTATTCTTACCTCCTTTGTCCTGGTTGACTATAAAATATCATAATTACTTGGAAATCTTTTTTCCAAACAAGAAAAAAAATTAATTTTTTTATTAAAAAATTTAAAAATCACCACTTCCTTTAATAACCAGATCGTGCTAAAATTATGTCAGTAATGTTTGGTAATAATTTTCCATGTAAGAAAGGACAAATACTTTAAAAACATGGAGGGATTTTATGGATAATAACAAACGTCAGAAAGGTTACTGGGGGAATAAAGTAATTGAATGCTTAAAAAAATGTACTAGCCCAGAGAAACCTTATTCTATAGAAGGATTACAAAATAAGATCTCCGAATTTGATCCTGCTGGTAAACGGCCCCAAACAAAGAACTATACAGCACCATATTGAAAAATTGCTTAATAGTAACCCTCCATGTGTAAGAATCTTTTATTTGAATAAAGATATGAATAAAGATGATAAATATATGGAAGTTGAACATTATGAACTTGACGATAAAAGACATGATAAGACAGACAAGTCAATTAATGAAAAATCAAAGCTTTTTTACTGTTGGGCTTTAGATGAAGAAAAAGAAATCACAAGGGCTGAGTCACGTCTTTTTCAAGATGTTATCTATGTATCAAATTTGCTTGATAAAGATGGTAAGGAAAAACTGATTAAAAAAATTAATAACTACATAAATTTTCAAGCTGAAAACGAGTATAAAGATATTACTCATGAAAAATGGGACCTAGAACAATATCTCGTTAAAACTCCGGATAATATTCAAAAAATACTAAAAGCTATAGATAAAGAGAATGTTATATCTTTTAGATATCACATGTATGATGTAATAAATAAACAACTTAAAGTTGTTCCAAAAAGAGAGAGTACTTATAGAGTAGAGCCTTATTCTTTGATGTGGTATGGGGGAAATTATTACTTGGTTTGCTACCACAGCAAAAATGAAAACGAAGGAAAGATTATTAACTTTCGACTGGACAAAATCTCTGAAGTCGAGATACTAGATGAAGAGATAGTTCACCATCAAGATGTTCACCAGATAGACCATAAATTTAAGTATATAAACATGTTTTCTAGCGAAATTGTTGACGTAAGGATACGCCTTAAAAGGAGTAAGATAAATAATGCCGTAGATACTTTTGGAGAACATAATTTTAAAAATATAAAGCTAGTAGATAACGATAATGTTGAGTTTTCTATTCGCAATGTAAGCAGACTAGGTGTCATAACCTGGGTGATGCAGTTCTTTGAGCACTGTGAGCTATTAAAACCAAAAGATTTACGTGAAGAGATAAGAGATATTATAATTAAAAATGCAGGTAAGTATGGTTTGGATTGTAAAGTTAATAACTCTCACGAATAAGTAGCAATAGCCAAAAAATATATATCCTTCTACCAAAAAGGTATTGTGGACTGTTTTCTCTTAGCGTTAGTTATTTCGAAGAAGCAGTCCTTTTTCTTACATATATTTTTTTTCTGATTTTCTCCATTCGAAGTATTTATCAATTACTAATTTAGATGTTTCATCAACATCCATTTCAGTAGTGTCAATAACTAGGTCATAATTACTTTTGTCGTATATATCAACACCATACAATTTTTTGTACCTATTTAGTTCATTGCCTTTTCTGTTCATAATAGCTTTTTTTAATTCTTTATTGTTTTTATATTTTTCTGCTTTTCTGATATCATTAGATATCCTTCTTACAGACTCGTCTAAACTAACCTCCAAGTAAATCTTAAAAGAGTAATTAATAAAAAACCAGGCAAGCCTTGAATCCACAACAATATTATCTTCTTTATTCAAAGATTTAAGGTATTCGTCTAGTTCGTAATCTATGTTGGATTGTTCTGCAACTAAGTCATTTAGTTCTAATACGCTAAGGCCTTTTCTCTCTGCTATTTCACGAAATATCTTCCCACCGGAGATAAATCTAAATACAAGAATTTTGCTAACTTTTTTCCCTACTGTTGATTTACCACTGCCTATATCACCTGTCAAAGTTATTTTACCCATTATTTGCCTCCTGAATTATTGGTTTTGACTAATCATTAATTACCAACTTTACATTTTGTCGCCTATCAAGCTTTACCTCTACCCATTCTGTATTTTTTATTTCGTATCCAGGGGCATAGCTATTCAAAAAACCTTTTACACTTTCTTCAATACATAATAAATTTCTTCCGAACTGAAAATAGAAAATTACTATAAATATAATTACTACTAGCAAAGCTACAAAAACAAACTTAGCCAGAGCAATTAGTACATAAAGAAACCCGGTTAAAATTCCTCCAGCCACCACAACAAAAGGTAAAAAGATCAATGTTAATAAGAATACACTATAAAAAACTATTTTTATAATTTTCTCAGATTTTTTTAATACTTCTTCTACAGCCTCTCTAGACTCTACATATTCACTAATCCCTGAATTTAGATAGTCACTTTCCTTTATTTCAATAAATTCTTTATTAAATTTGTTTTCTCTTTTATCTATAACCACAATTCTCATAATATTTTCTTCCTGCTGTCTTAGCTCTTCGATTATTTTTACTTTTTCTATTATTTCTTTTTGGACCTTTTCTATTTCTATTTGATTACTAAACTCTCATCTCCCCTTTTTGATAAACCATGCACGGCTAAAGCCGTGCATGGTAAACCTAGTATAGCATCATTCACCATATCTTTCAGCATAGTCCGCTGCTCTTGCGATTAATTGGTCTATGTCATCTATTCTTCGCTTATCAATTATGTTTTTGTAATTGTCCCGTTTCATAAGTCTCTGCCAAATTTCACCTTTATCAGAAGCATAATAATCTTGTATCGATTTTACTAATCTCGAACTTTTAGCACCTTTAATAAGTTCTCTGGTATCATTTTCCACTTTTGTTTGGGTTTACAAGATAAATACATGAGTATCTCGCTGGCTTCATTGGTGGTAATAGGGTTAATACCCGCTAAGTCTTTACTCAAACTTGTCCCACCTCCCTTTAGAATCTTTTTACAGTTATAATATATCAGTTATACTTGGAAATTTTATTTCCAAACAAGGTGTTTTTTAAATTTTTCTTCAGGGAAGTTAGAACCTCTTCAATTGAAACAGGTTAATAGCTGTTGACATCCATTCCTGGTCAGTTAGAGTTTTAATATCTTACTTGCTTGACCTCTGACTACCTCTTCTAAAACTTCTAACCTTTTATCAGGCAGATTATATTTAGGATGCTTTTTGAACTTAAAACCCTTCAATCTTTTTATCATGGGTTTTTCTTTTTCTGTTAACATTTTCTTTGCAATATTTATAAAGTCGTCTCCTATACGAGGTATTCTGTTAAGATATTTTTCTACCTGATGGTATTTGTCATCCGACATGAAAGGTAATAGACTATAACCATTATCAAATATGGGAGCATTTTTGATGACTTTATTAGTCGCATTATCAATTAAAAAACCAAAGTTCCCAAGATGCCTGTCTCTGTTAAGAACAATACCATCAAAAATTATCATCTGTCTAAAAAAATCACTTTGCCCTATCTTTTCATAAGCCTTTAACAGATCTCCAGGATATAAGTTCAGACCATATTCAGCTGCAGAAATATATCCTATCTCTTTATCAGTGAATATCTCACATTCAGATACCAACTCCCCTTTAAATTTTCTTAAGTCATATTTCACATAATCTTTAATCCCCATTGCTTCTAACACTTGACAAGCATAAAATTCACTATATGGTTCATTTCCCGCATTTTTTGCTCCGGATGTTCCTTTTTTGTATAAATAAATTCTACCGTTTTTCCTGTGCCAACATTTGGCCAATGCTCCGTCAGTGCTAAATTCCGGTGATGTGCTTTTAGGTGGGTCGCCTTCTAGGTAACCCTTAAAGGCCAGCTCTGCTATAGATTCATTAAAGTTATTCTCGTATAAATTTATATCATCATAAATAAAATTACTTCCTACGGGCTTTATCCAATAAGAATCCTTTAAAGTTAGCCCTTTAGATACTTCTATATAATCAGTTACATCTTTTATCCCGCATGCATGGAATACTTTTCTGATATTCTCTCTATTTTCCGGCGCTTTTCTATATTCAAGCCAGTCTTGGATGTTATTGTCTTTTAGATCATGGGGGACTAAGTTTTGTCGAAGAATAGCAATATTTTCAAATCTAGGTTGCTTAAAAACACACTCTCTAATCACTTTAAATTTTACCACCGGAGTATCAAAAAGCATTAAATAATATTCGGTCATAAATGAGCACCTTCTTTCATGCACTGCTTTTTCTGTCTACTTACTTATAGCACCACCTATTAATCCCTTAAATATATACGAAGCAGCCCAGCAGTAATTCTAATCTCATAACCCCCTTAATTTATATCTTTTCTTACAGAAGGATCTTTAGCATTTTTAGAATTGTATCTTAATAAACCCCTCTTAATAATTAATATCTGTCCCCAGCTCAACTTCTAAATCTAAAATATCTTGTTTGTTTACTGGATTGTCTCTTAAATCAATCCGAAATAAACCTTTTAATTCTTTCAATGGTGAAATATCTGATATTTGATTACTTTTTAAAGACAGGTTTCTTAAACTTTCTAAGTCACTTAATAAACTAATATCTGATATTGAATTATAACTTAAATTAAGTAATTTCAAATTGTTTAAGTTCTTTAAGGGTGTTATATCAACTAGTTTATTGTTGCTTAAATTTAATTCGTCTATATTTGTAAAAGTTTTAATAGGTGATATATTTTCTATATAATTAGAAGAAAGTATAACCTCTTCAATAAAATCCGGATCTGGCATCATATAAAACCAGTTAATATCTTCTATTTTATTTTCACTAAAATTTAAGGTTTTTACTTTATGAAACTTTTCAATCCCTTTTAGATTTGTTATGTATTGATTTAGTACCGCTACTGTTTCATTAGTTATCATGAAAACATTACCATCATTCACTTCTGATAAACTTTTTCCATCTCCTAAGTGCCTAATTAATACTTCCTCAAAACTACACTTCATAAAAATTACACTCCTTAAATAATTTTGCTACCAACTAAAAAAAGTTTGATAAATTTTACCTTATTCAAAAAAACTTTTTAAGTCCATGCACGACCACTATAGCCGTGCATGGCAAACACCAGTCTAACACTATTTATTATGTTTTTCACTAATTATGTTTTTTCACTAATTGCAATTTTTAATGAAGTTAAAGACTGATATTAAGGGATTTTTAATTTTTACTTGCCGAATTCAAGTTTAAATCAATTTAATTCACTGTAATACTTTTCTATAAACTTCTCTAATTTTTTGAGAAACTGTGGTTTTAATGACTTATTCATACCTACGTCTACCACCATCGTCACAAAATCCTCAACTTCCTTTTTGTCTAAATCCTCTGGATTATGATTACAATAATCTATACCAGCTGCTTCTCCTTCCATAATTCTATCTACAAGTCTTATACCCTCAGTTACAAACCCAATTCCTTCAAAATTTATCATATTAACAAAGCCATTCAATATAAGGTCTTTGGTAATACCGTTTTGTTTTAAATAATCTTTAAAGTTTTCGTTTTCGTGTAAAAATTCTACAGCACAACCAAAAGAATTTTCATTATTACGTCCTAGAATCACTACATTTATTATCCATGCAAGTTTATGATCGTCTAATATATACTTTGTTAACTCTTTTACATTTTTTACATCTATTACCCCTTTGTTTTTAAAAGACTTTATATAATCCATTAAAATTAAATTACTCTCATGTATTTTTCCTTTTTTTGCATAATAACACCCTAACAAATCATTGTATACATACTGCCCATGTTCTTCTACTACATCGCATAATTTTTTCTTCTTATCACTTATGACTCCAAAGTTAGATACATCATCTTTTGATATATCTAATACACTTTTAAATTCATTATAAAAAGGATTTGCCCATGGCCAATTACCTCTATTATTAGGTAAGCCAGTATAATAACACTCATAAACAATCTTTAAATTTTCTTTGAAGTTAATTAAGTCCATTAACATCTCTACATGTTCTTGATTATTTAAAACTTCTTTTAACTTCTCTTTATCTAATATCTCTACACCATCTACATCTTCTTCTAACAAACAATCCAAAGCTTTTAATAAATCTGTATGCTCTTCCTTTAAAAACTCACTTACAGACTCATCAGCCATATTTACCCCCCTCATTATTCCTATAATTAATTCATGTTGTGTGCTGCAAAGCAGTGTAAATTAGTTCAGGTAGATTCATCAAATAACTAAGTATTGTAAAATCATTCGGCTACATAGCCAAGATATCAGCCAACGTGGCATAGCAACAAGCTGCCAAACAATCGTTGTGTCGTCCGTAATCCTTACAATCTTCTACCAATCTAGCAGTATTGATCATGTTTTTTCACTAATTACAAATTCTTCATCCTTATCAACATCAACTTTTATTATCTTCTTTTCATTAATAGAATCTTTATCTAATAACATTTTTGATAATTTATTTACTATATCACCCTGGATAATTCTTTTTAGAGGCCTTACACCATATTTACGATTAAATCCTTTGTTAGCTAGAACTTCTTTAGCTTTCTTGCTAACTTTCAATTTAAATTGAGGATACTCTTGCTCTATTTTTTCTTTAACCTCCTGCAGCATTAATTCTGCAATTTCTTTTAGGCTCTCCCCGTATATTGGTTTGAATAATACAATATCATCTATCCGATTCAATAGCTCCAACCTGAATTTTTGCTCTAATTCTTGTATAACCTTTTCTCTTACTTTTTCACTGGCTTGATTTTCGTCCTGTTTGACAAAACCTACATCTGACTTTTTTTCGTAAAAACAACCAGCGCCTACGTTTGACGTCATAATTATAATCGTGTTCTTAAAGTCAACCATTTTGCCGTTTTTACCAGTCAGGTGACCCTCATCAAGAATCTGAAGCAGCAAATCGTATACCTGGTGGTGTGCTTTTTCTATTTCATCAAATAGAACTACAGAAAAAGGGGCTTGATTTACTTTGTTTATAAGTTCTCCTCCTTCTTCATAGCCTATATATCCAGGGGAGGTTCCTATCAAACTGCTCACAGAATCTTTATCAGAATACTCGGACATGTCAAATCTAATAAATGCTTTGTCATTATTAAATAGAACACTAGCCAAAGTTTTTGCCAGTTCTGTTTTACCAACTCCCGTTGGACCAAAGAACATAAAGGAGCCTATAGGCCTGTTTGAAGCATTTAGTTTGGCATAGTATCTTCTTATTGTATCTGAAACTTTCTTAACCGCTTCATCTTGACCAATAACTTTCTTGTTTAATATTTCTTCAAGGTTCAGCAGCTTTTCACTTTCTTCTTCAGTTAGTTCTTCAAGGGGTATCCCTGTTTTATGAGAAACTGTTTTGGCCACATCTTCTTTAGATAAAAGCTTATTTTGACTTTTTGTTGAGTCTAGTCTCAAGCTTGATGAAGCATAATCTATTATATCAATTGCTTTATCCGGCAAGTTGCTGTCTGTGATATACTTAGAAGATAACTCTACTGCCGTTTTTAGAGCTTCGTCGCTAATTTCAATCTCATGATGATTTTCATATTTTTCCCTTAGCCCTTTTAGTATCTCTAAACATTCATCTTTGTCTGGTATATCAAGTTCAACAGTGTCAAAGCGTCTTTTCAAAGCCTTGTCCTTTTCTATATGCTTTCTATATTCCTCAGTGGTCGTTGCTCCTATACACTGTAATCCTTCATTTAACGCAGGCTTTAAAATATTTGAAGCATCCATGCTTTGATTAGAGGCGGTTCCTGCACCAACAATAGTATGAAGTTCATCGATGAATAGAATAACATCATCTCTTTGCCTAATCTCTTTGACAAGTTTTTCTAATCTCTCTTCAAATTCCCCTCTATACTTTGTACCCGCCAGTAATTCAGAAATCTGGATTTGAATAATTCTTTTATTTTCCAGCTGAGATAATTTATCATCTGCTGCAACTTTTTGTGCAAGACCTTTAACTAGTGCTGTCTTACCTACCCCCGGTTCTCCTATGATACATGCGTTATTTTTCTCCATACGGTTTAATATTTTTGATACTTGTTCTATTTTTTGATGGTTGCCAATATAAGGATTTAGTTCGTCTTTTTCTGCCAATTCAGTAAGATCTCTACCGTATGTCTCAAGAATGCTATCTTTACTTACCAAACTAGCCGGTTTTGCCGATAGACTATCTGAAAACTCGTGATTACTTCCCCAGTCAAAATTTTTAGGAACTTTTAAATTTCCGTTTAAGCTTTTATTTATATTGTTTGTTTTCTTCATTCCATCCATTATCTTCTCATACGTTGCTCCATTTGCCTCAAGTTCTTCCTCTATCAAATGGTCTTCGGTTATTAGTCCTATCAAAAGGTGATATGACCTTACTTTTTCTTCCTTAGCTATTTCTGCTTCATGTAGTGCAAATTCTTTTACCTTCTTGACATCATAAGAATCATGAATTTTCTTTTTGCTGTTATTTGCGTCTATGCTTTCATCTAGCTCCAAGTTTTCTATTATCTCATCAAAATCCAGGTTCAGATTTTCTAAAGCTTTTGATGCAGAGTTATCTCTATCCCTTAATAGTGCCAGCAAAAGGTGCTCAGCTTTAACCTCTTCAAAGTTGAGTTCCATGGCTATCTTTTTGGAGTCAGAGATGGCCTTTTTAGCGTCATCGCTAAAATCTTTGCCCATCTTTTTCCACCCCCTATTATGATTTGTGCTTATATTATCATCCAAACTTGGAAATATTCTTTCCAAATAAGAATTTTTTTTAAAAATTTTTCATCCCCTAGAATACCGGCTTTTAGCAGGGTTAATTTGCTTCTTTTCTAATCATTTTTGCTGTGTTAAAATGTAAATAACCCAATAATGGAAATATCTTCTTTGGTAAAAACAGATAACGATTGTTTTAAGTAAGCTAGTAAGGTTAATATTTTAGATATATAAATGCCTGGAGGTAATAATTATGGCTAGGATGGTCCCTCCTTATTACAGTGAAAATACAAGCCCGTCAGAAAAAAACTTCTTTGAAATGCTGCAGAGTTTGAGCGATGAATATTTTGCACTTCATTCCCTTGGCATAGCAGAGCACAAAGACAAGTCTTACGGGGAGATAGATTTTGTTATAATATGTCCAAAAGGTATCCTATGTCTTGAAGTAAAAGGCGGAGAAGTCTATAGAGAGGAAGGCATCTGGCGTTTCGTAAATGATAGTAGAGTTATTGAAAATAGCGAAGGTCCTTTTAAACAGGCTATAAACAATATGCACTCCTTAAGGATAAACCTTGCAAAAAAGCTGGGTAAAAACGACCCTATACCAAGAAGTCAATTCGCCTGTGGAGTAGTTTTTATTGATATTCCTTTTACAAAAGTCAAATCAAAAACAGCATCCAAAGACCCGGAGATAATTACGGATATAACTTTTGACTCTACAAACACTTCGGCTGAGATACAGGGTTTTATTGATAGGTGTTTTAAGTATTGGAAAGATAAATTTAAAGAGAAAAATCAAGACAAAACCAAAGACCTGCCTGGGGGACTAAGCCATCAGCAGATGAATAGAGCTTTGAATTATCTTCGGGGAGATTTTGGGTTTGTGCCAAACCTTGGATATATTATCAAACGAACTGAAAAGAGCATAATCACCTTGACAAATGAACAAAAAAACATACTTGACCAAGCAAGCGAAAACAACCAGATACTTCTAAAAGGTGGGGCAGGTACCGGCAAGACTTTACTCTGTCTTGAATATGCCCGTAGAGCAGCCTTCGAAGGAAAAAGTGTTCTTTATCTATGCTTTAACCGTAACCTTTGTCAACATATTTATCATCTCTTAGAAGAAGAGAAAAAAGATGATGATACACTAAACAATATTGTGGTATATACCCTGCACAATTACATTACAGATGTACTAAAAGAATTTGAATTAGATGAAGATGACAAAATAGTAGATTTTTATAATGAACATATTGGTGATAATAATGGGAAAACATCTATAACAGGCAATGACCATGAGTTTTTTGGAGTCGTTTTGCCTGAAGTTTTTGTAAATACTATGGAAAGCTACTCTCATAACAAAATATTTGATACTTTGATTGTCGATGAAGGGCAGGATCTTTTCAAGTGGCAATATTTGTTCTGCTTTGATCAGGTTGTATCAGGAGGGCTTAAAAAGGGAAACTGGTTTATGTGTTATGACCCTCATCAGAATATTTATACCAATGATAATGATAAAGATGATTTTGATTATACTATCAACCTAATCCAAGAAGAATATAGTGCAGCTAAACTTAACCTTAATAGGAACTGTCGAAATACCAAGCCTATTGGAGAAACCAATACTCTATGTACCGGTTTCAAAGATCCTACGAAATTTTTTCATCTGGAAGGTGAAAGCGTAGTTTTAATACCATATAAGGATTATCAGGACGAAAGAGAAAAAATAATCGAAAATGTTAAAAAGCTGTTAAAAGAAAATATCAACCCTGGGGAAGTAGTCTTATTGTCCAGGAAAAGAATGGAGAATTCTTGCCTTAAGGGCGAAAATATATTCCAAGGTTTATGCAGTTTTCAGGAAATAAAAAGAAACTGGAGACCCAACCTCTACCTTGAAGACAGCTTAAAATTCTGTACTGTCCAGAGTTATAAAGGGTTAGAATCTCCAGTAGTATTCTTAATTGATGTTGACGGCTTTAAAGATTTAAGAAGTAGAATGTTAAATTATACCGGCATGTCCAGGGCAAAGTCACTGCTATATATATTCTATGATGAGAATGTGGATGATGAATTAAATGAAATGAAGGAAAAGTATGGTGGGTTAATTTAAGAACTACTGTAAAATTTACTTTAAGGAATCTTCTAATTTGCTTTTGAAAAATTGTCACTATTTGTATAATCTACACTGTCTACATTTTTAAAATCAAAATAACTAAGCATATCCTCATCCTTTAATTCCCCTGTGTTTAAAAATCTTTTATAAATACTATTAGGATTAATTTGAAAATAAAAGATTTTGTCCTCAAGGTTAATCTTGTTATTTTCTATCTCATTTCTTACATCTTTATCACGTTGTCGTTGTTCTATTGGTTTTATAACAAATCCAATATTATCAATGAAATCATCGGAAGAGAGGGGTTGGTAAAAGTGTGGAAATAGAAAAGCCCCATTCATAATTTCCCCTTTTTCTTTGAGCTGTTCCATATATGAAAATTGCGTAGCAATAGGGCCTGCTGCTGGAGCATATTGCAATGTTCTTCCTTTCTCTTCAGGTATTTCAGGCTTATAATATTTTGCATCAAGTACAAATTTTCTTTGTTGTTCATCTTTATTTATTACCCTAACTATATCTGGAATTAATTTGTAATCTGTTGCCCTGTATATTTTTTCATTTTTTAGGTTGTAAAAAAAAGGGGTTGGCATCCTATCTTCAAAGCTTTCATCATGTACAAAAACACTTTTACATACTTCTTCCCATATAATTTGAAAATTATTTGTTCCAAATCTTTTAATATAATAAGGGGAAATGTCAAGCCAACTTATTAAAGCTTTTAACAGATTAATTTCTCTATCCGTGAATACCTGTCTCATATATGAACGAATAACATTTGATGTTTTTTTTCTTTCTTCCTCACTACTTAAATTCAATTCTGAAACTTTTGGCAGTTTTATTTCGTTCGAATCTAATAATACTTCCTTGTGTTTGGCACATTCATTAACTACTAAAGCATGTATTTGAGTCAACAACCTATTTTTATCGAAGTACTTTTTCTTATTGATAGTATCTATATAGTAAACTTTATTCTTTTCTGTAATAAAGGGTATCGTTTTGTTAATTGTTTTCTCCCAGCTAACGGGACCTTTTGCATTTTTTTTGTGACGATAGGTCTTCATTTCATATAGACCATGTTCTAAATAGTCTTGTAAGATAAATTCTGCTATGCTAAGTAAATTAATATATTTGTCACTTTCTTGTTTATCATACGGTGAAAAATCCCCCTCTAATTCTTTTGCTGATTTTTCACTACATTTTTCAATCACCTTGCAAACTAATTTCATATGTTCTAGACAGTTCAAAGCTTCTTGAGAAAATTGTTTTTCTTCGTTATAACCATCTACTTCATTCACTTTATCTAGATATTTAGGATAACAAATCACAAAAGATTTCGTTCTTTCACTAAAAAAAGACCCCACAAAAGAAATTTTCCCCTTATTGGTCATTCCATTTTGTTCTAGTTCGGTACACAAATCATCACTCAATTTTTTGCTTTTTTTCCTATATTCATCTTCCTCTTGTAAAAAAACATAGTTGTTAGGACTCGTTACCATCACTAAGCTCCTCGTCTTTAGTTTGTTGAGCATTACCTGGTTCATCATTATTATCGTCTGAGTTATGTTCTTCTGCGGGTTCTAATTCTTTACTATCAAAGTCTTTTAAAATATAATCAATCGGTTTCGGATCATCGTAGTAAGCTTCTTTTATATCAGTCATATTACTTAAATTGTTATTGAAAATTTTGTCAGGGGTATACCTTAATACATCTTGCCTCAAATATGAAAAAAGTTTATTTACTACGGCCTCTTTTGTAAAGGTTTCATTATCTTCACCTAGATCCATATTATTTAAAAAGTAGGGACCTATTAATCTATCTTCCTCAACATAATTTTTTAATAGTTTATTTAATTCTTTCCTAAACGAGTTCCATTTATATTTTTTAAATTCCCCCTCCTTATCAAGTTTTAACCATACATGGTATCTCTCTACATCATTTTCCTCACCATCTATTGGCATATATTCTACTGTCCAGCGACGTTTAAAAGCACTATCAATTGGAAAGACCCCTTGATCAGCACTATTCATTGTTGCCCATATATACAAATTTTCAGGAATCTTAAGTCCTTCATCCTCATTAAAACGACCTATCATATCATTTTCTAATAAATATTTTTTCATCTCTATTGGAGGAACAATACTATATTTACTATCTCCGTCTGGAGTTCTATCAAGTAATTGAATAAGATCACCGAAAACAGATGCCGCATTAGCCCTGTTTATTTCTTCGATTATCAGTAGCACATTTTTATAAGGGTAATTCAAAGCTTGAACTAAGGCTTCAGTAAAAGGGCCCGGAACAAATTTATAAGTAATGTTATCGCCTTCAGGTACTGGCTTGTAAGCACCAACAAAATCGTGATATGTGTATTCTTCAAAAAAAGTAACACGAAAATCTTCATCAATTTTTCTGATTTCTCTTAGTTCCTTTTTTTTGATTTCACTGTATGTTTCTTCGTCTTTATAGCCTAAATTTTTTACTATTTCTTCAATCTTGCTCTCTTCTTTATACAAGTATTCCCCACGACATTTTTCTAATTCATTATCGATTTTGTGACTTTTACCCGTTCCCGGTGCTCCAAATAACAGACGATTTCTTGAAAATTTAATGGGAGGAATAGACTTGTTGATTTTTTCCACTTCTTTAATTTTTGTTTGTTCATTACTTTTGTTTTTAGTATCTGCTCTCATATATGGACGACTATCAAAATATTCTAAATAATCATCGAGGTTCTCCTTATGTAGTACCATGAATTTTATTTTTAAGCCTTTTTTTGTAGGTGCTTCAGCACGTCCTGGTATAGGAAAGCCTTTATTTCTCCATTCATTTATTACTGGATCAAAGGTATATGACCTTTGATGTTTACACTCTCCTTCAATAGAAAAAATAAGTTCTGAAGGTTCAACCTTCTCTAGTAAGTAATGATTTTTTGTTTTTAAGTTTTCTATTGCTTCTGGTGTCATAACTGATAAGAAAAAAAACTTGCATCCTTTATCTATTGAATATGCCAAAGCATTATTTATGTGTTTTCGCTCAAAATTATTAATCAAAAAATTACTTGTATAGTAAGTAGTATCATGAGCATATACAAATATCTCTTCACCAGTACTAGGAACTGTTATCTTTCGTGTATTATAAAATGAGAAGTCAGAGTTTCCTTTAGCCCCACCTATATCCCAACCAAAATTTCGTTTCATATCTTCACTAAACTCTCGTCTTACATCTTCCTCTTCAAGTACATTTTCTTCTCCGAATTTTTCTTTAAGAAAATTAATTGTGTTTTCAGCATTCGTACTCTCCATAGTCATAACTAAAAACTCCCTCTATAAATAATTATAAACATATTTAGGTTTTTAAGGTTACCTATAAACCTTAAATAAACTGTCTGCCTACCTTACTTATAAAAATTAGGTTTTTATCTCTATAAATTATATGTTATAAGATTAATCTTAAAGGTATTCTTTTATTTTTTTATACTCTTCTTCAATCTTAGCCTCCCCTTCCATTTCTATCATCTTATCTAATAATTCCTCGACAGTATTAACTCCCTCTACAAAGTCTTTTCCCTCATATAACGCGTTCTCAAATTTGTCTCTTTCTTCATAACCAAATGCTTTCTTTACACCATTCTGCAAATGGCCTAAGCTTTTAGCAGTATAATCACTTATTACGTTATATTCTTTAAGTATGCTTGCTTTTTCACCCCCCTGTGTTTTCTCTATAAATATTTCTACAACTGTTAAAAATAAAAAAGTATTAAGTCTTTGAAGCTTCACCCCATGGTTAGTTACATTGCTTATTTTTTCTACAAAGTTTTTATCTTTTAGTTTTTCCGCAAATTCTTCAAGTGGGTAATCCAAATAACTTTCTTTCTCTCTGCTGCTTCTTTCAGTAAATGACTCATTAGGTTCATCCCATGCCTTCACATGATATGTGATAACTGCAGCTTCGCTCACCTTTTCTCCGCTGACTTTCTCCCAGAGCATCCTGTAAGCTTTCAATTGGTTCCTATACATTTCATCTAGGAAGGCAGGGTTGTCCACTCTATTAGTTTTATAATCTACAATCACCCAGCTATCATTTTCCTTTATCATAAGGTCAATGGAACCGGAGAACAAAAACATCTCCCCATTGTTTTTATTTTCATCCATGTCACCATTTTCACCATCTTCTTCATTACCTTCTTTGGTCTCAATACAAAGATCATATAATTCTTTATCTTCAGTTTCATACAACGGTATTTCGAAATCATATTCAGTTACCACTTCCTCAGCATTCTGTATTCTTTGCCAAAGCTTTTCCCTATTAGGTTCTGCCTGGGGATATACACCGTTTATAAACCGTTTGGCTGTATCTTTTAGTTGTTCATATAAAATTTCTCTAACTTCTTTAAGGTTTTGCAGCGGCTTTGTTTTATCTTTCTTTTTAAATCCTAAAGCTTTTTCTAAAATTATATATTGATTCATAAATTTAGTATCTCTAAAGTTACTTTCATAAAGAGTCTCGCCCAAAGTTTCCTTTACTGCTTTTTCTATATATTTCTCAATATTAGCTTCATTAATAACCTTCCTATTGTCTACCAGCCTTTCTAACAGCAGGTGAACCATTGTCCCCCATAGTGGCCCACGTCTATCACTGTGAGTACCTTTTTTATAGTCTGATAGAAGTGCATCCGGAATTTCACTTTCATCTCTTAATCCTTTTGCCTTTAACATCTGTTTGAAATCCTTGCTATTTTTCACATCTTCATCTAACATAGTATCTATTATCTCTTCTACAATGTCATCTAATGTCTCATTAACAGGATAACTATTCACTTCTTCATCCTCTGTACCAAGCATCTGCACTTTAACATCTTCTTCCCCTAGTTTTTTGTGTAATCCATTCAGTAGGTCTTTCCAAAGCCTATTTTTAGATAGGGATTGATTGGACCCTTGGTAATCAGTTTTTAATTCACTGGGGCTTCTATGGCTATAGGTAACTTCTTTGCAATTTTGCCAATTGTTTTTTATAGATTCATTTAAGAAATTTAAGTCTTCACTGCTAGTCTCTTCTGCTATTTCAGTTTCTTTTGATTTAGAAGCTGAATGTTCTGGAATACTTATTTCTCTCATTTTAAGTTCTTTATCTTCAGACTCGTCTTTTTCAATCTCACTCAATTTTTCACATATTTCTTTCCAGGGACGATTGCTTTTTGGTATATCTTTATCTGCGTTGCTAATTACTAGTAGGTTTTCGGCCCTTGTAGCTGCAACATACAGTTTTCTTATATGTTCTTCTTCTAATAAATCCTTTTCTTGTTTAAGTTTATCTTCCCATTTATTAACACTTATAAGATTTTTAATGAATTTTTTATCTCCAACTTTTTCTTGGATTTTCAAGTAGCCTTTTACTTTCATATCATCTGTGCGTTCTACATGAACACTCGGACTAATATTTGATTTTCCACAAGGTTTAGCAAGGATAACTACAGGTGCTTGTAAGCCTTTTGCTTTATGAAGATTCATTACACTTACAGCGTTTAACCCGGATTCAATTTCAAAGGGCATTTCATTATCTATATTTTCATCCATCCAAAAATTAATTCGGCGTATCAAAGAGGTAATGTTGTAAATATTACCATTAATTTCTTCACCCCGCATTGTCTCTAACAACTGGTATAACAGGTTTAAACCATTTTCTTCTCTTTTTAAGTGATCATAATCCTCTGCACAGGTATAAGAATATATGGAATAAGGAACGACCTTTAAATCATCTATTATCTTTTCCATCAAAACTACTGGAGAATATAATTTTGCCCATTCATTGTAATGTTCTAGGGTAACCATTTTATCTTCAATATTGCTTCGTTCTTCTTTATTTTTTTTATCTGAAAGATCTTTGTTTAAGATAAAGTTTTTGCCACAAGTCCTATATTCAAAAAGTTCTTCATCTGAAACTCCCAAAAAAATGCTCCTTAATGCAGCAACTGTTTTCACTTCATCATAAGGGTTTTCAATACTTTCTAATATTTTAACCAGTTCTCTGATACCTAGTGATTCAGAAAAACAACTTTCCCCGGATAAGGTATATGGAATTTTTAGTTTCTGCAGTTCCCTAATATAAACATCCATGTCACTTTTATCGTAAGTCAACAACATAAAGTCTCCATAATTAGCAGGCTCTAAAGTTTCTGGCTTACCCTTACCCCTATTTCTAGCTAGATTAAACTCCCCGGACTCCACTGCATTATAGATAAACTCTGCAACTCGAGGGGGATCTTCTTTAAGTAAATGTTCTTTTTGGTTTTCAGTCGGCAGTTTTATTTGTGGTAAAACTTTTATCCCCGAAATCTCTTTTCTTTTATCATCAGAAGTTAACGCACTTCTACCCGATTGAACTTCTTCGTAAGTCACCTGGGTATCGCTATCATCTTTCGGCAATAGTTTATTAAATATTTCATTAAAATCTTTACACAAAGCATCCACAGAACGAAAATTGGTAGTTAGGTTAATAACACGACCATCAGCTTTTTCTATTATTTGTTTAACTAACGAGTAATTTATTACATCTGCCCTTTTGAAACGATATATGGACTGTTTTGGATCTCCTACTATAAATAACGAACCTTTATTTGGAATAATTTCTTGCCAGTTTTCCTTAAATTCACTAGCCGTTAAATAAAAAAGTATCTCTGTTTGTAATGGGTCAGTGTCTTGGAATTCGTCTACGTAAAAATAGCAGTATTTTTTCTGGAAAAAATCTCTCGCTTCTTGGCTACGGAGCAGCAAATTTCTAGAATAAAATAATAGATCCTCAAAGCTAACAAGTGATTCTTTTTTTCTTTTCTCTTGTGCAAATTGAGCCGCTCTATGGGCAAAATCTAAAGCATTTTGATAGCATTTTAGTTCATAGTATAGTTTCAACAACTCTGCAATTTTTTTGTTTACATTGTGTTTTTCATTTTCTTCTTGCAATCGCTCTTTAAATTTTTTCTTCAGAGTTTTCTTTTTATCTTTATCCTTTACCTTTATTTCAGTTGGACTTTGCTTAAGCTTTATCTTTGTAAAATTCTCTAACATCTCCAACAATTGAGGATAGTTTTCAAGCAACTCTTCTTCCTTACATCTATATTTTTCATAGTAAAAAGCTAAATTTGCAATTCGCTTTCTATTATTTTTATTAAATGCTTCTCCAGTTTTTCTTTTTATTTCTTCTGGACAATCAGGTTCAACTATTTCTTTATCCAATGTCTCTTCATTCAAAGACATATGACAATAAAAATCTCCAAATATTTTTTGTAGAATTTTTAAATGAGTATCTTCGTTTTTAATAAGGTTTATTAATTCTTTTGAATCTTCGCAGTCATTTACCAAATCCTTTGCCTCATTTTCAAAATTAGCATTAAAATCAACGTCTTTATTATTATCCAATTGCAAAAACAAATTATATAACTGGGGTGGATATACACCTGTTCTTTCTAAATCCTTGCTAATCCCCTTATTTGCTTCTGTTAATAAAAATTCATTCCAGGCATTTTCCATAAAAGTTTCATTTTCTTTATCATCAATCTCCTTAAAACCAATATTTAGTTCCGCTTCTATCGGTCTTTCACGAAGCATTCTAGCACAAAAGGAATGGATAGTTCCCATAAATATGTTATCTAAGTTATCTAAAATGTAATGTATACGCTCTTCTCTTTTAGCATCGTCTTCAAGAATTTCTTTTATTTTTGTTTCGTCTATGTTATCAACATTACCCTCTTTAAGAAGTTTCTCTAGTTTTTCTTGAAATCTGGATCTAAACTCCTGAGCAGCTTTTTTTGTGAAAGTAATGGCAACAATTTTACTAATATCTTCTTTGTTTTCTAACCGCACAGCATGATAGACCATTCTGTCCACCAAACAGCTAGTCTTACCAGAACCTGCACTAGCTTCAACAAAAAAGTTAGCATTAAATTCTTTATTTAGTTGATCTCTCTGTGGCTGATCGGGAATTTGATCTATAAATTCTTTTTCTTTACTCAAACTCTCTCACCTCATTAGAATAAGTGCCCTCACGTTTTTTATCTATATTTTCTAGCAGCTCTCTTGAGCACGCAGATTTAAAGTCACAGTATTCACAGTCTTCTTCATTGTCTGTTACAACAAATTCACCATTTTTAATTATTTGATAAAGTCCTTCTAATATTGAAGTAGTATTATCGCGCGTTTCATTCATGTCATTTATGATTTGTTTTTCTTCGTCTGTCTTGGTGTTTATAAAAATATAACCTGTTTTAGTCACCGAAATCTTCCCCTCACTAGTACCTTCATAGGCTAGCCCATATAAAGGCGCCTGTAGTTTTCTGCCCCCGTCTAAAGAATTTTCTTTGTATGGGCTGCCCTTACTAGGTTTACTAGAACCTGTTTTATAGTCTATTACCTCTGCTTCTTTGTTACTAAACTGTAACACCCGATCTATATAGCCTTTTAAAGGCAGTTTTTTATCCTCTTTTAAAATTATTTCCTTATTAAATTCAACTTCGGATAAGCTTTTTTCTATGTTTAAGTTCTTTTCTCTACATTTATTAATTAAGCCCCATTCCTGTTCCAAAAATATCCCGCAGCGTTCTAAAATATCTTCTCTTTCTTTTTTAAAAATATGTTCATTTTCTGGTCTTAATCTTTTCTTCTGTTTTTCTAGTTGCTGTTCAGCTATTTCCATTATCCGGGTATAGAACCTGCCTTCATGTTCAAAGTCTTCTTCTTTAAAGGTTCCAAGGTCAATTTCTTTGTCATCAGGATAAATTTCATTAAGGAAGTTCTCAATGATAGCATGCATTAAAGTTCCTCTATCTGAAGGGTTTAGCCATTCATTTTTTCTTTCTTCACGTACATCAAAAACCCTTAAATTCAAAATCTGGGCTAAATAAAACTCAAAAGGACACTTTCCAAGGCTCTCCAGAGAAGATGGTGAAAAAGACTTTCTATCTTTTATCCAGGCAATATTATTATCATTTTCTTCTATTTTGCTTGAATAATTAACTTTGCCATCGTATATAGTTTGTTTTTTACTTCGTCTTTCTTGTAGTACTTTATCAGCTTTAATTAAATCGTCGCTGAACGTAGAGATTTTTTGGAGTTTATTATTACCACCATCTGTATGATAAAGCCAAAATTCAGTTTGATCCAACGAGCTATTTTTTGAATTAGGATTAAAGCCTGCCTTAACCAACCTATTGTCTTTTCTTGAAAAGTAATCTACAAAGTCATTAACCGTTATTAGCTCATCTTTTTTATTAGCTAGCTCTTTGTAGGTTGTTAACAAAATCGAAGCAGGAAGTGTAGGCCTAAAATCATAATGGCTAAAGTTAGAATAAGAAATATATAATGAACCGGCTTTTTTAAAGTGTATCTGTTTAAATAAATTCATATTTTCATAAATGATTCTAAAGCGGTTATTTTTAAATAGATGCCACCATTTATCATCATTTACGTCCTTTTCTAATAGAACCTCCCTTTCTTCATCTAGCAAGATAGGATCTTCCAACGAAGTACCCGGAAAGCGGTTAGCATCCATACCGACAAGAAAAATATTTTCTCTCCATATCCATATACCATTATTTATGTCTGTCACATGAATATGCCCTGGCCTTGTAGTAGAAGGAAATACTTTTACATTTTCAATAAAATCTAATAAAATAGCAGTCGTGTTATCATTGGAAAAGTTGTTTTCTATAAGGCGTTCCAAAATTTCTATTAAAGCTTTCTTAGCCTGGTTATCCTGGGAAATAGCGTTATTCTGTAACATTATTATATTTGGGTCTGTTTCTTCCTTGTCAGGATATCGAAGAAGCAAAAACTCATTTAATAGCCAAAACAATCCTTTTGACAGACTGGATTTCCTGTCTGCATTTTCACCAGTGAGTTGTAAGAAAAAAAGCTCTGCCAATGTAATATTACAAAGTTCTCGCCAGAGATTTTTATATTGTTTTCGCCTTTCTTTTTCTTTTATATCTTCATCTAGTTTAATTAATTCTTTTTTCTTTTCTTCAAATTCTTCAATGGCAAACTCTTTTCGTCTATCAAACTTGTCTTTATTCTCTTCGGTGTTAAGTCCAGGAAGTAGATCATGGGAAATCTCATAAAATTTATTGACTGAAAGATATTTATTTACAATACTCACTTCACCTTTGCCAGCCTTGTCCTTTTCTTTGATATGGTTTTCTTTATCACTTGTATCTTTTTCTTCTTTATTATTTGCACAAGAGTTCTCATTTTCATTATTATTATCAGATTCTTTTTCAATTTGCTTTAACTCGTTGTATAGTTCTTCATGCTTTTCTTGAAGCTTTTCTTCAACTTTTTGTTCGAAATATTTCTTTAGCTTACCAATAGCAAATTGGTTTCCAAAAACAATCTCTCGAAAATCTGATGTTTTAAAACCATTTTGGTACCAGGAAAGAACAGCTTTGGTGAGCTTGCCCGGAGCAGTACTCATGATGTTTACACCATGGGAAAAAGTCATAGGGAGGTTATATTCCTGGGAGAGGTCATTTAGAAGCTTGGAATACGTTTTATAGTCAGTACAGCAGAAGACACACTCATCAAGCTTAATATTATTATCTTTAATCTCTCTAACCATTTGCCTGACTTCGTTGTTTTCACCGTATCCATTAATAATTTTCCAGTTAAGTTCTCGTCTGTCTTCTTTAACTTCTTTTGTACTTGATATACATTTATTTAAAATAACTTCAGGATCTTTAAGGGAAAACTCTACTTTTGAACTGTTTTTTTCTTCTGTTAAAACATCTAGCCATTCTTCTTCTAAGGGATATAGCTTAAGGTTTTCAGGAACAAAATAAATTATATCTTCAGTGCCTGATTGGACTTCTTTATTATTTATTTGGTTTTCTTGCTCTTTTTCTATGGCTATTTTCAAAGCATCTGCCCTGTCTATGTACTTTTTGTTTATCAGAAAATCATTGTATTTATTAAAGATTCTCTCCAAATCTTCTGATTTAGCGCCTTCGTTAGCTTTACAATCATCTTCTTTTTGTTGATCCTCTATCTTTTCAATCTTATCCAAATTTTCAAAGCTTATATTCTTATTCGTTTTACAAAATAGTTTTGCTTCCAAAATTGCCTTATAAAATGTTTTTGCAGTCTGAGGGTCAGCAGAAATTTTGTTAAAATAATTAAGCTTATTATCTTTTTCCAAAGATAATAACACTTCTAGCATAATCTCTCGTCCAACCTGTTCATCAATTAAAAAATACCCTTCATAAAATAACTCAGCCAAAGCCTTATTCTCAGCTAATCCAAATAAAGTTTCTGTTTGAAAGTTTGGAAGATACCATCCTTTATGGACAAGAGATCTGCGAAACTCAATTCCACCCTGTCTGCTTGGTACTATTACAATCTTTTGATTAATTAGTGAACTTAAAGACAATTTATATTTCACCTTTCTAAAATAATCGTTATTTTTTAATCTTCTGTAACAATTTTAAAAAACTAATATTAAATAAAAAGTAATTGCTATTAATAAAAATAACAACAGTTAAATTATTCTTTGTTATTTAACATTATCCTTTGTCGAATATTGACTTATTTTGTCGAATCAAGCAGTAAGTACGACTTATAAACTCATAAATATCAATTCTTAGATGACTACAATCAACCAATCTGATAAAAACTTTTTATTATCTTCTGACGAGATGGAAATCCCTTTCTTTTTTTAATAATTTAGTACTATAGTCCAAGTGTTCATAAATTTATATTTGTGATTTTTAAATTCGTAAAAATAAAAAAGTCCTCCAGTGTGTTTGGCAAGATAAAATTCCCGAAAACGGCAAAAAATTTATCCAGCACCCCAATTCCAGATTTAGCAATTAATGTAAGAGTTCTGCAGCCTGTAGCTAGGCCCTGTAAATGTGATCAAATGGCTGTAGTGAACTAACCTGTCGATAATTGCACTAGTAAGCTTTTCATCATAAAATATAGTGTTCCACTTGCTAAATTCTAAATTGGTAGTGATGATTACACTACGCTTTTCGTAACAGTTTGAAATTACTTGAAAAAGAAGTTGTGCTCCTTCTGTGTTGAGGGGGATGTACCCCCATTCATCGCAAATTAACACATCTGCTTTTTCAATCTTTTTCATTAATTTATTTATTTCCCCGTCAGCTTGAGCTTCTAAAAGCTGATTGACCAAAGCTGCTGTAGTGTAAAACATAACCTTTTTCCCACGGTTACAAGCTTCAATTCCCACAGCAATACTCATAAAAGTTTTCCCAGTGCCTACAGGCCCGTAAAGAATAAGATTTTCCTTTTGTTCAACAAAACCGGCAGTCTTAAGTGTTTCCACGTCAATGCTTTCCGGCAAAGCTACGTTATCAAAATTGTAGTCCTTAAATGTTTTGAAGGTAGGAAAATTAGCCTGTTTTAAAAGGCGGTTTTTACGATTTATCTCCCTTTGTTCCACCTCCAGTCTTAAAAGTTTCTCTAAAAACTCTTCATGGGTATCTGCTTCTATTTGAGGGTAATTCTCCGGTATAGTAGTACCTAACTTAAGCTTTTTGCAGTAGCTCTCAATAGTTTCTTTCATTTCCTATCACCTGCCTTGTTTAATAGCTCATCGTAAACTGCGAAATTTGGAGTATATCCTGTCATTGAAGGTATATTATTGTTTGAAACTAGTTCGGATGGTAGAGTTATGTTGCTAGTTTTTCTAGTCCAAGTAAGCCTGATACTTTCCACATCATCAACTCCATCTTTGAGGGTTTGTGAAAGTACATCGGCTGCAGTATCCATGTCATTGTGCTCAATTATATCCTTTAATAAATGAAGTGCTTTTTTCTTTTTCGGGTAATCAAGATACTCAAGATAATCCTGCCAGGGATCGGGCAATTCTTTGTAAAAACCAGTGTATTTTAAAGCGTTAGGCCGTTTTGCTATCAGCTCCAAATAGGGATACCATTTCATTGACTCAGTTTCTTGATAGAGCCTAGGGTGTGAAACCACTTGATTATAATCTTCATCTAACACATCCACCCTATCATGGGTTAAATAAAGCCAGACCTGTTTTCCCACTAGCCGGGGAGATGTGGAATAGATCTTTTTATCTAATTCAACTTTTCCATATTTATTTGTTTTTACTTTTACCAATCGGCCAATATCAAAAGGCTTGTCCGGTAATTTAAGTAAGCAATTTTTATCCTCTTCAAATAGCTCTGCTTCTTTCTTTTGTTTTTTGTAGTGCAGTTTTTGGGCGTCGTTTTCTGCTTTTTGAAAAAGTTCTTCATTCAAATCTTCTATGTCAGATACGGAAGGAACGGGGACAAAATGATTTAGCCTGGTGAAGCCTACTTTGTTTTCCACATGACCTTTTTCATTTGATTTGCCGGCATTACAAAAGTTGTGGAGAAACCCGTAATGAAGGGCAAATTTTTCAAATTGTTCGATTAACTCTCTTTCACCTTTTTTCTTAATTTCTTTCACTGCAGCAGATAGATTATCAAACCAAATCTTTGTGGGAACACCGTTTATATATTTGAATATCCTCTGCAGCCCTTCCAACAAACATTCCTGGTTTTGGCCCCTGAAAACTTGCTCGTAAGCTACATTGCTATGGGGAAACGATAAGACTAGAGAATGCCCTTTGATTTCTTTGCCGTTTTCATAAATTAGTGACTCGCCAAAGTCCACTTGAGCTTCCCCAGAAGGATGTTCAAGGGGAAGATAAGCTTCACTATCACCAAATATTTCTCTCTTTTTAGCTGATACGTAATATCTAACGACTCTTTCAGAAACATTAAATTTTTCCTTAAATTCCTCTTTTAATCTATCGTATATTCTTTTAGCTGTATGCCGCTGTTTTACTGGAGCTTTTGTATCTTCATTTAACCACTGATCAATAGTTGGTTTAAAAGGGTCAAGTTTTGAACTTTTTTTCTTTCTCCGGGGAGGACTATCATTAAAACCTTCCTTCTCGGCGTATTTTTTCACAGTTTTGAAATCATGGCCTGTTTCCCTGCTAATTTCGCTGTACTTTTTTCCTTTATGAAATGATAAGTATTTGATATTATACTGTTGAGTCATTGTCAGCATCCTTTCTTTTCCTCCTTCTAACTGTTTTTTGGTAGATTACAATTAGAAGGGTATGATATTTTTGGGATGCTGGCAATGACTTTTTTTCCAATTTTTACGGGATTTTTATCTTGCCATTTTCTCCATTTCTATTTTGCCACAAACACTCCAGGGAGATTATGCCCTCATAAGGACTTTTTAACTGTTTTAACTTTGCTACACTTTAACTTAGTATCTTTTTAGCTTATTTTTACTACCTATTTTAAAACATTAATTTAATTTTTATTAACTATTTTTCTTCCACTTCTTCATAAACCTGAAACTTCTGAGTTGACCTTATTACAAAGGTATCACCCTCAAAATTATTAGCTGCCGCCCCTACATTACCTCCATATGAACCTACTCCCAATATTTTAGCTTCATCATTTAACATATTTCTTCTGTGTCCATCTGAATTATACCAGCCATCAACAAAATTATATGCTAATTCATCATAAGTAAATTCTTGATGAATTGCAATTGGATAATCTAATACATTTTCCGCTATATAAGGATTATCTATACCAACATACTCTGCTCTGTCCCCTGGTCTTGTTTTATCACCATCATAAGGATTCTCATGGGAATAAAATTCATCATTTATCATATCCTCTGAATGCATTTTTGCAGCTTCATCTAATAAATCATGACTACCAAGCCTGTTTAAACCATACTCTTCCCTTATATCATTAGTATATTCAAATACTTTTCTATCTAATCTATCATAATCTATATTATTTATATCAACTATATCTTTATCATCAATATCTTCCTCTTCAATTACTTCATCTTCTTCATCCTTATCTGGTTTTTCAACTACCTCACTATCATCTTCCTCTTCTTCTCCTAAAACAATAACTTCTGTCAAATCTAACTCAATATTGTCAAAATCTCTGTACTCCTTATCTACTTCTTCTTGATGCCTGGGATTTGTTATTGCTTGTGTCACAGCACTATCCCCAGGCACAGTCACATAAAATTCTACTATTAAATCATCACCTTGTTTATATATATCTTCCACACTTATATAATAACCACCTGTAGGCTTTTCACCCCAATCTAACTTTACATTATTATCATAATACTCATATTCTATATCATTTAATTCAGAATAACCATCTACTCCTTCTACCGGGAATACTCCTTCTAAATAATCACTATCATCATATAAATTATTTGAAAATATCTCTATAAAATTACTAACCTCACTTCGATAATCTTCTTCTGATACTCTCACTTCTTCTGTCTCTATTAATATTACTCCATCATCCCATTCTATATTTGCTATTAACGCATCACTAACAAATCTTAATGGCACCATTGTCCTTCCTTTATCAGTTAAAATAGGCTCAGTATCCATATTAATTAAATCTTCAATCTCATCTTGAAAGCTTTCATCATCGTCCATCCCATACTCCTGTATTTTTTCTTCTCTCATATCATAAATATCTTCATTAGTTAAATTTAAAATATCCTTAAATTCTTCTTCAAACTCTTCAAAAACAGGTATTATATTATATTTGGTATTTATTTGACTGCTTTCAATCTCTAATTCTAAATCTAACCCTGTTCTTGTCATTATTTTATTATCTTCTGTTACTACACTACCGGCTAACATTGCTAAATTATCTGTAATTTCTTCTAACCCACTATTAATTACATCATCAGATATATTACTCTCTTCTTCTACTATTACCGTATCACTAATTAATACTTTGTTATTATCTCCATCCCATTCTACTTCTGCCCCTAATGCTTCACTAATAAATCTTAATGGTACAAGCGTTCTGTTATTTTCATCAATATATGGTTCTTGATCTTCAAATCTTACCCCCTCACCATCTATCAATACTTCAATATCAGAACTCTCCGCACTTACTACCCCTGATAAACCAATTATCAATAAAAATACTAATAAACAACTAAATTTTTTCATGTTAGAACCCCTCTCCTTAGACTCTTGTAATTTAATTCTAAGTTTTACTTTAAATATCTTTTTTCTTAACCAGATTCATATCATCTGGTATTCCGCCCACTATACCATAAGTTTCTCCGTCATTTCTTCATTCACATAATCAGGTAGAATAACAAACTCTGGATGATTTACCATCTCTGTCATATCAAATATATGATCTTGTCAATCATCACTAATATCATCATGTCTAGTTAATATTGCTGATACACTTGATGACAGAATAAACATTAATAATATTACTAACAAAAGTAATCTTTTATACAAAACAATTTCCTCTTTTTCTACTTTTCCCAAATATAAAATAGTCCTGATGAAATAGTAATTAAATAATTATCACACTCAAACTCTTTTTCTATTGATGGATCTTCTGTATATTTTACAAAATCTATCATTTCATTCACCTTATCCATATCTTGAACTCTTCTGTTAATTATTCTTGCTGCATCCTGCCTACCTCCCTCTGTCCTACTATCAAAAAACATACTTGCTACTAAATCAGCACCTTCATTAGGCTCTCTTAAAGTTGTATCTTTATGACCTAACTCTTCAATATACTTCTTGTCTATTTCATAATCTTCCCAGTAATTACCCATAACTGGATGAACATTAGCAGGATATTCTGGAACTTCCCAATCTTCAATATTACCTATAAACACTGTGTTGATGTTACCCGCCCATTCTACTTTACTACCCAAACCTTCACTTACAAACCTTAGTGGTACTACTGTTCTGCCTTTGTCAGTGATTACAGGGGAAGTATCCATCTCTTTTGATTGACCATCCTTTTTATATTCAGCTTCCCCAACTGTTAATTCTAAGAATGTATCTTCTTTTTCTATTTTTACTAATTGTTCTTCTTCTAACCAGTCTACATCAGCACCTAAAGACTCACTGACAAATCTCACTGGTACTTGTGTTCTGTTTTCTTCATCTATAAAAGTTTCTTGATCTTCAAAATTTACCCTCTCACCGTATATGTAAATGTCAATATCTGATGCAAATGCTGTAGAGCTAGAAATCAATACTGATAAACAGGCTAAAATTAAAACAATTTTTTTACCCATAAGTATATCACCACCTTATTATTTTTCATATATATATAATAAATCTGAAGCTATTCTAATAGTATAACTATCCGTTTCAAACCGCTCAAATGTTTGTGGCATCCCCTCATTCTCAACATAATCCATTATTTCATTCACCTTATCCATATCTTGCAACCTTCTGTTTAATATCCTCGCTGCATCTTGTCTACCCTCTTCTGTCCAACCATCATAAAACATATACGCTGATAAACCTTGCAACTCATTAGGTTCATGTAACGTTGTATCCTCATGACCCAACTCATCTATATACTTCTTGTCTACTTCATAATCTAAATTATAATCATCTAACGCAGGATGTGCATCCGCAGGATCTTCAGGCACTTCTATCTCTGGTAAGTTATCTTTTACTTTAGTCATTATATCTTCTTTTAACTGTTCTATCTCTGACTCTAGTTGATCTTCTGTAAAATTAAACACTATCCCTATATTATCAGATACAATTTCCGAATCATCTTCAGCTATGTAACTTACCCTTTCGTAATCCACATCTACCCCAAGAGCTTCAGCTATGAAGCGTGTTGGTACTACCGTTCTATCATTCTTTATTATAGGAGTAGTGTCCATCTCCTGTTCTTCCCCATTAACTTCCATGATATTGTTATCTATCCACATCTTTACTTCCCTGTCTTGGTTTTTTGTTACTACCTTTTGTTCTTCCTGTACCCAATCCACTTCGGCTCCAAAAGCTTCAGTGGGAAACCTTACAGGTATCATAGTTCTATTATTTTCATCTATGAATGGCTCTTGATCGGGAAAATTAACTTGTTTGTCATCTACAAATACTAATAGTTCCTCTCCTTCAATACTTGCAGCAATTTGTACATCTTCTGCAAGTACAACCGTAGGCATTAATAACAAAAATAATGATACTATTATAATTTTCTTCAACTGAAACTCACTCCTATCTTGTTCTTACTAATTAATTATTATTTAATCTGCTTGCTTGTACTTTAAATTCTTCTTAAGCGTCTATTCTACTTTATTTCAATTCTTCATAGGAAATAATTTCCCTGCAACAGCATAAACGATTAAACATAACAAAACACACTCTACAAAAACAAAAAACCTTCCTGAAAATCAGAAAGGTGTAGCAGTCATCATAATATATTCTCGTGTCACTTTCGTGTGACAAGTTATGTACTTTTCTCCTCGTTCCCATTTTTTGTTATCGCAAAACCCCTGGTATAAAAGGGTTGTTTATTTTTTCCACTAGGCTCTCGTGGATTTGAAGTCCGCGGGGAGCACCAGCTCGCCAACTACTCCCTTGAACTCTAGCCTTTCCCATCATAACAGTATTTATCAGGTTTTGCAACCCCCACTAATGGATTATATTTTTGCTAAGTTTTATTATTTGTGGTGTTATTTTAGGTGTTTTTAATGTTTTTTATATCTTTAAAAATTTCAGAGGCTTGTTTACTAGTTCTTGGTTTGTGTGTGTATATCTGCTATTTGTAAAAACTCTGTCACTTTCACTATACAGTCTTAATTTATATATTTCCCTTCTTTATAAATGAAACAAATACTTTAGCTAATTCAGGGTCAAAAAAAATACCTGCATTTTCTTTTATTTCTTTAAGGGCCTCTTCTTTCGACATAGCTTTTTCTCCTAAAAAATCATTTGTTTTATTTTCGTAATAATCTACTATAGCTATTACCCTTGCAAAAAAAGGTATGTTTTCTCCTACTAATCCATTTGGATATCCTTTGCCATCCCAACGTTCGTGATGTGAGCCAATATCTTCGGCTAAGTGGACAAAATTTTCTGAAGCTCTGGCTATGTATTCTCCTTTTTTTGGATGTTCTTTATATAACTCATGTTCTTCGCTGGTTAATCGCCCTTCATTTTTTAGTACTTTTTCAGGCAAAATAATTTTACCTATATCGTGTAGGGTAGCTATTAAAAAAAGTTTTTCCATATCTTCTTCAGAAAGATTAAGAGCATTACCAAACCTGTAGCTTAGAAACACCATCCTCGATAGGTGAGCTTCTGTTTCACTGCTTTTGTTTTTTAATGTGTTAAGCATTGCTGAAACCATCTCATTTCTTGTGGCATTTCTTTCATCTAGCTTATTTTTATACATTCTATTTTCAGCTTCATTGAAAGCTTTTTCTATAGATATATGTTTAGAATCCTTTGTATAAGTACCAACAGCAAACCTAACTGGTACAGCTTCAACATATTTTTTTCTGCATTCTTGTACTAATCTTTGGGCTATTTTCTCTGCTTTTTCTTTACTTGTTTGAGGGAGTAATACAACAAATTCATCCCCGCCCCACCTGGCTACTATATCTTTGTCTCTAGTAAACTCCTTTAAAAGATTCCCTACCTTTTTTATCAGTTCATCACCAGCTTTGTGCCCATAAGTGTCATTAAGAAGCTTCAAACCATTTACATCAGCCATAATTAAGCTTATAGGCAGCTGTTCATTTGTATCCAACCTTTTAATTTCCTCTTCAATATAGTAGCGATTGTACAATCCTGTTAAGCTGTCGTGAAAGCTAATATGTCGAATCCTCTCATCGACTTCCTTTTGTTCTGTTACATCTCTAGCTATCCCCAGTATGCATATGTCATCTTTTGCTTCCTCTAGCAGATTAAATCTTGAGTTATGCCATCTCCAAGTACCGTTTTTATGCTTTATCCTGTGCTCAACGCTTTCTTCTAACAAACCTTGTTCCAATATTTTACTTTGGAAGCATCTCATTTTTTCATAGTCTTCTGGATGTAAAAATTCATCAAAACTTTTCCCTATAATTTCATTTACATTGTGACCAAGCACCTTTTCCCAGTTGGGCGAAACATATTCAAATATTCCATATTTCGTCTACAGTAAATATAATGTCATTTGCATTTTCCACAAAACTTCTAAATTTTTGTTCACTTTTTCTAAGCTTTATCTCCAGCTGTTTCTGCTCGGTAATATCACGAGCAGAACCCACTATTTTAACCACCTTGTTATTTTCAATAACAGGAGAAAGCACTGTATGAAAAGTAAGTCTTCCCACAGGCAAGTCAAGGGTTTCTTCATATTCAACTCTCTCTTTCAATTTACAGCATTTAATATAGTTTAGAAGTTATAAAGTCAGCTGTATCCTTGTCTAAGAAGTCGTGTGGAGTTCCCCCCTGTAATCCCGCTGTAGTTAAACCTGTTAAATATTTAAATTGTTCATTAACTGTTTTAAATTGAAAAGTGTTTTCATTTTCTACATCTATTAAAAACATAGCATCATATGTATTGTTTAGTAATATTTCAAGGTCAGTGGTTGACAATGAAATCCACTCCTATCACAAATAATAACATCATTAATAATTATTTCAAATTATATCAATATCTGTATATACTATATTAAATTTGAATCTCCTTCTTGAATCATAAATAATATAAAATTTAATAATAGAGTCTGCATTGAAAAAAGTGCCACATATTTCAGACCTGCTTTTTGCGGCAGGCCTTAATTTTTGTGATACTTTTGATTGTATTAAAAGGCAAACTAAGCTATTAAATACCTTCAAGAATTACAAAGGCTTTGTTGCCTTTTTCATTATAATAAAGCCTATCACAAATCAACTGGGCCATGATTATACCCCTGCCCCTCTCGCCTTCAAAATCTATATCACATGTTTTCTTTAACTTTTCGGTCCAGTTAAAACCTTCCCCGTCGTCTGAAAGTGATACAACTACAAATTCTTCGCATACTGTTGCCTCTATATACAACATTTTATCTGGGTCAAACTTATTGCCGTGTTCCATTGCATTTGTCATTAGTTCATGCAAACACTGTAGGCACACATCATTTGCAACATATTTTTCTAAAGTGGGTTTGATATTAGTATAAAATACATCCAGCTCTTTACTGCTGCTGTATAATGCCCAGTTAAACTGCTTTATATCTTCCTTGTATCTTTGAAGCAGAACGTAGGTAATATCATCATCACCTATTAAGCTGCCGCCATTAAATTCTTTAAAGTCCATGTTCATAGCATTTTTTATAAATTCAACAGGATAGTGACCCATATAATCAAAGATTTTTTTCAGCCTATTTTCGTACATTATTCCCTGGCTTTTCTGCTCGGCAAGGCCATCTGTGTAAAATAAAACAGTTGAACCAGGATTAAGTTGAATCCTGTTCGATTCAAAATTCATAAGTTGGTCTGATATAGCAGATGATATTGGTAGACCTCCCACAAAAAGCTCAGTAAGCTCCCCATTAACGTGCTTCACCTTTGGTGAAAACTGCATCCCAACTCCCGTATAATCAAGATTATAAGTCTCCAAATCCAATATACCTAAAAATATACAGATAAAATAATCTCCAGGGTTATCCTCATAATACTGATTATTCACATGCTTTATTATATTTTCTGGAGATATATCATTGGGACGAAGGCTTAGATAGCTCTCTATTGTCTCTTTAACAAATACACTCAGCATCGTTCCATCAAGGCCATGCCCTGACACATCTGAAAGATATATAATTAATTTGTTCTGTGCTTCAATAAAACTATAAAAATCCCCTCCAAGCTGCTCTGAAGGTCGGTAATGTGCTTCTATGGATATATCTTCTGGAAGTGTCAATTTATATGGATCTTTTAATAAAGCTCTTTCGTGAATTTCTTTTGCCATGTCTATTTCATTGTTTAAATGCTTATAAAGTTTTTCTACTTCGGCTTTTTTTGTTTTTAGTTCATTATTATATTTTTTTAACTGCCTTTGCGTTTTTTTCTGTTCAGAAATATCAACAAAAGAAGCCATCAGCGCTTCAACTTTTCTTTCTTCGTTATACACTATGGCTGCTGACAGATGAAGGTCTATCAATTCACCATCTTTCTTTTTAGCTTTCATCTCACCTGTCCAGTTCCCTTCGTTAAATAAAGCATCTATCACTTCTCTTGCCTTATTCCTATCTTCCCAGAATTCTACAGCATTCTTTCCCAATACTTCATCTTCATCTTTATAACCCCACAGGTCAAGAAAAGACTGGTTGATAAAAATAAGTTTACCCTCCAGATCAGCCATTGCAACTGCATTTATGGAAGATTTCAGAGCCCTGTCCTTTAGCCTTAGTTCTTTTTCAAATTCTTTTAATTGAGTAATATCGCTTGCAAATCCAATAACATGATCATCGTCTAACTTGACAGCAACCATATATCTCCAGAACTTTGTGCCGTCTTTTCTTTTTGTAAAGATAGTGTTCTTTGTATGACCTTTTTCAAAAACTTCACTGAATGGTGCCAAACCTTCTAAATAGCTATCAGCAGGGAGTAAATCTTTAATATTCAATTTAAAAAACTCTTCTCTCGTATATCCAGTCATCCTGCAGGCTTCTTCGTTTACTTCCAAATAATTACCCTCTTTATCTAGGACAAATATCCCGATGGGGGCTTTTTCTATATATGTTCTAAACTTTACTTCACTTTTTCTTAGCTTTTCTTCAGTTTGTTTGCGTTCAGTGATGTCCGATAAAAATACGGTTAACCCAATTATATTACCACTTTCATCATAAAGGGGATTATACTCATTTTGGTACCACCTGCGGTCTATAGATTCATCTTCATATTGTTCAATTTCAATAAAACTTTCACCATTTAGTGCTCTATCAAAATTTCCCTTTGCCTTTTCTATGTCTTCTTTATATTTAATATAGTCCAACATATTATCGCCAACTTTTATATCTACTCCCCAGATATTTTTCATGGTTTTTTTGTGGTTTTGATTGAAGGTAAGATAACAATAGTTATCATCCAGCGCGAAAATAACACTTTCTTTTGAACTTTCCAAGATACCGTTTAATAAATTCCCAGCAGCATGTTTCATTAACTCCAAACACCTTTCATTTACAAAATTTAATAACCCTTATTAGCATAAAGTATTATTGTCATTATCAATAACATTAAATTCTATATTTTTTAACATATTCCTTTAAAAAGTTGATTTTTCTTATAAAATATAAGACTTGTCACCCAAACAATAATAATCATAAATTTTTTATATATTTTTTATATAAATTGGGACTAAAGTATCAAGGAAGCCAGGAATAAATAATGAAATTTTATTACCTTGAAAATAAATATTTATTTCCCAGACATTTTTCTCTTAGGGAGGAAGAATTATGGTGGATAAATTAGGTTTTGATGCTTTAAGCAGCAGTGTTTGTATTGTGGACGAAAACGGGTATAATAGTAAAAATCAATAAAATAAAGCATGGCTTGAATTCGCCGTACTCCTTCCACAAACCACCAATGAAAAGGTTGAAGAAATATCTCATAGAATAAAAAATACCATCCAACATTTTCCTGTTATTATGCAGACTATAATTCCAGGCCTTAACCCTTTCTTCTAAACCTTTTTCATCAGACATGAAGTCTTCAAGGTGACCCACAATGTCACCAGAAGTTATGTTTATTTTTCTTATAGCACCTTTTTCGACTGCATTATTATGATCTCTCATTGACTCAGTGACACTAGCGTTATAATTATTTAATCCAAGAAGAACTATTATTATAAGAATCAATAATATTTTATATTTTCTTTCAAAAGTTGATTTATAATGGATAATCAATATGGCTGATAATGCCAAAATAAATGCAAGAATGCCTAAAATAATAAATCACCCCAATCTTCGTTCAGGGCTTTACCTAAAGGAAATAACACCTTGCCCTTATTTAAGTTTTTCTAATTCGAGCATTTCTTCTTGTTCATTCCATTCTATATAAATCCTTATATAATCAGCTAATTCATTCATCTCTATGTCAGCAATATTAGAGTCAGATATAAAACTTTCTCCAGAATACATATTTTTTCTATCTTTTGTTAAAGCACTTGCAATGCTTATCATGTGTACTGTTGAATCAGGATCTTCACCATGAAATTCTACACTATCTTTTTCTTCTATGAATTCTGCCTCTTCATGCAGCCATTTATAGTTGTATTTAATTGTATCTACTTCTTCAATATCACTTGAGTCACCTAAATATTTTGCAGAAATGTCTACTTCGCTAGGCTCCTCTTCTTCTGTTACTAAAAACTCTATACTCCAGTAGGCACCTTTTCCTGTAAACTCTTTTATAGTTTTTTCTTGAGAATTTGGTTCGCAGGCTATAAAGATTAAACTAACTACTAAGAAAATGACCAAACATAACAATAAATTTAATTTCCTCAAGTTTATTCTCCTCCAATTTCAAGTTTATCTAGCTAAACTTAGAACCGATATAGAGTATCAAAATTCCTAATAAATTTGTTATAAGTTTTAAAAGCTCTGAGGATTAGTATTAGGAGTCCAAATAATACTATAGCGCTTGTTATTATGACAATTGTTTGTAAGGGTAGCCATTGTGAGGTTATTCAAAGCTTTTTTTATTACTACTAATGTAAAAATCGGAGCAAATGTTAAAAAAGCTCCACTTCATTTTTTTCTAAGTATAAACTTGTTATATAGTTTATCTAGAACATATAAGCCTGGTGTCAATACTCCTATTAACCCGAAAAAGCTCATAAAAATATACATCAAAAAATTAGACCCGAAAGCAACTCCAATTAAAAATCCTATTAATGTACCCAAAAAGCCAGTCAAAACAGAAAGAATAATTAGATGCATGGTTTTCTCCTTTCTCTAGCCTGAGTTACTGAACTTGTTTGCTCTTCTCACTCTCTAAGCTTTTATAAAAGCCTACTACTAGGATTAAATAAGCTGCTATTCCTAGAAATTATTCTCTAAACAAATTTAGACCCATAAGCCAAAAAGGCATTCCTCCACCAGCCATTTCTTGCCCCATTCCAGGAGATATCAAGATAGGTCGGATTATACTTATAAGTCTAGAAACCAAAAAAACTACAAAAGACCAAAACCCATATTCATAAATTAGGTGTTCGTTTTGAGATTTGGCTATATAGCATATTACAATACCAATACCGAATAATATGGGCGTCCCATAATTTGTAAGCAAAAATAACATCTAAGCATCAACCTCCAATTTTAGTAGCTAAAAAACATAAATATATTGGCTTGAATTATCTAGTCTTGCTATCGCTGAAACTTTTATAGAAACCAAATACAAGTACTATGAATCCTATAAATATTAATATTTGAATTACGTGGTTAATCCCCAAAGATATAGCTTGTCTTTGAAAATGAACAGGCAGCACAAAAGTTTGTATAATACTAATAACCCAAGAAATAGAGAATAGTCCAAAAGCCCAAAAACCATATTTATATATTACATTATCGCTTAATGATTTCGCCTGGTAGCATATGAAAGTACCCGCAGCAGCTATTACCAAAGTAATAAGTGGTATCATATATAAAACTTCCATTATTTACCTCCTTTTTAAAAGACTAGTTTTATAATACACTTCCAATTATCCCATACGCAATAATTATATAATAGTTACCCCAAAACCTGTGAGGGGCTGCATTAAAAAGTGGAAGTTGCAAATTAACTCATAATTATTGCATATAATCAGGAAACTGTGTTAAAATCAACGATTTTTAAATATTAAGTAATCACATTAAAATAACCAAAAACTACTGACTCTAAATGCAGATAAAACCAAAAATAAAATCCCTAACATTTTAGAATGTCCTCGGCCCGACTGATCATTAATTAAATAACGTGGCTTAAAAACCAAGATTGTCCCAGCAATAAGAATTACTGTATAAGCAACTGTACCCCATACAGCTCTTTCTATAGTATACAAATCATATTGCGTGGAAATAAAAGCCGTTACAGCAAATAAAACTACAAGAATAACATGAAATAACTTTATCGGTTTCATATTCAACCTCACCCCTTGTAATAACTAATAAAGATCAAATTTCATCTATATTGCAGTAAATCGGGTAAAGCACTTCTCGATTTTCTAAATAAGTGTACTAATTCAATTTAAACTACCTCTTATTTTCTGAAGAATTGTCTTAGTTTACCCCCAATGTTTATGACCATCTCTCCAAAGCCAAACTCTTTACCTATACGTTCTGCTATTATCATAATTACCTTTATAATAATCACAAATAAAAAAAACAAAGCCACTAGTCTTAAACCAAATAGAAAATCCAAACTATCCACCTCCATTTAGTAGAACAATTTATAATTTTTGTTTTATTATTACGCTTTTATAATCGGAAGTTCGCTAATTTGTGCCTTTCTTTTCTTTAAGTAAAGCTTTTATCGACTTTAATTCATCTAAAATTTCTTTTAATTGCCTTGGTATAACAAATCCTAAGGTATAGATTCCAAATAATATAAGCACTACTATTATAGCAACAAATACAAACTCCATTTAACTCCCTCCAAAAATCAAGCTCTTTCAATGAATAGATTCAGCTATATTAATCATTTCTTCTTCTGATACTTTGCCAGTTAAAACATGTTCAATTCCTCTGTGATCAATAAAAAAAACAACTATAGTGTCACTTTCATGGTAAGCAATTATCCCCTCATTACCACTAATTTCTATATTTTCAGTTTCATCGGCATTTGGAAAAGCCCTAGTACTCTCTCCATTTTTAGGTGATTTCCTCTGAGTTAAACGCAATATTGTATTATTATCATCGGTAAAAACAATGGTAGCACTATAATTTTTTCCAGGTGATATTTCAAATTCGTCTAACTCATACCCTGGCGGTAAATATTCTGGCAAATACACATCCTCATCTTCTAATTCCAACTCCATCTCATCTAACTTTTCATCGGGTAGCCAGCTGTATTGTACGTAGTGCCCATCCTCTTCACGACTAATATCTAAAACAACCGACCTTAGAGCCCCCGTAGGAGAAGTAAAGAAAGCACCTACAGAAAAATTAATAAAAAATAAGCCTAAAATGACAAAAGAGATACCTTTGCCAAATTTTTTTAATCTCTTTTTTCCTCGATGTTTTTCAATATCTGAAAGCAGTTTTTCCCATTTTTCATTTTCAAAGTCTTTATTCATTAACATCACCCTGCTCCAGTATAATTTTCTCTATTAGACTTTTCCTCAAAAATGTCTTCTACCTATATAACTATTTGAGCATAAAAATGTTGCACCAAATTTAAATTTTTTAAAAAAAAATTGAGGGTATCCCCTCAATTATAGTTATTTCCAATCATTCTTTTCAATTTATCTAAAGCTCTCTTGTATCGTGAACGAAGAGTTGTTTCTTTTTCATCTAATTTTGCACCCATCTCCTCAAAGCTTAGCTCCTCTATAATTTTATAATAAATAACCGATCTGTCTTTAGCGGGCAGGTTGTCGTAATATTTATTTATCAACTCTTTTTCTTCAATTTTTTGTTTGTGGCAAAATAGAAATGGAGAAAATGGCAAGATAAAAATCCCGTAAAAATTGGAAAAAAAGTCATTGCCAGCATCCCAAAAATATCATACCCTTCTAATTGTAATCTACCAAAAAACAGTTAGAAGGAGGAAAAGAAAGGATGCTGACAATGACTCAACAGTATAATATCAAATACTTATCATTTCATAAAGGAAAAAAGTACAGCGAAATTAGCAGGGAAACAGGCCATGATTTCAAAACTGTGAAAAAATACGCCGAGAAGGAAGATTTTAATGATAGTCCTCCCCGGAGAAAGAAAAAAAGTTCAAAACTTGATCCTTTTAAACCAACTATTGATCAGTGGTTAAATGAAGATACAAAAGCTCCAGTAAAACAGCGGCATACAGCTAAAAGAATATACGATAGATTAAAAGAGGAATTTAAGGAAAAATTTAATGTTTCTGAAAGAGTCGTTAGATATTACGTATCAGCTAAAAAGAGAGAAATATTTGGTGATAGTGAAGCTTATCTTCCCCTTGAACATCCTTCTGGGGAAGCTCAAGTGGACTTTGGCGAGTCACTAATTTATGAAAACGGCAAAGAAATCAAAGGGCATTCTCTAGTCTTATCGTTTCCCCATAGCAATGTAGCTTACGAGCAAGTTTTCAGGGGCCAAAACCAGGAATGTTTGTTGGAAGGGCTGCAGAGGATATTCAAATATATAAACGGTGTTCCCACAAAGATTTGGTTTGATAATCTATCTGCTGCAGTGAAAGAAATTAAGAAAAAAGGTGAAAGAGAGTTAATCGAACAATTTGAAAAATTTGCCCTTCATTACGGGTTTCTCCACAACTTTTGTAATGCCGGCAAATCAAATGAAAAAGGTCATGTGGAAAACAAAGTAGGCTTCACCAGGCTAAATCATTTTGTCCCCGTTCCTTCCGTATCTGACATAGAAGATTTGAATGAAGAACTTTTTCAAAAAGCAGAAAACGACGCCCAAAAACTGCACTACAAAAAACAAAAGAAAGAAGCAGAGCTATTTGAAGAGGATAAAAATTGCTTACTTAAATTACCGGACAAGCCTTTTGATATTGGCCGATTGGTAAAAGTAAAAACAAATAAATATGGAAAAGTTGAATTAGATAAAAAGATCTATTCCACATCTCCCCGGCTAGTGGGAAAACAGGTCTGGCTTTATTTAACCCATGATAGGGTGGATGTGTTAGATGAAGATTATAAACAAGTGGTTTCACACCCTAGGCTCTATCAAGAAACTGAGTCAATGAAATGGTATCCCTATTTAGAGCTGATAGCAAAACGGCCTAACGCTTTAAAATACACTGGTTTTTACAAAGAATTGCCCGATCCCTGGCAGGATTATCTTGAGTATCTTGATTACCCGAAAAAGAAAAAAGCACTTCATTTATTAAAGGATATAATTGAGCACAATGACATGGATACTGCAGCCGATGTACTTTCACAAACCCTCAAAGATGGAGTAGATGATGTGGAAAGTATCAGGCTTACTTGGACTAGAAAAACTAGCAACATAACTCTACCATCCGAACTGGTTTCAAACAATAATATACCTTCAATGACAGGATATACTCCAAATTTCGCAGTTTACGATGAGCTATTAAACAAGGCAGGTGATAGGAAATGAAAGAAACTATTGAGAGCTACTGCAAAAAGCTTAAGTTAGGTACTACTATACCGGAGAATTACCCTCAAATAGAAGCAGATACCCATGAAGAGTTTTTAGAGAAACTTTTAAGACTGGAGGTGGAACAAAGGGAGATAAATCGTAAAAACCGCCTTTTAAAACAGGCTAATTTTCCTACCTTCAAAACATTTAAGGACTACAATTTTGATAACGTAGCTTTGCCGGAAAGCATTGACGTGGAAACACTTAAGACTGCCGGTTTTGTTGAACAAAAGGAAAATCTTATTCTTTACGGGCCTGTAGGCACTGGGAAAACTTTTATGAGTATTGCTGTGGGAATTGAAGCTTGTAACCGTGGGAAAAAGGTTATGTTTTACACTACAGCAGCTTTGGTCAATCAGCTTTTAGAAGCTCAAGCTGACGGGGAAATAAATAAATTAATGAAAAAGATTGAAAAAGCAGATGTGTTAATTTGCGATGAATGGGGGTACATCCCCCTCAACACAGAAGGAGCACAACTTCTTTTTCAAGTAATTTCAAACTGTTACGAAAAGCGTAGTGTAATCATCACTACCAATTTAGAATTTAGCAAGTGGAACACTATATTTTATGATGAAAAGCTTACTAGTGCAATTATCGACAGGTTAGTTCACTACAGCCATTTGATCACATTTACAGGGCCTAGCTACAGGCTGCAGAACTCTTACATTAATTGCTAAATCTGGAATTGGGGTGCTGGATAAATTTTTTGCCGTTTTCGGGAATTTTATCTTGCCAAACACAATTTTTTCTATATAATCTTCTGGATATTCTTCTGGCCTTTTTTCATTCTTATAATTGTAATCTACTTGATCTATATTTTCAGATGCTATAGACTTTTTGTTATAATTATAATAATCAAATGCTTCATTTTTGGCTGAGGTCATCATCCACTTCTTAAGTTCTATTGGATCTTCAATTTCATTAAGCTTGTCAGATACTTTTATAAAAACATTATGCACTATATCTTCTGCAGCCTTTGAATCCTTACTAATTTTAAAAACTGCGTTATAAAGGACAGGCTTATATTCTAAGTATAGCTCCTTAAGTAAAGTTTTCTCTGAAGTTTTAAGCTTTCCTATTCGGCGTAAGATTCTCATTCAAGTCACCCTCTAATTGCATATGTATTATTTAATTTATCAAGGCCATTAAACTTTTTCATAAAAATATAAATTCATCCTTTATTCTTTTTGAAGACATGACTAGCTCTAAATCTGCATTATTTACTAATTTCCAACCATAAATGAAATACATTTTCATTCTTTTGAATGATTTCATCTACAGAATCGGTAATATTTGCTTGATCACTGTCCACAGCCTCATCTTCACTATATATTAAATAAGACAGTGTATATTCTCCCTCACTTATTTCTAGTTTTTCTTTTAGAGGTATCAAGTCACTACTTCTATATGAAGGACTAGGCATTTCAAGTTGGTCCTGGATCTCCATCATTTTTATTTTAGCTTTTACTATTAGCTCTTAACTAATATAAGCTTATTTTATCAACTCCAGCTTAAAAACTTCTGTTTCAGAAGGAATAACATCCACAACTCCATGGTCATCATCAGATAGCCAAATTTCGGCTTTATCTTCAGTTTTTAGAGCTGAAAAAGGTATCTCGTTTCCATCTTTATCAATAATTTCAGTTTCTGATGTTATACTTAAAGTTGCTTCTTCCATATTAACACTGCCAAAGTTTCCTTCTACTAATATATCTTTATCTTTTTCATTAATTTCTTTAATTTTAACTTCCTCAATAGTGCCACTAATCCCACTTCTATCTTCTGTCCTTATACCTATTACTGCAATAATAAGTATTATTAAAGCCCCAATTATAATCTTAAATTTCAAAAAATCACCTCCCAATCGTAATTATTCCAAGGGTAACTCTAAAAACTTTGTGTCATTCTTATATAAATGTAATTTAACATTTTTAGCTAATTCTTTTAGCTCCTCTTCATTTTCATCTTTTAGCCACTTTTCTTCAATATAAGGGCCATATTCATCTGGGTCTTGATGTTCTAAAATATTTCCTTCTAGCTCTTGATCAACTGCAATACTTGCTTTTAACTCTTCTTTTTGGTTTGGTTCTAAAGTACTAGTAGCTAACTTAGGTTCATTGAACTTTTCACCAAATTTATCTTCTAAAAAAATATCCTCTAATTCAGACTTTGGATAAATTTTAAATGCTATAATATCGTCTTTATCTTTTGCTATAGTTTCTTCACCAGTGTATTTTATTTCCATGTTATAATTTAAATTTAAAGGAATTATAGAACTGACTACTTCCCCTTCCTTTGTTTCTTCGAATATTCCATCATCTTCATCCAATTTTAATTCTACTTTTGTTTTTAATATTTCTATTTCGTTTTCACTCACTTCTATATCCTCTGTACATCCAGGAACAAATAAAAATAAACAAGTTAAACTTATCACCAATAATTTTTTCATGCTATTCACCTCTAAAAAATTTGATACTCATAATACCAGAAGTTCATTATTGATTCTGATAAAAAATTTTAACGTTTATAAAATGTAGAGAAAAAAACTAGTTTAAAATTATACTCTTTCATAAAATATCTAATACTTTACAGGTAATACTAATCAGGTGGGGAATTTCCCCACCTGTATTTCTAGTAAATTCAAAGCCTCATAATTAAGCCATTAAATCATTAAATCTAGATTTCAAGTTTAGGTCAGACCATTTTGAACTTTCCTATGACAATATATGTGATAGTCTCTGGTAATGGTCATCTCAAATTAATCTATGTCAAATACCAAAATGATATTTCGAACATGTCATTTTGAACCATTTGAAAAATAACTGAAAATTAAACCCTAATCAGTTTTCTCTTAAATCGTTAGATAAATTTCATAATTCTGTTCAGTTTCTAAAATATAAACCAAACTAATTAATCTGCTCTATAAAAATTACTTCTTTTATTATTCTTTATTTCATCAGCTTTCAGAGATTCCTGGGCGGTTTTAGAAGATGTTTTAACTAAACCAAAAGGCTTTTAAAAATAATCCACTCCCCCTCTTCTCGATAATCCTTTTTATTTAAAGCTATCGTATAAGGGGTTATAACTGTCCTTGGTTTTTTCTTGCCATGCATAACAATAAAATTCCTCCTGGAAATTCTATTAATGTCAAATTAAGCATCTCTGTGTCTGACTATATCTCACTTTCATAGAAAATTCAACCATTTATAGAATATTATAATAACGTTTTGTTTGCTCATCTGAAGCGTGTTTCATCATAAACCTTTAAAATCTCATCTTCTCTTTCAGGGACCCAAATAAGTCACTTTTCAAAGCATGATAGGGCTCTGTCACATTTAGTTAACAACTCAAACAAATAAATTTTAAAATCACTTTCATAATTACCTAAAACACCACCTGTCCCAGATGATCCACCCTTAAAACTCCTAATCCCTACAATGTTTCTTATATCCCACAGTTCAAATTCTATGTAAATTTCAAATTGATTAAAAAGTTAATTTGAATCCACCATATTCAATTAGAATATTTTCTACCCCATCCGTTCTTTAACAGTTTCAGGCTGTACCGCAGATAGCACCACATGTTCACTATCAGTAATTATCACCGACCTGCTTCGGCGACCAAAGGTAGCATCAATTAACAGTCCTTTATCTCTACTTTCAGAAACTCTCCTTTTAACTGGAGATGAGTCTGGAGCCATCACCGCCACTATCCTGTTAGCAATAACAACATTCCCAAAGCCAACATTTATAGTTTTGATATCTTCACTATTAGGCTCGTCCAAGTTATCCCTCCTATTTTTAGGCCAAATATTTAAGCCAAGTTTATCTTTCTAATCTTTTCAGCTCTTCCCCATCAATAACCATTTCACAGCCGCAGTTTTCACACACCAATTTTTCTAGATATATTTCACTTGTATTTTCTTTAAAAACAAGAGGTGTATCCCCGCAGTACTTCCGAGATGCTTAAACCTTTGAAATCATATTTTTCAGCATATGTATTCAACCGTTCCACAATAAATTCCTTTGCCTCATCAAGGTTAAATTCATCCTGGTTCACGATTAATTACCTCCACTCATTAAAATGGAACTTCCTCATCATCATCTTTCAAATCTTTCATTGTCTTTCAAATCTGTATCGTAATCATTCTCATCCCTGCATTCTCCCCATATTACACCGTATGGGACACCACCAGAAGTATAGCCAGCTATGTAATAAAAGGTTTCATTCTGCCAGGGCTCGTAATTTTCTATTTCCTTTTTCTTTCTATCTTTTTTCTTTTGTTGTTCTATTTTTTTCTGCCTTTTAATTTCTTTTTTATATTGTGGGAATACTGATAATCTTTTTTGCCAAATATTAATAATAAAACTACTAGTAACCCTTTCTTTTATGCTTTATCTATCAAGTTAAATATTTCCTAATCTTTTCCCATTCCTTTAGTTTTTGCTCAAACTTTATTGTATGTGCTGGACTAGTGGAAGGTAGTTTAACAAAATCTAATTGTTGAAAATCAAAACCTATAGATTTTTTGAAAATATTATAGGCTTTTGTACCGTTAAAGCCAACACATCTAATATTAGGATAATTATCAAATAAAGTAGTAAAGTCATTTACTTCTTCATTTTTGATATTAGAATCTAAACTACCTTCTCTATAACAAGCTTTCAAAACGTCCCATAAGGCTATCCCGTTATTTTTTAGAAACTCAATTTTTTCTTCATAATCTGTTGGTAACGTTTCATCAAAAAGATTATCAATTATTTTCCAAAACTGATTTCTTGGGTTAGCATAGTATTGCCTTTCTTCCAATGATTTACCTCCAGGCATTGTACCGAGTATTAATACCTTGCTTTTATCATCAATAATAGGAGCAAAGCTGGTTGATTCAGTCAATAATCACCACTCCCTTGTTTTTATTAATTTCTGTTTTTACCCGTTTTTAGATGATTAATAATTGTACTTCATAAGCTTTTCTTGAAATTTCGTAACCTACCTCACTATTCTCCACTTCTCACACGATAAAATATTTTGGTGAAAATCCTCAAAAGTATCAAATTTAACTTCTCTTCTTCCTTTGACTTCATACTGCCTGGATACTTGCAATTCCAAAGGAATACGATATCCTTCTTCACCCTTTTCAATATTAACTGGAATTCCGTTTATCTCAATCAAAGCACTACCGCTGTTTTCTAACAAATCCTTTAATATTTCTTTTTCAGAAGACATTATTCCTACCTCCTGACTAATAATCTTTTAGCGTTCTCTTCCTCAGAGCATAAACAAATATCCCTACAGAAAATATACCAACCGAAAAAATACCGATTGAAAATACACCCACGGAAAATATTCCCGCTGCGAAAATACCTATTGCAAAATTACCAGCTGCAAATACTCCCAAAGAAAAGTCACCAGCTGCCAAAAATCCAGAAGCAAACTTTTCAGCCGCCATTAACTCCCAGCCAAAAATCAACGATATTCCCAAGCCAATTACCACTAAAGCTATCACTAGATATAAAATATGATCTTGTTTCAAGTTATTCACCACCCGTTAATAAATTTTTATTAAAACCTTTCCTGTAATAAGAACTTCATTATACATATTTTGCTACTAATTACTGCCCCTGTCTTCCAAAACTTCAACAAATATTTCCACCAGCTCAGGATCAAACTGGGTACCAGCACACCTTCTAAATTCTTCAATAATCTCTTCCTTTAACATAGCTTTTTTGTAAGGTCTACCATTGGACATAACATCATAGGCATCAGCAATTGATGTAATTCTGGCTAATAAGGGGATCTCTTTTTCTTTTAACCCTTGCGGATATCCTTTACCGTCCCATCTTTCATGATGTGCCAATATATCTTTTGCGACGTGAGAAAACTCTTCAGTAGCCCTTGTAATTCGATAGCCGATTTCTGGATGCTTTCTTATCTCTTCCCATTCTTCATCGGTAAGAGAAGCATCCTTGACTAGAATCCTCTCTGAAATGTTCACTTTACCTATATCGTGGAGGGTTATCAAAAGACTAAGTCTGTCAAGTTCTGTATCCTGTAGTCCCAGCTTTTTCCCGATTTGCCAGGCTACCGTTAGCATTCGTTGTGAATGTTCTTCTGTTTCGTAGCTTTTTGCTTCCAGGGTTTTTAATAATGCTTTTAGTACAGCACTTCTTACACTTTTGCCTTCTGCAAGCTTTTGTTTGTGCATGTTATCCTCTGCCTCAGTCATTACTTCCTCAATATCCTTTTCAGCATTATTTTTTACCCCCCAACCCAGAGCCAAAGAAACAGGTATCTCTCTAACATAAACATTACTGCTGTTATTTTTGATTCTATCACAAATTATTTTTACTTCTTCCTCATTGGTCTGGGGTAAAAATATTACAAATTCATCGCCGCCGTAGCGGGCAATAGTCTCTTCCTTTCGACAGGATTTTTTTAATATCTCGGCTGTAATTTTTAGCACCTCATCCCCGACAATATGACCATAGGTATCATTTACTAACTTCAAACCGTTCAAGTCTACCATTATTATACTTATAGGGAGCTGTCTTATAGTATCTTTTCTTTCCATATCTTCATTTAAAAAATTCCTGTTATAAAGCCCTGTAAGGCTATCATAAAAGCTTAAATACTTAATCCTTTCTTCTGCTTCCTTGCGGGCAGTTATATCTTTTACAAGTGCCATAAAAACGTTTTCATTGTTATAACTGATTACACCTGTAGATACCTCCACATAAAATACACTTCCATCTTTACGCTGGTGCATATCTTCAAGCGTTGTTCTTTCTCCTAGTTCCATCCCGTTCCACAAACGTAATAATTCATCCTTGGATAAATTTCCACCGCTTTCTCTGGGATAAATAAAATCAAAAACCGTCATTTCTATTAGCTCATTATAAGAATATCCCAACTGTGAACAGGCTTCATTATTTACATCAATAATGTTTCCCTCAAAATCATGTAAATAAATCGATAAAATATTCTGTTCAAATAAAGTGCGAAATTTTTCTTCGCTTTCTATTCTTTTAGTTACATCAGTTTGAAAACTTATATATAAATCTTCATTTATTTTCACAGCCAAATTGTCATACCAGAACGTGGTGCCATCTTTTCTTTTGCCTTTAAGAGTACCTTCTGCACGCCCTTCTTCCTGTAACTTTTTAAAATGTTCTCTGGTCATATGCCACGACTCTGAAGGAATAATATCTGTAATCTTAGAATTAAATAATTCCTCTCTAGTAAAGCCCCTCATCCTGCATGCTTCGGGATTAACATCAATAAATCTACCTTCACCATCCGCAACAAAAATACCTACTGGAGCTTTTTCCATGTAAGACTTGAACATTTCTTCACTTTCACTTAAAGTTTTTTCTCCCTGCTTTTGTTTGGTAATATCTATATGGAAAACTATAACCTTTAGACTCGAACTATTTTCGGAATTAAGATAAAGCGTTACCCTAGCCAAAAACCAACGTTCCATCGAAGGGGAATGACAGGGATACTCTAGCTCAAATTCGTCTTTTTCCCCAGCTATAACAGAACGTATCCCTGCAGCTGCTTGTCTTGCTAGCTCTTTATCATCGCCTTTGGCATTATCACATACTTCTAGATAATTACAACCCTCACTTATTTTTTCAATTACAGCATTATTTTCTTTTGCAAAATCAAACCACGAGGAGTTTACAAACTCTATATTTCCTTTTTCGTCTAAAAGACAAATACTGCTTTTCAAAGAATTTAGTATAGCTTGTTCAAAAGAATTATCATCTGTTTTTTTCGAAGCCAATTTATTTAACCCCCAACTTAAAAGATCTTAATAATTCAGGCTTATTTCTTAACACCAATGTATTAACAAAATTATTTTAACTTTAAAATTTTCCTTATGTTATTTATATTATCATTAAACAATACTTTTGGAAATAAATTGCTAAGAAAGTTATTGAAAAATCGATGATTTTTATAAACCATACAACCCTTTGCAAAGAACCGAAAACTTAAAAAAGGTGTATATGATTATATGCCTATTATTATAGTGGATGGGATGGAGAATTTTCAGGATTATAGTAAAGCAGAATGTGCTATCGAAGCCGTTAGATATATAAAGAAGAGTAACATTGAAGAAATTTTTGAAGCTTTCAGGTACTATCTTAAAAAGTTTTAATTAATATTACAGCAGCTCCTATTAAAGCGGAAGAAGAAGGTCATCCTAAGTTTAAAGGGCTGAGAAGGATATTTTAATTCCAAAAACACTAATAATATCTTTTATAATACTCTTATAATACTCTTCAATTTCCTCAGATTTTTAGTGTAAAAAGTAAATTTTCTACAATATTTTCCTAGCTAAAATCTTATTCTTAGCTGTAATATTATTTTGCTTGGAAAACAACACCCTTTAGCTTATCGGAAAACTTAGATGTTGTTATAAATACTCCTCTATTTGCTAACTTCAATTTAATTAAGAATACTACAGTGTACCTCATTCTTCGCAGACAACTATTAGAAGAGTTTATCCACTATCTTAGGAAGAATATTCGCAAGAACTAGATTTTCCTGTTTGAAGTGATTCAAATTATCCTCTAGGTTTTCGGAAGAAAATGGACTACCGTGTGCAGGGTAAATCTTGCTGGCCCCTTCTTGTAACATCTTGCGCCAACTGCGGTAATTATTCTCCAAATCTGAAACATAAGGCATACAGTAATGAGTGCCCAACCAATATGCACGGTTAAAAGCAGCATCGCCACAAAAGCAAGAACCATCATCCAAAAGCAAAGAAATAGAATCAGGGGTGTGACCAGGTGTGCACAGTATTTTACCCGACACTCCCAGGGATCGTAGTATTTCATTATCATCTTCACTGACGATGAAATCCCCTTTACCAAACTCCACTGGTGGAAAGTGTAGTCTTACTCCTTTTAATAACACATACCATCCAAAACCAGAAAATACAACTTTCCAGTTAATAATTCCTCCACCCGTAAGAGTACATTTCCCATCTTTCAAGGGTTTTACAGCTTCCTTATGTACAATAAAATGGCAATTGGATATTTCACGTAAAAGAGTGGTAAAACCCGTATGGTCTTCATGATGGTGTGTTAAAAAGATGTAGCGTATTTCCTTAGGGTCTACTCCCTGACTTTTTAACTCACTCAAAAAACGTGAAAACATCTTCCTACTTCCCGCATCTACAAGTAAATATCCTCCATAACAGGGAAGTAAGTAATGGTTAGTCAGGCCTACCTTTATTGTAATGCCGTTTTCCATACTGTCCTCCTCGCCCCGTAAAATTTAGTCTTGTTTTTACAGGTGTTTTTAAAACGTAAACTGCCATGAAGCTCCAACATTAACTATAATCAGTTAAAGTATAACTCTTAATAATAGCTTACTTTGTCAAAATACTTAATCAAAAATTTTCTAACAAGATTTCCTTTACTTTAAATTCACCTTCAAAAAGCACCTCAGTATTTATATTATTTTCTTTTGCTCCCTCCCAGTATTTTCTAGCAGTCTCAACCATTCCGTAATATCTTTTTGAATTGCAGTTAAGTAAAGACATATCTCCATAAAATAAATTAGATTTATTATTTAACACTTCTATTTTTAAAAGATTACGATTAGTTAAGTCAAAACCCATATTCTCTACATACTTTTTATAATCAACATCAGTATTAAATAAAAACATACATTTTTTCCTTGAAGGTGAATCAGGAAATTCCTCAGCCCTTACATTGGTCTATTGGGTAGTTCATATTTTTTTTGATAATAAACTAAAAAGTTTAAAAAACTCATGTCTTTATTTTGGGGGGTTGAATTTTTTTCTTTTAATAAATCTACAAAACTATATCCTTTGCGTACTAATTCCATTATCAATTCAAAATCTTTTAGGTCGAGTATTGTTAAGGGAGCAATAAATGATTCTTGCAAGATTTTTTCCTCACGCAATATTTGGTGATAGTGGTCAGTTAATAATTGAAACTGGGGTATATTATCAACACAATTAATAAGTTGTGACCGTCAAGTAGTTTTGAACAATTTTCGTTAAATAGTTTTGGACACCTACGATTTTCCAAAAATGGTTTCCCTGTTTTGAATCCTGTAACTTTTCCCTGTAAGGTTAATCACTTCACTCCTATGCATGATTCTATCTAGAATAGCTGTTGTGATAGCTTGATCTCCTAAAATATCGCCCCAATCTTTTGGGCCTTTGTTAGAAGTGACAATTATAGAAGATTGGTTGTACAGTTTGTTGATAAACTGAAAGAATAGGTTTGCTTCTTCATTTTCCATGGCCATAAACATGAGGTCATCGATAATCACCAGGTCTGAAGATACTATTCTCTTAACTTTTGTCCTGGATGTTCTAGTGATCTCCTCAGTTTTTAGTAATTTAATCAGATCATCCATTTGCACAAAGCTCACTTTGTAACCTTTGTGAATAGCTTCAAGTCCAAGCCCTATGCTTAAATGCGACTTCCCCACGCCCGGCGGCCCTAAAAGTATTAGATTATAAACTTGATCCAGCCACACTAGTTCTTTTAACTGGTTTAGTTCTTTTTGGCTAATGGAATCTTGAAACTTAGTATCAAAATCATCCAGGTATTTTTTCTCCGGAAAAGCTGCCCATTTCAGCCTTTTTTGAAAATCTTTTTCTTCCCGGCGTTTTACTTCATGGTCTACAAGCTTTTCTAAGAATTCTTTGTAGGTTAGCTCTTTCTCTTTTGAGGATATGAGAAGATCATCAACGATATCTGCAGCTTCACCTATCTTAAGAGTTTTCATCTTAGTTTTTAATTCATCAGTGTTCATGGTATCTCTCCAATGCAATGTTTTGATATACCTTCAAATCCCTGACCTGTGGCCTGGTTCTTAAGTTAATAGAACCTTCATTTGAAGGTTTTATGGGGGATGATTCTTCTACTGTTGGTTCATCTTTTTGAAAATGTGACAGTGCATCTTTAAAGCATGAAGCACTGTAGAGCCTGTATTTTTGACAGTAGTTTAGAGCTTTTTCAATAACTGTTATATCTTGAGCTTCTATCAATTGTTTGATCAGTTGCAGTTGATCACGTATATGACGGGGCTTTTCCTTGTGTATATTTGAAAGATATTCTTTAGCTTTTTCTCCGCCACCCAGCATTTTTTCTACTGTTTTTTTGTATTCTTTAATTCCCTTATTACGGTCTCTTTCATGATTGTTATTTTTAATCAATACACCTTTACCGTAACAGATTTGGTGTTTAGTAATTTCTTCACCTGCTTCATCTTTAATTATGAGAATTTCACCATCTCTTTCTAACTGTGCATATCTGGTGGTACCATCATAAGTCCCGAAAGGGAGACTATAACGGTTAGACTTGTAAAGTACGGTGTTGTTTTTTCTTATCAAGGCTGTTATACTGGAGTTACAATTTATGGTGAAATTTTTTCCTACTGGCTGTAAGTACTGTTTTTCTACCTGGTGTACTTCAGCCGGTATTTTTTTTGTTGTTTCATTTACCTTGCCGTTACCAGTCCTCTCAAGCCATGCCAGACAATCCTCATTTAGCTTTTCTATGCTGTAAAAAGTACGGTGTTTAGCAAAGTTGTCTTTCACAAAACCTACCACATTTTCTATCCTACCTTTACTTTCTGGGTCACCTTTTCTCAGCATGTGGATTTTAAAGCCTTTTTCTTTTTGGTAGGCAGCAAATTCATAAGTTAGAATCAAATCGCCGTAGTTTTCGTTTACCAGTACCAATCTGTCCTGGTCATAGACCAGCTCTTTTGGCATCCCTTCAAAGTGCTTAAATGCGTTTTCATGGGCTTTAATGGTGCTGGCAGTAGTGAAGGGCTTGTCCGACCACTCTACGTATTTATGCCGGCCATGGGAAAGGACAAAGGCTATAAACCACTTCTTAACAGTTTTTCCGTACTGGTCAATAAACTTCTTTTCACCAAAATCTACTTGCCCCTGTTTTCCCATAGGAGGGTCTACAATAGCTTCATAACTTCTTGGTGCTGCTTTTTTGGGTATGTTGTGAGTCTTTCGTAAGTTCCTAACAAAATTTCTTATGGTACTTTCACAGGCATCCCTATATTCGTAATTATCTAATAGCCAATCTTTAATCTGAGCTGCTGAAAGGTCAGGGAATTTTTTTAGCCACTCCAATATTATGTCTTCATATTCATCTAATTTCTTTTTTCTGTTTCCTTCGTTTAGGGATAACACCTCCTCCGGGGTAAGTTCTAAGTACTTGTAAACGGTGGTTCTTGTAATATTCAAATTCCTAGCTATTTGGGTTACCTTTAACCCCATTTCATTGTATCTTTGAATCTCTGCATACATAAGCCATTTTTTCCTTTCTTCCATAAGCTCTCCTCTCCATCTGTTAGTAATATTTCCAGTTCATCTTAACAGATGGAGGAAGGTTATGGTATATTCTGTACAGTACTATTTAACGAAATCTGTCTATTTGATTTTATCAGTTACATAAGTACTGGCCAATACTTATTAATTCTTTCTGGGCTAATTTCAGAAAGTTTAATTTGTCCACTATTAAATTCAACAATCCTATTGTTTAATTGGAGAGCCCCCTTATCAAGAAGAAAACCTCTTAATCCCTTTTTAATGTCTTTAAAGTTGCTACTTAATTTATATTTTTTTGTATTGACTTTGCTTTAACTTCTATGAAAATGACTTCATCACCATAATCTATAACACCATCTGATACTTGAATAGACTTATTTTTTTTATTAATCACTCTGGGGGCAAAATGATTATAATAAGAATAAGTTTCTTTTAAAATGCTATTTACATATTCTTCATAAGCATCTCCTAAAGCCTTCCCTAGTTCTCCATTGAATCTATCCGTAACTCTTGTCCTAACAATTTCTCTAACTCCATTTACTGCCCTTGATATTAAATATGGAAAGCTCAAACATATATATCTATTAGTTTCAATTTCAAGAATAGGACTTTCCTTTAAAAATTCAAAATTAAAGGCAGTCAATATCAAGATGGACGATATTAACCTAAAAACAAGGGAACTTGTAGTAAGGAACGGGAAGGGAGAAAAAAGTAGGGCTGTATTTTTGAATGATAAGATAGTTAATGCTGCGAAGTCTTATCTGAAAGAACGGGGTGGTGATGGTGAATATTTATTTATAAGCAGGGAAAATAACAAGGTTTCCCGTTGATCTGTGGAGTGGCAGGGATATTCAAGTTCAAAAAACTCCCTTTCGCCTCTGATGACAGAACGTATTCCCCATGCAAACTCCTTGGCCAGCTCCGAGTCCTTTCCCACTACTTTATCGAATTTCTTCAAAGAAAATTTTTTTATGGTCGCAGAGAGAAAAACTACAACTTTTTACAACTTTTTGATTATGGCTTATATACAGATAATTAAAGTTCAACCTCAAAGTCTACTTCTTCGCCCACTTCCTGCCAATCTTCATCTTGAGGTGCACTGATAACTATTCTAACTGTTTCTATTTCATCTGCTTGAGACTGCTCTAGCGGATATATCAAAGTTCCCTCTTGAGTAACGCCTCCCATAAACTCTCCTTCAATATGATCACTCATCCACATATCTGATTCCAATTGCTCTCCTGTATTAGTCACTATTTGTGCTTGACCAGCATAGAAAGTTGAGTCTTCTTCTGATGTGTTTTCTACCTGCATGTCTATCTGAATATACTCTAGCTGTTCAGCACCAAACATTTCTGCCGATTGGGGGTTAAGCTCTCCTGAAACTGCATTTATCTGTTCAATATCAACTCTAAAAGGCCCCGTTTCTATTATATCTATATCGTTATTTTGAGCAATTAATGTCATATCCCCAGCTTCTGTGGTAACTGTATCTCCAACTTCTGCTTCCCCCTCGTCTATATCACCTGCAGCTTCATCACTTTCTTCGTCCATACCATTTCCTTCTACTGACTCATCTTCGAAATCTAACTCGTCCATCCTTTCCTCAATATCATCAAACAACCAATCATATATTTTCCATTCACCATCTTCTAAGTGGAGTTCAACCTGTTGATCATGGCTAATGTCTTCCACTTCTGCCATAGCTTCTAATAAAAACTCTTCTGCTTTTTCATCTATCTCTTCATCAGATGCACCTTCCATTGCTAAAACCATTAGTTCTTCAAAACCTTCTTCGAAAAAAGAAGCAAATGTTTCGTGTAAATTTGGTTTAGTAACTGCCACATCAACAATAGCTACATCTCCATCTTCTTCATAACCTTCAGCCTCTAATGTAACCCTTTCAAAAAGAACCTCTTCTATTTCATCTACTTCCTCCATATCCATTTCTAAATCACCAACTTCATCCTCCCTACCTTCAATAACTAGTTCGAGAGCTCCCTCTGTATCTCCATCTTGAAAGAGTCTCCAGTATTCATTAACTACTTCATCAGGTGGTGTAGGTGATCCACATCCTACTAAAATCAGGGTAGTCATTGCCAAAAAAATAAGAATTGAAACTTTTCTCATAAATCAACGCTCCTTTCGCTATAATGAAAACTTTTATATTTGAAAAACTTAATTAAAGAAAATAAACTAATGAACTAAAAAAGCTTACTTAAATGATTTGACCTTTAGAACTTCTACACAAAATGTATTAATCCTCGAATTTTTTATAATTTTGTCTTATATAAAAAATCTATTTACATGTTTTCAAGTATTTTACAAGGACTTGTAAAACGTTTCACTCTTCTATAAAATATAATTAACTTCATTTTAAAGTGCTCATTGTCCTGTTTACCAAATCCTAAAAAGGGTGATAAATGATCAGTAAACAAATAAAGCTAGATATAAATAACCCAGTAAGTTTTTTACAACAAATTAGAATAACTATAGAAAAAGGTGATAATCTAAATAATGAGGAAAGTAATTATATAAAAAAATATGCTCATATTGTTAAAAAACTGCCAGATGAAAAAATAAAAGATGAATTAATCAAAGCATTAGAAAACTTAGATTGCCCGTCAAAATATTTTGAGGTATTAAAAGAACACTCTTTATTGCAATATATCCTTCCTGAGCTATCTGATTGTATTAATGTTAAATCAAACCCATATTTTCATAACAAAGATGTATTTGGACATACTATGGATGTTTTGGACTTCACTCCAAAAAACAATATAAAATTAAGACTTGCAGCACTTTTTCATGATCTAGGAAAACCAGAAGCATTCAATAGTTCCGGTAATAATAGGCATGACATAGAAGGAGCTAGGGTTACTAATAAAATAATGAATAGGATGTTTTTTGACCAAGATATGAAGCAAAGCATAATTAGCCTGGTTCAGTATCACATGACAATTTTCGGGGAAATTACAGAGGTTGATCTAAGACGATTGTGGAATAAAATTGGCAAGGAAAACCTGTTACAGCTAATTCAGTTAAAAGAAGCAGATGTCAAAAGTCTAAGAATTGAATTACCTTCAGAAATTGAAGCTTTGACTAGGGCTAAAGAAAAAATTAAGGAGATCGAAAAACATGGGGGTATAATAAGTAATTTAGACTTAGCCGTTACAGAAAAGGATTTGATCTCCTCGGGGATAGACTCAAATAAAAGTTATGTTCTTGACTGCCTATTCGAAGGGGTCGTATATGGTGCCTTTAACAATGAAAAACAAGAACTACTACAAAAAGCTCACAAAATTGCAAGTTATTTTAATTAATATTATACAAAAATATATAAAAATAAAAAACAGGGACAATAATCTTAATCCCTGTTAATGATAATTAATCAAGTTGTGTTAGGTTTTAAAAGATAAATTGATTTTTAAATAATAATTTTTCAAAGCGAGATATAGTTTCTGCACTAACTTTTTCTCCGACCCTAACTAGTAACATATTCGCCAGGTGTTCTACGACTTCAGGATCATCAGTGTCTCTAGATTTCAGTCCTACTAAACCCATTATATATTTTAACAAATTTCTGTGCTCCCATATTGAATTAGGCTTTATTGTTTTCCAGTTATAACATGTTTCAATGCTAATAACGATTTTGTCTTCAAAGTCATAGTTACCAAAAGTCCACATTAATAAATATTTTCCTACACCAAGCCCCCTATAATTACTAGAAACTTCAATTCCACCTAATTCTAAAAGTTCTGGAATTCCAGAATTGGCCCACCTTCTAAATTCTGGACGGTGAAAAGTAATATACCCTACTATTGTTTTACCATGACAGGCAGCAAATACTTTGCCTTCATCAAATTCACTTATAGTTATCAAGGCTTCGTGTTGTTTATTTGGCTCTCTAAAGTTGTTTAGACCTTCATCCATATTAAGTTTTGACAGTTCTTCTTTTTTCAAAGGTCCAAAAAATTCGATAGTACCCTTTTCAGTATTAATAAAATTAGTATTTAAATTTTCAATAAATGCGTTAGGCATCATAATCACCTCAAGTTAAAATTTTTATATTCTTGTCCTCAAGTCTAATTATACCCAATTTGACCTTCTTGTTCAAGTTTTCACAAAATTAAAGTAAAATTAAAATTAAAAATAATATTCCAACAATTTTTATTCCTAATTCTTTTCATTTTCTATTAAACGACACTTAGTAGTTCAAATACCTACTTGTAGTTATTTCTTATTATATTTAATGCATTTTCCTTCAGTATCAAAAAGCACCATGCCGGCAGTTGCACCTTTTTCCTCTGTTAAGTAACCTTCTTCTTGATGTTTTTCAACGTAATCTTCAATATCATTTTTCACCTCATCATCTACTGTCAAAAACATGCCTAACATCTGCTGTATTTCGTTTTTTGCTTCTTCTTTAGGCTGTTTGTGTAATCTACTCCAACTATCAAAGTGAAGTTCAGGCTTATAACCCTTAGAATACAACCAATTTAATGGATAAATTATATCCATATGAGAAACATCTTGCCTGCCTAAATGTTTTTCTAACAAATATGAGATCGACTTCCTGAACTTTTCTCCTGCAAATCTACTGATAAAGCAGTATTTTTTACTGGCATCTATCACTTTTTGTAAGTTTTTTGCATCATGTATAGCAGGGCACATCGAAGCAAATACCAAATCAAACTTTTGGTTATACCCTTTTTCTTCTATGTCTAACTTAAACCAATCATCTACAAGGGGAATAATCTTATTAGCTACTTCTTTATTTTCATTACCCAGCTTTTCGTTTAATTTATCAATCATTTTTTCTGCTGGGTCCATAGCATATACTTTGTGGCCCCTTCTGGCAAACTCTATAGCATAATGCCCAGGACCACAACCAAGATCCAAAATTGTTTTTGGGCCTTGATCTAGCACTCCGTACTTATCAAGGAAGTTTATTGTCTCTTTCAAACGTTCTTGTCCGGACGAGCTGCTAACATTTTTGTCAAAATTATCTGCTCTACTATTCCACATTTCAATTTTCTCTTCACTTGTTTTATTATTAGTACTTTGAATAGCTTTTTCCCACTCATTTTCCCAAAATTTTGGTTCAAATAATTTCACATTATCCTTCCTTTCTTTTCTTTTATAAAATGCATGTATGGCGTAGCATTATAACAAAATATTGTAACACTATTATCAATTCTAATATTCAAATATATATTTTGTCAACGCTGTTCTCTTTTTTGTCTCCTTTTTTGTTCAAAAATATTTTACTATTTAAGTATATGACTATTTACACCCTCAAATATAGGAGATAATAACTAGGAGCACTGAGTTTAAATATTCACCACTAAGAAAGTGAAGTCAGGTATCAAGCACCTAGCAGCCAACACTAGGCAAGGATATAATTTAAATAGTTAAATTATACAATCTTTAAATTCACTGGAGGTGTAGAATTATGAGCTTTAGATTGATTGGTATAGGAATTTTACTTATTCTTTTTAGCTTTGGAAGTGCTTTTGCTCATGGACCATCATGGGAAAATCCACCAGGGAATGGCCCACCAGAACACGCAGCACCTAAAACACATCCTTTAAGCAATCATGGCCCAAATAAAAACGCTAATGTTCCTAATTTTGTTAGAGAAAATATTTTCGGTCAGGAAGATGAAGATAGTGATGAAGACCCTGAAGAAGAGATTTATAATATTACCTTTACAGAATTAAATGAAACAGAGAATATCGAAATTACAGTATATGAAGACAAAGATAATGCCAAAAAAAAGCTTGATTCTATAACTACTGATCAAGAAGGAAAGTCTGATATATACTTGACAAAAGGCGATTACTTTTTTGCAGTATCTGCCGATTATTATAAGAACTATGAAAGAAGTTTCTCTGTAGAAGATACTGATATAGATATTGAATTTGAGATAAAAACGTTGTCTGAAGTAATGATTGTATCTAATCAGGACGAGTTAAATAAAGCACTTAAAGACGAAAAAATTGCAACTATAATTCTTCAAGGAACTTTTGACAGTTTTAAAATTGACAGAAATGATATAACAATTCTTGGAGGTACTATAAATTATAGCGATATGGATTATGGAATAAAAGTTGATAATGTAACAGGCATTTTGATTGATGGTGTAACAGTAAAGGAGGATAGTGATAAATCTACAAGAGCAATTAAAGCAATGTCTGATGCTGAGTTTACTTTGAAAGACAGCAAAATTATTACTGACAGCACAGCAATCTATTTACACGATAATCCTTTAAAAGGTGGCAATGAAGTAGAATTTACAGCTAAAGATAATATAATCAAAGATGCAGAACTAGGAATCAGTGGTACCAGGCACAGTGTTTTAAACGAAATTGAGAGCAACACTTTCGAAAATTGCACTGTTGGTATTAATCTTGATAGAGCTGTTACAAGCACTGTAATTGACGTTGAAGATGAGGGACTTGATGCGTTATATGATTATCTTAAAAATAATAATGATTTCATAAACTTCGATGATAATATCAAAATAGAAACGAACTGGTAAAGTCTAATCTTCAGGATTTGCCAATTTGCCCCTTACAAAACTGTGTTAAGGGGCTTTTTTTTGATTAGAAAATAATGTTATAATTGAATGTATGATTCTGCGGAAAGGATGTGTTATATTTTGGAAAATCGAAAAGTACTTTTTGAAGTGGAAGATAACATCGCATATATCACACTAAATAATCCTGGTTCTCTTAATGCTTTAGACGAAAGTCTGTTAGACGAACTAATAGAAGTAATGGATGAAAGCAGTGATCGAACCGATGTTAGAACAATTATAATTTCAGGAAAGGGAAATGCATTTTCTGCTGGTGGAGATCTTAACGCCTTGAAAAATGCCTTAGAACAAGAGCCCGAAGAATGTCTTGGAGTAGTTCGTAAAGTTGGACTTGCAGCATTAAGAATAAGAAATGCAAGAAAGCCTGTGATCGCTTCAATAAAAGGAGCGGCAGCTGGCGCTGGGTTTAATTTTGCACTTGCCTGTGATTTTCGCATATGTACAGAAGATGCTAAGTTCATTCAGTCTTTTGTCAATATAGGTCTAGTCCCTGATATGGGAGGAACTTATTTACTTACTCAAATGATAGGAGCAGCTAAGGCAACAGAGCTTATTATGACAGGAAGAACTGTCGAAGCCAAAGAAGCTCTAGAGTTAGGGTTAGTTAACAAGGTGGTTCCAGGAGAAGACCTGGAAAAAGCTACAAAGGAGTTTGCAAACAAACTGGCCCAGGGACCTACCAAAGCTTTTGGAAATATGAAAGCCTTAGTAAACAGAAGCGCTTTCAGTGGACTTGAAAGCATACTTGATAATGAGCTTGAATACCAAATCAACTGTGCTAAGACAGAAGATTTCAAAGAAGGAGTAAGTGCATTTTTAGAAAAACGCAAACCAGAATTTAAAGGCAAATAAAGTTAAGTGTTTTAATAAAATCAAAAATATTAATCTGGTGCAAGAACGTCAAATAAAAACACTATACATATGTGATAGACTTTTTGCACCAGATTCATGTTTATATTTCATAAGCCTCTTTTATTTCAGCATTACTCTTTTTCGTGCCCAGTAGTAACATTAGCTTCAACTTAGCTTTTTGACCAGAGGTTTCTTTAGAAAAAATAACACCCATATCTTTTAAGCATTTACCTCCTCCTTCATAGCTGTATTCAGGAGAAACATTACCACCTTCAACTCTACTTGTAAGAACAACAGGTACACCCTTTTCGATAACTTTACCAATTTTAGAAGATGCATCAGGAGGAATATTTCCTTTACCAAGAGCCTCAATAACTAAACCTTTTATATTGTTATCCTCCAAAATATAATCAATTATTTTTCCATTACATCCTGCATACATTTTAAGAAGTTCCACTTCTTTCAATTTAATATCATCAAAATCGACTTTAATATCATCATTTATAATCTTCTTATTTGTAGTATTCTCTTCTTTAAGTGGTTTCCTTTTAAAATAAACCTTATCTTCTTGGACTCTACCTAACGGACCCCACACGGGGGATTTAAAGGTATCTATGCTTGCAGTATGAGTTTTTGTAACCTCTGATGCCGAGTGAACCTCTTCATTCATTACTACCATAACACCTTTATCTCGAGCGTTATCTGAAGAAGATACCCTGACACTAGATAGTAGATTTACCGGCCCGTCGGGGGACAAATCACCTGCACTTTTCATAGCGCCTGTAACAATGACAGGCTTGTTAGTTTCTAATAGAAGATCTAAAAAGTAAGCTGTTTCTTCTAAGGTATCAGTACCATGGGTTATTACAACACCAGAGATATCTTCTCTATCTAATAATTCCTTAACTCTTTTTGACAGGTCAAGCATAATTTGCGGGGTCATATGAGGGCTTGGAATATTAGAAAATTCAACAGTTTCAATATCTGCGACCTCTTCAAGAGAGGGTATAGCTTCACACAGTTCTCCCCCCGAAACCGCAGGAACCAAACCGTCTGTTTTAGAGTCATATTTCATGGCAATTGTCCCGCCAGTGAAAACTACTGCAACCCTTGTTTTTTTCATTTTAATCACCTCTATTTAAGCTTTTTTACTACTAGAATCAATTTAGTTTTATGTATTCGTTAAGCTTGGATATATCATTTATAATATTGTCTGATAAGTGTAATTTGGCTTTTTCTAAATCATTATATAGTTTTTTAACTGAATTTGTAGCCAAGTCGGTAAATATATCAACATCCTGATCAGTCAAAGAAGGAATTATATTCTCATTATAATATTCTTCTGATACTACTAAACTATAAACTGCGCTTGTGCCAGGCAGTAAACCAATCCCTCCTACTACATCGTTTAATTTGTCAGACATAAAAGTAATAGCACCCACATCCTGAGTTGATATTTCTATAATCTTTGAAATAGTTTCTATTTTATCCTGTGAGTACACATCTTCTTTCATTTTTTCACCTAATTCAATAATTCTTTTGGCTAAGTTTTTCTTATTTTCTTTCATTTGACCATCTACTCTTTTCATTGAGTTTTTGTCATATATGCAAGGATATTCAAGTTCCTGACAAGCTTTTTTAATACTTTCGCCTACAACTGGGTTATCATCCCTATCATCAGCTCTGATCAAAAAGGTAGACTCTTCTAATTCTTTTGAGATAGTCGGGGTGTAGGTTTTGCCTTCTACTACTATACTTGGGAGCATTCCTAGACCTAATTTTTCCATTAACTTTCCTTTGTTTCCTACCGGAGAATTTCCTTCCATATCTTCATTTGGACCAATACCACCAGCTGTTGCGTTCACAGTGGCAAGACAAGAAACCGGTACTTTGTTTATATCGAGAACTGTCCCCAAGATAAGGCCTTCGTTTCCTTCTAAGTTTTCAGTCTCAACATAAAATTTATTTGGACAGTTTTTAACAAAGCTATCAAGAGCAGCGTTGCAAAGAGCAGCTTGTAATGACACAGGCACCTCCATACCTCCCTGGCCATAACAACGTCCAAAAACATCCATCACTAAAGCTTGCGTTCTAATTGCCTCCCTGCCTTCTAATTTTTTCATAAGATTTGCTTCCTGAGGGGTTATTCCTCTTCTAGGAGATGATACTCCTATACCTCCGGATTCAGTAGCGACTTTTATCATGGCATTTATCCCTGTTTTTACTTCAATTTTTTTTATATTCAAAGAAATATCTGAAGCCAGTTTGAATAATTTAAGCAGTACAGCAAGCCCGCCTGAGTCATCCTGTACTAAGCCCTTATGGCTATGACTATGACCAACTCCAGCATGACCCAATAAACCTATTTTACCTTTACTAGCATCACTAAATCCTACTTTCATCCACAATTCCTCCTGTTACTACTGTTAAATAAAGTCAGCCCCAAAATCATCAAAGTATGGGGCTGACTTGTTTAGTTACATTATAATATTATTCCCATCAAAAGAGTAATTACAAACAATACTGCAAGACCTCCTAATATTGATGGTCTCTGGAACTTGTTTGCAGGCTTTAGTTCTGAGCCTGGAACTACAGGAATCGCCGTTGCTAGTGCAGCTACCGGCCCACCAGTTAAAAAGTACTGCATTAACGCGGCAGGGCCTGCTGCAGCAGCTGCTGCAGTTAGCGGATCAACACCTGTATTTAATACTATTCCCAAAAATGGAACTACTATTGCAGCAGAAGCTCCCTTCGACTGGGTTACAAATCCTGCTAGAGCAGACACAATAAACATTGTTTGAATTGGAGCCACACTTAAGACAGGATCAAACCAAACTGATAATAAATCTGGCAGTCCAATATTCTCGATAACAGATGACATAAACAAGAAACCAATTGTTGCAACAAGAGGGGTAGCTACTCTTTTAGCACCCTCTAACATTGCTTTTTCACCATCAAATAGAGATATTCCTCCAAGAAATGCAACTAACAGTGAACATAGGATACCTACTATAAAGACAGGATACCCCATGGCAAATCCAACAACTAGAACTATAAAGGGGAAAATGGCCTTACCGAAAGAGTCCACTTCACTATCTTCTAAAGAAGCAGCAATTTCATCAATTTTTTCTTTAGATAGTTCAATTCTTTTGCTTACTTCTTCTCTTTTTAGTCTCAAGTAACTAATTGCAAATACCGAAAGAGCTGTTAGCGTTCCAATTAAATTTATCATACCAAAACCGATACCTGCAGTAGCTATAACAGCGACCTGGGTTGGATGGGTAAAGCCTCCAAAGTTACCCAAATGTCCTGCATGTGCTTGAACACCAGCAACTTTATTAGCATCTACACCTAGTTTTGTGGCTGCAGGTCCAGTTACTGACGCTGTTATTGCAGGCTGAGTAAATCCAGTTAGTGCTCCGATCACTCCTGCTGCAATACCTCCTGCAGTACATACACCAGGCCCTCCACCTAATTTCCGACCTACATAGATGATCTTTTTGATTATAGCATCCAAAAATCCAGCTTTCTCCATAATTCCTATAAATAATAACACCCCGGCCATATCAGCTATTACAGGGTTTAGTCCATCATTAACCATTGAAACTATCGTTGTGCCTTCGTCACCTGTAATAGGAAAACCCGCTACTATCCCTGATACAGTTGCACCTACAATCGCAGTGATGTATAAAGGGGTCTTTCCGCTAATCATTAGAATCAATGTAAGTGCCATAACTAACTGTGCCCATAACATCGCTTGATCTCCTCCTCTCACGTTTAGTAAATATATTATTTCTTCCCAAAATAAAGGTTAGACGTTCCATCATCATCTATATCACCAGCTATCCCGGGTTCAGTCATTTCCTGAGGATGAAGTATTTTATTTATCTTCTCCTCTGGAAGTAAACCCTTTTCTAAAACTATTTCTCTTACACCCTTACCAGTTTCTAAAGATTCAAAAGCTACTTCTGAAGCGTTTTCATAACCTATATGAGGATTAAGTGCAGTAATTATACCAATACTTCTTTCTACAAGCTCATAACAGCGTTCTTTGTTAGCTTTAATCTTGGTAATGCATTTTTCAGTTAAAACTTCTACACCATTAGTCAAGCTTTCTAAAGACTCAAATAAATTGTGAAATAATACTGAAGTCATTACATTTAATTCAAGCTGACCAGCTTCAGCTGCCATTGAGATTGACTGATCATTGCCAATAACCTGAAAAGAAATTTGGTTTATTACTTCCGGTATGACAGGATTCACCTTTCCAGGCATAATTGAAGATCCTGCTTGAACTGCGGGAAGCTTAATTTCCATCAATCCACATTTTGGCCCAGAAGCCATTAATCTAATATCATTACACATTTTGGATAGATTAACAGCACAGGTTTTTAGTGCACCTGACAAGTTAACGTAATCATCCATGTTTTGGGTAGCATCTACTAAATGCTCACTGATCTCAAGCTCCCACCCACTGATATAGTTTAGCTGGTCTCTAGCCTCTTCAATATACATAAGATCTGCATTAAGGCCTGTCCCAACTGCAGTAGCACCAAGGTTAATATATTTTAGCTCTTTTAGCGCCTTGTCTATTCTTCTGATATCTCTAGATACAAACCTTGTATAAGCTCCGAACTCTTGTCCTAATCTAATCGGCACAGCATCTTGTAGATGAGTTCGACCAGTCTTTAGAACATCATCAAATTCCTTTTCTTTATCAAATAAAGCTTCATGAAGATCATCAAGATTTGCTATTAATTTTTTACCTAAATTAACTAATGCAATATTAAATGCAGTTGGTATTACATCATTAGTAGATTGGGACATATTAACGTGAGTATTTGGAGAAATAATATTATAAGAGCCTTTCTTTTCTCCAATTAATTCTAAAGCCCTGTTTGCAATTATTTCATTAGCATTCATATTAACAGGGGTGCCAGCTCCACCATGGATTACATCAATAATGAATTGGTCATCAAATTTTCCAGACATCATCTCTTTACTTGCTTGCTTAATAGCCTGACCTAGCTTTTTGGATAATTTACCTCTTTCCATATTTGCTTTGGCGGAGGCCCATTTGACCATACCTAAAGATTTGATTAGTTCAGGATTTATTTTGTGACCAGTAATAGGAAAGTTTTCTTTAGCACGCACTGTTTGGATCCCATAATATGCTTCTGACGTAATTTTCTTTTCACCAAATGCATCTTTTTCTGTTCTCATTTCTACCTCTTTTTCAGTTTCCATGAATACTGTTTCACCTCCTTATGTTTTAGTCTACAAAAGCTATCAGAACACCGCAAAAAGCACAAAGTAATTATAACACAACCTCATTTTATTTGTGAATACTCTAACACATAATTGAGATAAATATTATATATTTGACTCAAGTAAATGCAGTTTTAGAATTAGTTGACACGTCAACTAATTCAATTTAAAATTATCAGACAGGTCAAAGCGGCATCAAACAGGGAGGCACTAAAATTAGAAGAAAAAGGATACATTATTAAAGAAGTATCTAATGAAGACAGGACTTTCAAACAAAGAAAATGAAAAAATTACGATACTTTTAAACAAGATAAGTAATCAATTAGGTTCTCAAAAACTATAGGAGGAAACAAATTGGAAAATCAAAATCAGGTAATTGAAGTTAATAATTTAACGAAAAAATTTAATGGTTTAACAGCAGTTAATGATATCTCTTTTAATGTTCCAGAAGGAGATATATTTGCTTTTCTAGGTCCAAACGGTGCAGGAAAAAGCACAGCGATAAAAATTTTGACTACAGTACTTCGCCCTACTTCCGGGGAAGTAAAAGTTAATGGTTATGATATAGAAAAGGACGAACACAAAATCAGGGAAGCCATCGGAGTGGTTTTTCAAGAACATACTCTAGACAGTGAACTAACGGCTTACGAAAATCTTTATTATCACTGTGTACTTTATGGTGTACCAAAAAACGAAAGAAAAGACAGAATAGAAAATATGTTAAATAACGTAGGTTTATGGGACCGAAAAGATAGTCAGATAAAAACTTTTTCCGGTGGTATGAAAAGAAGAATTGAAATTATACGAGGGCTTTTACATTTCCCAAAAATCCTGATTTTAGATGAACCTACTACAGGTTTAGACGCCCAAACTCGCTTTTTTCTCTGGAACCACATAGAAGAAGTTAACAAAGATTACAAAATTACGATTTTTCTGACCAGCCATAACCTTGAAGAAGCAGAAAAGGTAGCTCGTAACATTGCTATAATAGATAACGGTAAAATTTTTGCAGAAGGTACTACAGATGAAATAAAGCAAAAAACTAATACAGGTTCACTTGAAAGAGCTTTTCTTGAAATCACAGGTTATGAGTTAAGATATTAAGATACCAATTTTAGGAAAATCACACTTAGTTTAGAGGGGGATTAATCTGTGGAAGTCATATATATGATGGCACTTAGACAGATGAAATTATTTTACCGCTCCAGACCAAGAGTTTTGGGTTCAATAGCACAACCAACTTTATTTTTACTTGCATTAGGCCTTGGCTTTGGACCGGTTTTTGAGCAGGCCGGTGACATCGATTATATTCAGTACCTAACCCCAGGTATTATAGGTATGTCTCTTCTTTTCGGCTCAATGATGAACGGTATGTCTATTATTTGGGATAAGAAATTCGGCTTTTTGAAAGAAACTCTGGTAGCTCCAGCTTCAAGGGTAGGTCTATTAATAGGACGCTGTCTTGGAGGAGCTATCACCGCCATGCTTCAAGGATTAATCGTTTTCGCTTTAAGCAGTATAGTAATGGGGTATAGATTAGGGCACATAGGCGTTGTACCTTTATTTATTGCTGTAATGCTAGTTATTGCTATGCTTTTCTCTTTACTTGGCACTGTTATCGCTGCAAAAGTCGATGACATGGAAGCTTTTCCTACAGTAATGAATTTTCTAATCTTGCCAATGTTCTTTTTGTCGGGAGCTATATTTCCTATCGAAAACCTTCCACCATTCGTAGCAACTTTAACTAGTTTCAACCCAATGACTTATGGGGTTAATCTTCTTCGGGCTACTATGAATGTTGAAGCTGGATTTTTGAATCTATTTGACCTTTTTATTTTGCTGGCCTTAATAACAATTTTGCTTGTTATAGGAAGGTCTGTATTTAAAAAAATCGAAACTTAATAACCATTGATTACCTATTATTGACTCTACTGCAAAAAGTCATATGAACAAAGTTTTGTTTTTAATTCATCATTACTTATTCAAAAAAGCATAGCTTATTAAGTTCTGAGCCATTTTAGCAGCCGTTAAAGCTTCCTTTAATGATTCTCTTTCTTTTTTGGTAAGTTTCTTTAAAATAATCTTATTGTCTGGCTGTTTCCCTTTTTTAATTTTGTTTATACTGTTTTTTATCCTTAACATCATTAGTACTTCATAAGCTGATTTGATGGATTCTGCATCTTTTAGAGAAAATACATTCTTCATTCGCAGCAAATTTATTCTATCGTGAGTATTTGTTTGTAAGACTCCTTCTCTTAAAGAAAAAATCCTGACACAGTCAACAATGTGGACGCAGGCTGACTTTTTTAAATCCAACGTATAATTAGACTCCTTATCTTTTTGGGGCTTAATTTGATTAAAAAATCCAATCGGAGGACTACTCTTAAGATCATCTTTGGCCAAAAATTCCTGAATAATACTGTTCTTTTTAAAAGTATTAACTGTAAACTTTTTAAGTTCCTCGCTGTATTTTTTCTCACCATAAATATGTCGAAAGTCTAGGAAAATAGTAATTCGCCTAATATTGTTTTCTTTAGGTCTTCTCATCCAGTTTTCTATTTCACTTTTCCAGTTGCTAAAAGATCGGCACCATTTAGGGTTATTTGCCATAACCTTTCCAGGGCATTTTTCGAAACCTATTTCATATAGACCTTCTATTATTTTATCCCCTAAGGCTAAAAAGTAATTTTGAACAGCATTTTCATCTAACTCTTTGGACAATATTTCGCTATCCTGGTATATAATCCCATTATCTTGATCAGTAGTTATAAACTGCTCTCTTCTGCCGCTGCTGCCCATATTGATAAAACTATATTTCACTGGAGGCAAACCATAACCCTCATCCGCCATTTCGGTTTCGCATATTTCAATCACCTTGTATGTTAATCGATCAAAAAATTCTGTAACAAAGGTACAAATCATTCTCGAACTTGCTTTATCTTCTACTAGTTCTTCCATTAAAATATCTATTTCTTTTCTAACTTTTTTTAGTTCCTCTATAGTAACAGCTTTTTCAATACTATCTATAATACTTAACAATCCTGCTCTTTTAGGGCCAATTAAGTCTCTAATGGTTATTATTCCTTTAAGAGCTTGATTTTTCGTAATAACTAAATGTTTGATTCTCTTTCTAATCATTAATATAAGTGCATGATAGATCTCCATACCAGGGGATAAAGTAAACATATTGTTGTAGACATCTTTAGCCTTTTTATTTACACTTGACGAGTTCTTAGCAACTATTTCATTTACCAAGTCTTTTTCAGTTATAATTCCTAGCGGTGTCTCGTTGTCATCTACTACAACGACAGAGCTTACATCCTTTTCTTTCATTACTTTCGCTGCTTTTTGCACAGAATCATTATAATTACATTTTATGACTGGATAATTCATGACCTCTTTTATACTGGTATTTAAGTATGAACTTTCAATACTGAATGAACCTGTGACTTCTGCGCCTTCTTCTTTTTGTACATTTTTCTTATCAAGTCTTTTCACCTTTTCCCCAAGTGCTTTCAAAAAATATTGAGAAAATTCTGGATTTTTGTTAGATAAAAACTCGAAAGTCTCTTCTTCAATAGCCAGGCATATCAGATCATTATCATCAGCAGCTTTAACCGCACTTAAGTATTGTTCGCCAGCAAAAAAACCTGCTTCACCAAAAAAGTTATAAGGCTTTTTTTCACCACCTTTTACCTCTTCAGCCCCTTTTTTAACCATCACTTCAGCTTTCCCAGACAAAACCATATATAAGTATCCTGTACTCTTTTCCTGATCTTTAAAAACATACTTACCTGGAGGATAGTGTTTTATAGTCAAGTCGTCAATTACAGATTCAATAGTCTGTTCGTCTAGTAATGAGAACGGAGAAATTCTTTTAATCGTTTCTAGATAATAACGGGGATGCCTAGTATCTAAACTCATTTTTCCACCCCCAAACAAAAAAGTGGTAATTTTATTCTACCACATATTTGAAATAAAAGCAGTAATTAACCAAAATTTTTCATCCTAAAATTATCAAAAGCACTGATTAATTCTTTTGAATACGGATGACTTGGGTTATTTAGTATTTCGTCAGATTGTCCTTGTTCAACAAGTTTGCCCTCATGCATAACCCCAAGCCTATCACTAGTAAAGCGTATCACTTCTAGGTCATGAGATATTAAAACAAGAGTTATATCCAAGTTTAGTTGGAGCTCTTTTAGTAAGCTTAAAACCTGGGCTTGAACTGAAACATCTAACATTGAAGTTGGCTCATCTGCAACTATAATTTGAGGTTTTAATAACAAAATTCTTGCCAGTACAAGCCTTTGTATCTGCCCTCCACTTAGTTCATGAGGATAACGCTTCAAATGCCCTTCTTTAAGCCCTACCATATCAAGAGAGCGGTGAATCAAATGCTTTTCTTCGGTTTTATCTTTAACTAACCTGTGAAGCCTTAAAGGTTCTACCATACTTTTATAAATTTTAAACATTGGGTTAAAAGAGGACTCGGGATGTTGAAAGACAATTTGTATCTTTGATCGAAGTTCAAATAATTGTTTTGGCTTTAGTTTAGTTATATCCAACCCATCTATAATAATATTACCTTCGCTAGGTTCTAAAAGTTTCAACAACAAATGGGCAAGTGTAGATTTTCCACAACCACTCTCTCCCACCAGGCCAAAAGTTTCACCTTTTTTTATCTCAAAAGATACATCATCTACAGCAGCAAAATAGGATTTCTTAAATATATTAGCCGAGACAGGAAACTTTTTTGTCAAGTTCTCTACTTTTATCACCAAGAAAGCACCTCACCATTCTATCTCCTTCCAAATTAAAGAGAGGGGGATGATTGTTTTTGCATTTAGAAATAGAATTAGGACAATAATCAAAAAACTTACAGCCATTAAATTCAAATTCATCTTGAGTTTTTGTAGTTGTAATTTGCGGTGTAAGCCTCTTAATTGGATTTAATCCGTTTTCGGGCAAAGAATTCAAAAGTGCTTTGGAATATGGATGAGCTGGATTATTAAGAAAAGAATCTATACCTGTATATTCAACTATTTCTCCACGATACATAATCCCAACTTCATCACACAGATAAGAAGCAACTTTTAAATCATGAGTAATTAACAATATAGACGAGCCCGTTAGCTCTTTCAGCTCTTTAATTAGCTCGACCACTTTTCTACGAACTATCGCATCAAGTCCTTTTGTTGGTTCATCTGCTACCAGCAGTGAAGGATCCGAAGACATACTGATTGCCGCAAGCACCCTTTGATTCATCCCTCCACTAAGCTGATGAGGATATTTTTCCATTTGGTCTTTTGGGGATGGTAAGTTTAATCTTTCAAAAATATTTAAAGTTTTCTTTTCTGCTTCTTTATGAGAAATACTAGAGTGTTTTTTTAAAGTTTCAACAACCTGAGTCTTGATCTTTAGAACAGGATTTAAAGATTTTGATGGATTTTGGGGGATTACAGCAAGTTCTTTTCCTCTTAACCGCTGCATTTTTTTACTATTTAAATCCAAGAGGTTCTCACCTTTAAAATAAATTTTGCCATCAATATGCGCATTAGGTGGCAAAATCCTCATTATTGACTTGCCAATCACTGATTTGCCACAGCCAGTTTCACCAATAAGCGCAGTGGTAGTATTATTTTTAATTTGTAAGTCTACGCCCTGTACTGCATTGACGATTTGGTCCTTTGTATGAAATTTGACATTTAAACCTTTTATTTTGATTAGAGGATCTGCAGTTTCAAACTTATTATTAACTCTCATTCTTAACCCTCACTTAAAAAATATATTAAAAATTATAATATAGTTAACTTCTACTAACTTCATCCTGGGATAATCCTTCACCAGTATACTGACTAAATTGATAGTTATTATAAGGACTCAAGTAATCCCTTAATCCATCACCCAATATATTAAAAGTTAAAACTGCAAGCATGATACTAAGTCCAGGAAATATGGATAGGTAAGGAGCTCTACCCATATAAGATACCCCCTGATCAAGTATTCTCCCCCATTCAGGCAAAGGAGGACCTGCCCCTAACCCCAAAAAGCTAAGACCTGAGATAGTGATTATCCTTGTCCCCATGCCAAGGGTAAACATTACAATAATGGGACTTAACGTGTTTGGCAAAATATGCTTAAACATAAGATAAGTATTTGAAGCTCCCATAGCTTTAGCAGATTTAACATAAGGTTCTTCTTTAATAGATAACACTAAACCCCTAACTACTCTAGCATAGTGGGTCCATCCTACAAGGGTCATTGCTATTACAATATTAGTAAGACTTGGCCCCATAATTCCAACCAATACAAGGGTAAGAATTATTGCAGGAAAAGACAAAACAATATCAGTAAGTCTCATTATAATCTCATCGATAAAGCCAGAATAATAGCCAGCTATTAATCCAAGTAATATTCCGATAATAGCGGTAAATAATGCCGCAAAAAAAGAAGCCCCAAGAGTTATCCTTGTACCATAAAGAAGTCTACTTAATAGACACCTACCAAATTCATCCGTCCCTAAAGGATAATCCCTACTAGGCCCCTGAAGTCTTGATTCTAGTTCCTGCGAGTCATACTCATAAGGTGCAATATAAGGGCCAAATAATGCCAAAAAACTAAATACCAATGTTAAGATAAGACCAATAATAAATAATTTATTTTTTTTCATCATGTTTCCCTCTTATTGTACTTTATTCTAGGATCAATTAAAACATAAAGAATATCGATTAATAAGTTCACCATCACAAAAACGACTGTAATATACAAAACAACACCCTGAATCACCGGAAAATCCCTTGCCGATACAGCATCATATAACAATCGTCCAATTCCAGGCCTAGCAAAAATATTTTCTACTATAACCGCTCCTTCAAAAGCCCATCCAATTTGAAGTCCCAAATATGTTATAACTGGAATCATTGCATTTTTAAGTGCATGTCTATTAACAACTTCCCAGTTTGAAAGCCCTTTTGCCTTTGCAAATTCTGTATACTCCTGCATTAACACATCAAGCATACTTGAACGAATCAAACGTGTAGTCATAGCAGCCATCCCTGTTCCAAGAGTTATCCCCGGAAGTATGAGAGTTTCTATCCCTCCTCCACTGCCATAGACAGGAAAAATACCAAGATGAATAGAAAAAACTAGCATTAACAAGAGTGCAAGCCAAAAATTTGGCATACTCACACCTATTAGTGCACCTATCATACTAAGGTAATCAATGATACTGTTATGCTTAAGTGCTGATATAATACCAATAGGTACGGCTATTACTATTGCAACAAGCATACTAAAAAGACTAAGTTTTAAAGTATAGGGAAACACCCGTATAATTTCTTGAGTCACAGGATTACCTGTAACCATTGACTCACCTAAGTCTCCCCTGACCGCTCCCTTTAACCAATTATAATATTGAATATGAAGAGGCTGATTTAAGCCCATCTCATCTCTAACTTGCTCTACTGCAGCAGGAGGAGGATCCTCTCCCCCCATTTGCTGCCTTAAAGCCTGCCTCGCGGGATCCCCAGGGGTAAAGTAAACAAGAGAAAATGTAATTATAGAAACCCCAAGTAGTATAGGGATTAAAACAAAAAGTCTTTTTATGATATAGCTTAACATTCATTATTCTCCTATTCGATGCTAAGGTAGTTTAGGCCAAAAGTATTCTCTAAAGGATGCATCTTGTAACCCTGTATGTTAGAGCTAACAGCATCAACATTTACGTAATGATTCAAGAATATTACCGGAACATCATCAACAATTACCTCTTGTGCCTGTTTATATATTTCTCTTCTCTCTTCCATATCCTGGCTAGAATTAGCTTTTTCTAAAAGCTCATCTAAATCTTCATTTTTGTAACCGTAAGCACCATAACCACTACCTTCAGTGTTTTTAGAATGATAATCATCCATGAAATATAATCCTGGATCAGGGATAAAACCAAGATTTCTACTCATAAGATACAAGTCAAATTCTCCCTGGTTCCTCAATTCCTCCGCCTGCCCGTATTCAACAATATTAAGATTAACATCTATACCAATCTGACTAAGATCAGAGTATAAAACCTCAGCAATATCTGGCAGTTCAGCTCTCTCAGGATAAGTTACAATTTCAATGGATAGCTTTTCGCCGTCTCTTATCAATTCACCTTCGTCATTTTTTTCAAAACCAGCACTTTCTAGAAGTTCTTCTGCTTTATCTACATCATAAGAATAATCTTCCATATCTTCACTTGCCCATTCTGAAACTTCAGGGAAAGGACCATTTGCAGGTTTGTCTATACCTGCCATGATATGCTCGACTATAGCCTCTTTGTCTATTGCATGGCTAATTGCACGTCTTATTTCTAAATCTTGAAATAGCTCCTTATTTTTATTAAAAGTTAATGTTCTAGCCCTCATTATCGGCTCTGTATATTTCTCTATATCATCATAATTCTCTAATTCTTCTGCCATGTCTGCTGGTAAAATTTGAGCGATGTCAAGTTCATTATTTCTAAGCATCATATTACGGGTTGATGCTTCTGATATGCCCTTATAAGTAATCTCTTCTACTTCTGCGACTTCACCCCAGTAGTTTTCATTTTTTACAATAGTAATTTGCTGATCCTGTTCCCACTCTTTGAATTCGTAAGGACCTGTAGCAATCAAATCTTTAAAATCACCGTTTTCATCGATCGATTTCTTGGATATAGGCGCCGTCTCACCTTTGGTCATATAAGAAGGTAGCGGTGCAAAATACTCCGAGGTAGTAATCTCTATAATATAATCATCCACTGCATTAATATCTTCAATCGGAACATCTGCAAACAAAGTACCTTCTTCTTTTAATCTTTGTATAGATTTTTCTACTGCTTTGGCATTAAGCTCTGTCCCATCGTGAAACTCTACATCTTCTCTCAACGTAAATGTCCAGGTAAGACCGTTTTCAGAAACGTCCCATTCATCAGCAAGTCCAGGAACTAACTCATTCTCATAATTAACACTCACAAGAGTGTCTAATATACCAAGTCTTTGACTCATAGTAGCATCACGTACAGGATCTAGTCTTTCAGGAAACCATGGTCCACCAATAGTCAGATGATTATCTGCCTCACCATCTTCTGATGTTTGTTGTGAGTCTTCTCCTTCACCACTACCACAACCTACTAATGCCGTAGTGATTATAACAAGCATTGATAATAGTATTATTAATATATTAGATCTAGACAATTGATTTAGTATCTGCATTTTAACACTCCCTTGTACAACTTTTATAATATTACTTTTCGCACCAGAATCAATTCAATTATTTTTCAGCACTAATCAAAAAAAGCGGCGCATAACTATACAAAACTTTTTGCCTATTATCATAAACTTTATCTGTTATATCTTCATTAATATTTAGATTTTTAAAGCCAACATCTAAAAGTGATTTTTTATCCCATTCAGGTCTTTTTTCGTATGTTAAAGGAAGTTTCTTGGCTATGTTATTACATTCCTCTTGTTGGTTCTTAGTAATCTCCTTGTCTAAGTATCCCATTTCTCTTGCCCGTTCTTGAGATTGTTCGTATTTCTTTTGGGACAAGTCATCAGATAAGCGCAAAAACCAATTAGCATCAATAACGACAAGCCTGCCACCTTTTCTAAGTACACGATACCATTCCTTATATGCTTTGTCTGGAGAAACAAGTGTCCAAACCAGGTTCCTGCATATTATAAAATCAAAGGATTCATCTTCAAAAGGCAGTTCATGACAATCTGTTTGCGAAAAAGTAGCATTATATCCAGCAATATTAATGTTACTCTCTGCTTCATTTATCATCTCTTTAGAACAATCTACACCTGTAACACTAAAACCCAACTCTGACATTATAATCGGGAAAAACCCAGGTCCGGTACCTATGTCCAAAGCATCGCTACAATCATTTCCTTTGTATTCTGTAATAATTTCTTTCCATGCTTCTTTTTTGAAAGAGTTCATATCAGTCATAATTTTTTCACTATAATTTCCTGCTCTTTTCTCCCAGTAATTAGTTATTCTTTCCTGATTAATAAGTAACACCCCCGGCCCCTTTATAGTAACACGATACGCATAATTAGTGACACGACTTCATTTTAATTTAATTTTCTTATTTTGTCAAACGTCCAATTTTAAAAATGCAGTTTATTTTCTATTGACAGGTATTAAATGAAGCTATAAAATTTAAATGAGGCTGAAAATCATTCTCAATCATTCTCAACTAGCAAAAATTATTTTTCTAACAAGAAAAGTATTATTTAGGGGGAGTTAGTTTTGTCCTTCATGACAAACACCTTTCAATCGTGGGAAAAAATGTGCTGTAATATAACCCCATTGTTTAAATTATACAATATGCTTTATTCAAAAGTAGTAAAAAAAGAAATTTTCTTAGGCAGTTTATCAAAAAATGATGTTATCTTAAATATAGGGTGCGGGGCGATACCTTTTACCGCAGTCCACTTATCATCGATTATCGGAGCCAAAGTCATTGCGGTTGATAAAGATGAAGAAGCCATTGAAAAAGCAAGTTACACTCTAGAAAAACATAACCTAGCAGATAATATAGAGTTTGTTAAGGCCGATGCTTCTGAATTTGCACCTGTATCCTTTACCGCTTCAATAGTAGCTCTTCAAGTAGAACCTAAAGAAAAAATCCTAGATAATCTTTTGTCTCATGGAGAAAATGGAGCACGGATAATTTTTAGACAGCCAAGAGATGTTTTTAAAACTCAGTATGATTATATTAGTAAAGCCTATCCCCCTGATGCCGTTGTATCACAATCAATGAAAACAATAGACAAATCAATATTGTACATTAAAAAATAATTTGGCGAGCGGGTGAAATCAAAATTGTCTTTTAAAAAAAATAATTTATACTTACTTTATATAGCTGGTATTTTAGTTTTAACTTTTTTAGTTTTTTTAGTTGGATTTGACGAAGTAAAACAAATCATTAGCAGAGTACACCCCCTAAACCTTTTATACCTTGCAATACTACAAATTTTGACCATCTTAATGACAGGTTATATCTGGTTCTTTTTAATCAGAAAATTTAACCAAGAAGTATCACTAACTACTGTACTAGGAATTCATCTAGCAGGCACTTTTGTAGAAAGTGTTACTCCATCAGTAAAACTTGGAGGAGAAACAGCAAAAGTATATTTAATGAGACAGCGAACTTCTATATCATATCAGGAATTAACTGCTATAACCCTAGTAAGCAAATATTTTTCTCTAATTCCATTCGTAATAATTAGTTTTTTTGTTGTTATATATACACTTTTCACCTGGGATTTACCTGTTGTTGTTTACCTATCTTTTTTAAGTCTGATCTTTTTATTAATATTATTTTTTTTGTTTTTTAGATTAGACTTAATGGGAAAAAGTCTAGGCAGGATTTTTCAAAATAAAAAAATCCTTGATAAGTTAGAGAAAGTCACAAATTTCATTAAGGAAGCTTCAGGTATCTCAAGAAAGCTCACCAAGCTTACTGACAAATGGCAGCTTATGTTAATAGCTTTTTTGGTCTGGATATTGTATCCAGTAAAAGTATACCTGGTTTCTAATACTCTTGGTTTTGAAATTAGCTTCACACTATTAGTTATAGCTACATTCACAGCTTATCTTGTTAATATGCTCCCTTTATTACCTGGTGGGCTGGGTTCTTTTGAAGGAAGTATGGCACTTGTATTTACTTACGCTGGTCTTACTTCAGCAGAAGGGCTGTCTATTGCACTTGTAACAAGGTTTATTACTTTTTGGTTTCCCCTTGTTTTATCAGCAGGAGTCGCTGTACTCCTTGTTTATAATAGAAAAGCTAGTTTAATTAAAAGCCAGCAAGAAACAAAATGAAGACATATGAAGACACATAATTATAAATTTTAAAAAAATAAAAAAAGAGGTGAGTTGTAAATGGAATTTTGCTTAGCCAAAGTCAACCCTTTTAAAATTAAAAAAGACAGCGATAGTAAAGATAACGGGAAAAATATTTTAGATAACGCCAAAATCACCCTTGAGGATCTTACGAAAGGTCAAGAATATACTATCTATAAAGTACCAGAGAACCCTCTGTTAGAATCATTGGGATTTAGGCCCGGCAAGAAAGTCACTTTAAAAGCTAGAGAATGTTTTAAGGGACCTATGGTTTGCTCTGTGGAGGGAAGAAATGTAGCTATTAGTAGAGACATTGCCAAAGAAATTATTCTACATTAAAAAGTAATTCTAATACCAAAAGTTATTAAACAATTATATCTTAGATGAAATAGACAATTGTACAAGGAGGACAAGTAAAATGCCTTCACACCAAGATTCAAAAGACAATTCAAATCCGGTCAATGTGCTTCTAATTGGCCCTCCAAACATCGGAAAAAGTGTTATTTTCAATCGGATCACAGGAATGGATATAGGTGTAGCTAATTATGCAGGAACTACTATAGAATATACCGCAGGACGAGTGGAAATTGATAAATACCTAATTAACTTAATCGACGTGCCAGGAACTTACTCCCTTAATGCCTCCAATGAAGCAGAAAAAGTTGCTGTTGATATGCTAAAAGGAGAAATATCAGATAAAAACAATAAACATTGTCACTCGGAAGAAGGAGTTAACCTAACATCTAAAAAACCGGCCGCTGTAATCTGTGTCTTAGACGCTTTAAATTTAGAAAGCAGCCTGCATCTTCTGTTGCAGGTTTTAAATTTTGGTATACCAGTTATGGCAGTAATTAACCGCATAGACTTGATACAAGAACAAGGTACAGCTATCAATTACAAATATTTAGAAGGCAAACTAAACATACCTATAATCCCTACTATCGCAGTAAAAGGCGAAGGGATTAATAATATTGAAAATACGCTGGCAAAAATTCTGAATGACAAAGATAAGTTTTATGCCAGTCAAAAAACTGGCAAAGATATAAAAGATAATAAAGGGTCTTCTGTCAATAAATCTAATGAAAGTTTAGATTTGTGGAAATTGGCAGAAGAAATCTCTGGTTCATCAAAAACACAAGTGGCAACAAAAGAAGTATCCCTACGCCAAAAATGGGGAGAACTACTGATACAGCCCTGGCCCGGGCTACCCCTTGCTTTTGTTATATTATTACTGGTATTTGGTCTAGTAGTCGGGGTCGGAATGGGGCTAAGACAGTTCTTGCTTCTGCCTCTTTTTAGAGAATTAATAATACCTGCTGTAGTTATGGTAGTAGAAAATATTATTCCTCCGGGTGTAGTCCAAAGGATTTTCATAGGCGAGTATGGTTTTTTGGTGAAAGGACTTGAGTGGCCTTTTACTCTAGTTCTACCTTATGTAATTTCGTTTTACGCTGCACTTAGCCTTCTAGAAGACAGCGGCTATCTTCCAAGGCTAGGTAGTCTTTTAGATGGTTTGTTAAATAAAATCGGTCTACAGGGTTCTAGTGTAATCCCTCTACTACTCGGTTATGGCTGTGGAATCCCTGCCATTATGGCTACTAGATCAATTACTTCTTACAAAGAAAGAATAACAATATCAACACTTGTTAGTCTTAGCATTCCCTGTGTTGCTCAGTCAGGCGCTCTAATAGCATTATTAGCTGCAGCCGAAAATTCAGTTGGTTTAGTTATAGCCGTATTTTTCGTCTCTTTCACTGTCATTGCTTTTACAGGTCTTGCAATGGACCGTATTTTAAAAGGTGAAAAACCTTATACTCTGATGGAAATACCTGAATTTTTACTGCCTCGTGGAGAAGTACTTTTTAAAAAAATCTGGCTTAGGATAAAAAATTACGTAACAGATGGGGCTCTTCCAATGGTAGGTGCAGTAGGCCTTGCAGCATTTTTATATGAAACAGGTATAATGGCAATAGTCGGAAGGCTGCTAGAACCATTAATAGAAACTTGGCTTCTTTTACCAGAGGAAGCAGCAGTTCCCCTAGTCCTTGGGGTAATGCGTAGAGAGCTAACAGTTCTTCCCTTACTTGAAATGCAGTTAACAACGGTTCAGTTATTTACAGGAGCCATAGTTGGCCTGTTTTATGTACCCTGTATAGCTATAGTCGCTACTTTGGCTAAGGAATTTAATCTCAAAACTGCAGTCTTCGTACTTATATTAACTACAACTACAGCTTTTTTGATAGGTGGAATTCTTGCAAGAGTTGGAGGGCTAATCTTTTAAATGAAACGAATACTAGAAGATTATCAGTGGCTTCTCTTGATAATAGCTATAATCGTAGGTTTAATTATTGGTCAAGTTAATACGCTTTCAAATATCTCTTCACTTTTTATAATGCCTTTTCTAATGACAATGTTATTTGGGACTTTTATTCAAATACAGCCTGCAAGCCTAAAAAAAGGGTTCAAAAATTTTAGGCTTGCAGGCCTTAGTCTTGTAATAAATTTTTTGTGGACACCGCTTTTGGCTTTTGGTCTTGCTTATATCTTTTTGAGGGATACTCCAGATGTTTATATGGCCATGATAATGGATTTGGTAACACCCTGTACAGATTGGTACTTGGTCTTTACAGGTCTTGCAGCAGGAAATGTAGCCTTCTCTACTACCCTTTTACCTTGGAATTTACTCTTTCAGCTTGTGCTTCTACCCCTTTATTTATTTTTATTAGCAGGAGCTGTGGTAGAAATTGAACCTTATATATTTTTTGAAAGTTTTTTTCGAGTTTTACTGATTCCTTTTATAACAGCATTTATAGCAAGGTATTTTATTTTACGTTTTAAAAGTAAAGACTGGTTTGAAACAAAATTACTTAATAATATAGATGCTTTTCAGGCTTTTTTTCTAATCCTTGCAGTCATAGCTATTTTTTCCTCTCAAGGGCAAATATTAATAGATAACCCGGCTGTTTTATTAGCACTGTTAATACCTGTTATATTATTTTTTGCCATCAATTTTGTGTTGGGACTTACTATTAGCCGTTATCTAAAATTACCTTATCAGGATGCAGTAAGCCTAATAATTACCACACTTGCCCGTAATGCTCCTCTTGCAATGACTATTGCCATAGCCGCCTTTCCCGAAAGACCTCTCGTCCCTTTAGTTCTTGCAGTTGAATCTTTAATTGAACTTCCATTATTATTTGTTATTGCCCAACTATTACTGCTTATAAAAAATAAAAAAATGTATCCATATTTAGACAACAACTAGAAAAGTTCGATTTGACTATCCGTATCAAATGGTGATAAACTAAAAATAATAATTATTCTGTCTAATATTGGATAATAATAAAATATTTTTGTATTCTTTTTTATTTTTGATTATTTGCCATTTATTTTACTTATCTTTTATATGAATTGGAGGTTATTGCCTTGAAAGGTACTGTTGTACTCGTTTGGATAGAAAGTTTAAAAGGTCTCTTTGGTGATGCTACCATTACAGAAGTATTACAGGAAATGGACTTAGAAGGAGATCAAATGATAACTCCTACTATGGATGTAAGTGAAGAAAATGCAGTACAGTTAGTGGAAAAAGTCGCCAAGAAAGTAGGCAAAAATAGCGCCGAAATCTTCAGGCAAATGGGTCGTAATAACATCTGGTCTTTCAAAGAATTCTTCCCCTCTTATTTTGACCAAAATTCGGCCAAGGAATTTTTGTGCATGATGGATGAAGTACATAGACAATTGACCAAAATGATAGAAGGCGCTAACCCCCCTCGTTTAATCGCAGAAGAATTATCACCTAATAGAATAAAACTACGCTATGAATCTAATAGAGGCCTTTTTGATTATCTATTAGGACTCATAGAAGGTGTAGGGGATTATTTCGAGGAAGAAGTAGAGCTAGAAGAACTGTCAAGAGGAGAAGCTTCTAATGGGACAAAGTACATAGAAGTAAATGTAACTACTGAGAAGAGCACTGGCGGCCTAATAAGTTATCCTTTCAGTCAATTTTTATCCCTTGGCTTTATTAAAAACATACCCGCGAAAATAGCTTTTTTAAGCAGTATCATAATAACTTTAGCATCTGCAGTCCTAAGTGGTTTTCAAATGGATCTATCCCATATCGGCGTTTTCATAATTAGCTTTATAGTTATTTTCGGTGCTGCCAAAGTTTCTTTATCACCTTTGAGTATTTTAAAAAAAGAAGTTAATAAGTTAGAGAAGCTAGATTATTCCCAAAGCACTCAGGTAAAAACAGGAGATAATATTGAAGCTTTGATGAATGAAATTTTTGATGCCAAAAATAATATCAAAAAAGACCTGTTATTCTTAAAAGGCGGTACTGATGACATGTATAAGTTTGTTGAGCGTTTTGGCGGTGTCTCAGAAAATATGAAAAACCTTTCCGATGATATATCCAAAATGGTAGAAGAAGTATCCGAAGGAGCTATGCAGCAAGCTTACGAAACAGAAGGATCTGCAGACAGATTAAACACCAATGTAGAAAATATAAAGAAAATAGCAAATGAAGAACTAAAAGATAAAGAATATTTAAAAGAAGCGGTCCAGAATATACAAGACTCTTATCAACAAATAACAAATGTCGCTGAAAATTTAGATGACGTCAAACAGCAGTTCGCCGGGGTGGACTCTCAGGGTAAAGAACTATCCAAAAACGTTGAAAGCATGCTTGAAATTGTTACAACTGTTGAAGAAATATCAGAGCAAACTAATTTGTTAGCTCTTAACGCTTCAATAGAAGCTGCAAGGGCCGGAGAGCATGGTCAGGGATTTGCAGTAGTTGCAGATGAAGTCCGTAATTTAGCAGAAAACTCAGGCAAAGCAGTAGCGACTATAAGCGATAACCTAAAAAGCTTTGTCAAAGAAGTAGAAGGGCTAGTCAAAAACATTACAGATCAATTTTCACGTTTAGAAGAAAGCACCAACACCCTTCAAAATACTGCCAGTGAAACCGGAAAAGCTACGGACCAAATAAATGATGTCGCTGACAAAATTGCTGAAATGGCAGACAAGCTATCCGAGGAAACTGAAAATATTAATCAGGTATTTGAAAGCATTAATTCCTTAGCAGCAATTGCCGAGGAAAATAGTGCAGCCTCCGAAGAAATGAGTTCTAATGTATCCGAGTATTCAGAGAGAATTAAAGAAATGACAAAATACACCGAACAGCTCAAAGCTCTAGCCGAAGAATTTAGGTCCGAACTAAAAAAACATAGAGTCTAATTTAAACATCTAATACAATAGCTCTAAAAAGAAAGCTCTATTAAAGAACTCCCATAATCAAGGGGAGTTCTTTAATTTACTAAAATTTTTACGAAGATAACTTTTATTAGGAGGTAATTGTCTAATATTGTGGAAGTAGTTATCAAGGAAACATTGAAATTTACATGGAGGTGGCAAACAATAAAATGACTTCTAAGAAAAAAATAAATTTGGCTCTACAAGGCGGAGGCTCACACGGGGCTTTTACTTGGGGAGTTTTGGACAGGATTTTAGAGATAGATGAGCTAGAGATAAAAGGAGTGTCAGGGACTAGTGCAGGAGCAGTAAATGCTACTTTGGCTGTTTATGGATTACTCACCGGAGGCAGGGATAAAGCAAAAGAATTATTAAATAAATTTTGGAAGAAAAATGCTGTTATAGGGTCTTTCTCTTTGTTTCAACCAACTCCTTTAGACAAAGCTTTAAACCCCGGTAGTATCGAATTTAATCCTTTTTATCATATTTTAAGTTTTTTATCTCCTTATCATTACAATCCCTTTAATTTAAACCCGATAGAATACTTCATCAAAGAACTTGTGGACTTTGATACCATCCAAGCTGATGACAGCATAAAACTTTTCTTATCTGCGACTAACATACGAAATGCCCAACTAAAAGTTTTCGACAATAAAGAAATCACCCCAGAAGCTGTAATAGCTTCTTGTGCTCTTCCTCAGTTTTTCCATACAGTAAAAATAGGAAATGAACATTATTGGGATGGAGGATTTGTTGGTAATCCAGCTATTTTTCCTGTTTTAGAAAAAACTGATTGCAATGATCTCATGATAGTACAAGTTCAATACACAAATTACGAAAAAATTCCCACCACACCATTAGAGATAGAAGATAGAGTTACATCTATTAGTTTTAATTCAAGCTTAATGAGAGAACTTCATTTTGTTAATTTTATAAATAAATTAGTTGAAAAAAATCTATGTGATACCAATGTATTAAGAAAAATCCACCTTCACCTAATTGATTCAGGTGAAGTTTTAAAAAGATTTAACGTATCTAGCAAAGCTAACCCTACCTGGAAATTCGTTCACCATCTAAAAGAAAAAGGAAGAGAAGAAGCAGATAAATGGATTAATGAAAATTATGATAAAATCGGGAAAATGAATAGCTTTGACGTTGACAAATATTTTTCTAATCCTTTTTAGTTCGGTAACAGAGTTAATTTTGCATTATACAATATATATAAGCATCATCTTATCTTTTCTATTCTGATCTAAGAGCATCAATAGGATTAAGCTTAGCAGCTTTATTAGCAGGATATATACCAAAAAACACTCCCACCAGCATTGAAAATAATATAGCTCCTGCAATAACCTCTAAAGAAAATACCATTGATAGATCTGCAAGATTACTAATAACACTAACTACCACATAACCAAGTATTATACCAACTACTCCACCAATACCGCTTATAACTACAGATTCTATCATAAACTGCATTAAGATATCTCTTCTTTTTGCTCCAAGAGCTTTGCTGATTCCAATTTCCCTAGTACGCTCAGTAACAGACACAAGCATAATATTCATTATGCCAATCCCACCTACAAGTAGTGATATCCCTGCTAATCCAGCAAGCATACTGGTCAAAGTTCCGGTAACATTGTCTATCAGATCCAAAATTTGATTTTGAGAAAACACATTAAACGCATCTTCATCACCAAAATAATCATGTAATTTAGTCTCTAGGTTATTGGCCGCCTCTTCAACACCTTCAATATCCTCTGCTTCTGCATAAATTACAGAAATTTCGTTTATCCCAAATATTTCTGTGGCAGTAGTTAAGGGGATTAACACTCTATTTTCTAAAACATTATCTGTCCCGCCTGTTAACTCTCTAGGTGGGCCTCTATGTGGACCAACTTCTGAGCTATCAGCGTTATTATCTTGTTCCCCTTCATCCTCTATACCAGGTGGACCATCAAAGTCAGCATCGTCATCTCTTAATACCCCTGCAATATTAAACATTATACCTTGTATTGCTATGTTTTCACCAATAGATTCTTCTCCAACTTTACCTGGATCAGAAATCAAATTTTCTATAGTTTTTTCATCTAAAACTGCAATTTGCTTTTTTTCATCTAAGTTAGATTGTTCGAAAAAACTCCCCGTTTTTATATCCTTGTTTTGTCTTTCGATATATTCCGGAGTTGTAGCTTTAAGCATTGCAAATTCCCTTCTACCATTATGTTCAATTTCAACAGGAAAATTAATTGCAGGTGCGACAAATTTAACGCCTAAAGTTTCATGTAAATCCATAGCATTTTCGTATGTAAGCACTTTTTCGCCGGTCCCTACTATTGTTATCGTAATAAAATTAGAACCTGCCTCTTGAAACTGCCCAGTTATAGTGTTATTAACACTTTGTCCAAGAGATACAAGTGCAACGACCGCAAAAACACCAATTGTTACTCCAAGCATAGACAAAAACGACCTTAATTTATGTGACCGGATAGCTTCAAGGGACAGACGTGAAGCTTGACTTAACATATTAATATGTCATCTCCTTTTCTATTTTTGTAGGAGTTATTTCACCATCTATAATCTTTAAATGTCGCTTAGCATGAGATGCCGCTTTTGGGTCATGGGATATAAGCACTAATGTTTTACCACGATTATTTAATTCAGTCAAATACTTTAATACTTCTTCTCCTGATTTGGTATCCAAATTGCCGGTAGGTTCATCAGCCAAGATTATAGATGGATCTCCTACAAGAGCCCTGGCAATAGCTACTCTTTGCTGCTGTCCGCCTGATAACTGATTTGGCCGGTGGTTTGTCCGGTCTTCTAAGCCAACCTTCTTTAGTGCCTCTATACTCCGCTCCAGTTGCTCTTTTTTGGTTATTTTTCTATAGATAAGAGGTCTCATTACATTATCTAATGCAGTTAGCTTTGGAAAAAGATTGAAACTTTGAAACACAAAACCTATTTCTAGATTCCTTATCCCAGCTAGCTGATTGTCCGACAGTTTGCTTACTTCATATCCATTAAGCCAGTACTCACCAAAAGTGGGAACATCCAAACAACCCATAATATTCATCAAAGTTGATTTCCCAGAACCCGATGGGCCAATTATAGATACAAATTCACTTTCTTCAATAGTCAAATTGACATTTTTTAAAGCTTTTACATCAACTTCTCCCATTTTATATATCTTGCTAACATTTTTCAATTTTATAACCATAAGTAATTACCTCCAACCCCTATTTTTCCCCTTCTATTATATCATTTACTCAATAACCTTTCCGTTATTTTGTAAATAAAAATGTAAAATTTCGTAGAACTAATTGTCAAGAAAGCAGAGCTCAGGTATAATATGTAGATGTGTGTATATTTGCAAGGAGGGTTAATATGAAAATAGGTATTGTAGGTCTTCCCAATGTGGGAAAGTCAACATTGTTTAATGCAATTACAGAAGCGGGTGCTGATGCGGCTAATTACCCATTCTGTACAATTGATCCTAATGTGGGAGTTGTAGATGTTCCTGATGAAAGACTAGACAAATTAACAGACCTAGTTAAACCCAAAAAGACAACACCAACAGCTATAGAGTTTGTTGATATAGCAGGGTTAGTAAAAGGGGCCAGTAAAGGAGAAGGTCTAGGAAATCAATTTTTATCAAATATCAGAGAAGTAGATGCTATTGCCCACGTAGTAAGGTGTTTCAAATCACAAGACATAACACATGTTGATGGCTCAATAGATCCCATCCGGGATATTGAAACTATAAATTTAGAATTAATTTTTTCAGATCTTGAGCTGGTTGAGAGAAGAATTGAAAAAACAGAAAAACTAATGAAATCTGGAGAAAAGGAATACAAAAAAGAATATGAGCTACTTAAACGCCTAAAAGAAACTTTAAGTGATGGCAATTCTGCAAGAAGCTTAAATTTTACCAGTGATGAAAGAGAAATTTTGAAATCCGTACCTTTACTATCAGCAAAAAAAGTTCTATACGTGGCTAACGTTGATGAAAATGAGCTGCAAAATGATTCGAACGATCTATTAAAGCAGGTAGAAGACTATGCTTCTAAAGAGGGTTCAGAAGTCATCAAAGTTAGCGCTAGCATAGAATCGGAGATAGTTGAGTTAGACGATGAAGAAAAAGATGAGTTTTTGAGGGATATGGGATTAGAAGAACCAGGACTTAACAGGGTTATAAAAACAGGTTATAAACTGTTAGATTTAATTACATTCTTTACTGCCGGCGAAAAAGAGGTACGAGCATGGACAGCCAAAGAAGGCTCCACTGCACCACAAGCTGCCGGTAAAATCCACAGCGATTTTGAAAGAGGATTCATCAGGGCTGAAGTTATAGCTTATGATGACATCCTAAAATACGAAAGTTATGCTAAAGCTAGAGAAAATGGCGTACTTAGAATAGAAGGAAAAGAATATACTATGAAAGATGGAGATGTCACTCACTTTAGGTTTAATGTTTAATTAGTTTTGTTAGGTCAGCCCTTACTTGAAAATTGAAGTAAGGGCTGATTTGTTTGCTGCAAAAATTATGTAAATTTTTATTCATAAGACTTGGAGTTAACCAACTTAACTGATAACATGCCCACAAATGCCAATATCAATTTTGGCGAAGGGAGGGTTAATAGTGGATATTGGAGGAGTTACAAACCAGATGGCACATCAAAACATACCCGCACAAAAAAAAGAACAATCAAACGACAAGGCAGTAGAAAACCAGGAAAACTTCGAGGATAAAATTAATCAAAAAATTCAAGAATCAGAGCAAAAATCAGACAACCCCGTGCAAAATCAACAAAAACCTATAGAATCCCAGGAAAATAATCAGCTATCAGATTTTGAAAAAGCTCTAGAAGAAAACATGCAATTACAACAACCTGCTACCCCTCAAATGGCTGCCCCTCAAATGGCTGCCCCACAAATGGGTAGTCCTCAAATGGCTGCTGCTCCTCAACAACCAATGATGCAAAATACTGGTGGCTATCATCAAGCGGACATTACTCAGGGCCAAGTTCCTGGCCAAGGTATGGGCATGGATTCTGTTGTTTAAGTTCGTGACTTCTTTTGGCTAATCGCCATGCGGGTTACACCGATTTTTAGAGGTAGGCTATAACTTTGCCTACCTCTATTATAATCTTTTATTCAACTATGTTTTTAACCCTACCAACAACACCCGAAGTAAGTTTTACTTTAATTCCATGGGGATGTGTGGAAGATTTAGTAAGAATAGACTCAACCACTCCTTCGGTCAGTTTGCCACTATGTTGATCTTGTTTTTTAACTACTTGGACACGTAAGCCTGGTTTTATATCTTCGCGAGTAATTCTGGTCATCTCAATCTCCTTATTTTTAATTATTTTACTTCCTTCTAAAACTATTTTAGAATATTAACTAAGTATATCCTAAAATTTTATACAATCCATATTGCTAATACTGCCTATTTTCTTTTAAATCACCATATAGCTTAACGATAAAATGTTATACAGCAATTAAAAATAAGAGGTGAAACAAATGCACTTTGTCTATATGTTAGAATGCTCAGATGGCACACTATACACAGGCTATACCACCGATTTAGATAATCGAATCAAAAAACATAATGAAGGCAAAGCGGCTAAATACACCAAATTTAGAACCCCTGTCAAATTAAAATACCAAGAAAAATTTACCTCTAAATCAGATGCAATAAAAAGAGAAATTACTATAAAAAAAATGAGCCGTCAGGAAAAACTGATGCTTATCAATAAAGGTTAAATAGCAAAATAACTTTCCCCTTAGCAAATCATGCACCTCAATCATCAATTTCTAAGCTTAACTTTTTAAGCCATAGCAATTTAGATAATGTTATTTTAATTACTTTATTGTCAGTATTCATTTTCTTATCAACATATATATAAATATCATTCTGCTCTATATGAGTATAGTTATTTATATCTTCAGGAACCATTGGCTCTACCTCATCCAGAGGTACTGATCCACCTACTCATCCTTTCCTACTTCTCACACCAATGGTAACAGTACCACCTTTTTCTTTAATGTAATCCAGAGCGTCATTGGATACTTCAATATTCACATTAAGCCCTCCTTACAGCGATTTTCTTATATTAGAATAATACCTTTAAACAGCAATGACTTTGCAAAAAGCTTAAAATCGTATATCATAGTAACTTTATTATACCATTCTCGTCTATACAGATAACAAAATAAAAAAAAGAGGAAAAATCTACTTCACCCCATCATTTTGAAGTTAATCCGTATGCTGTCTCTTGTAACAAGCCTCTTTTTATTCGATTTAATTTTTAAATTTTAAGTACTCCTCTAAGCTTGATTTCAAAATCTCTTCCAGCTCTTGCCAATTATTATAATCTGTTTCTGCAAATAAAAAAGCAAAAACGCCATGCTTTACATAATCTATTTTCCTCATCTCTAAAGGTTTTTCAAAATGTGACCTAAATTTATCGTAGTCTACTTCAACTATTTCATTAACATCTATATCTTCGGGCAAATCAGCAATAACAATACTATATATTTTATCCTCTTTATTTTTCAAAATTTCTTTCCAATCAGGTTTTATCTGCTTAAAATAATATTCATATACATTTATACCATAAGCATAATAAGCCACATCCGTCGTACACCAACCTGCAAATCTAAGTGGATTTACCTCAATAGGGATCAAAGCCCCATAGTTATTGAATCTAAATTCAATATGCATCGGGAAATTTTTTAATTCAACCATTTCACCTATATCATCTAAAAACTCTACAAACTGATCATGGTTTTCTTCTATTATTTCTTTAGAAGTTATATAAACCCGGTCACTTACATCTTCTTCTGAAGAAAAAATATGTTTTAGAATATTTAATATTACTGGTCTACCGTCCTTATCATAATAAAGATCAACAGCAAATTCCTCCCCTTCAATATTCTCCTCAACAATAAATTTAGTTGTATCTATTACTTCAACAGGATAATTTTTTGCCATCTTATTAACTTCTGTTTTCAATTCAGTTGTTACATTTTTCCATTCAGAAATACTACTGACTTTATAAACACCAATGCTAAAAAATCCTATAGACGGTTTTATAACAAAAGGCATTTCTATCTCATTTATATCAAAATCTTTTAATCCATCAACATTAACTTCTTTATAAAAAAAGTCAGGGTATATATCTTTTAACAATTCTCTAAACTTTAATTTATCCTTGAAAACATCGATCTTTTCAGGCAAATCAGTAAATGATAAATTCTTTGTTATCCAATCAATTGAATTTTCTGAGTTACTATAAACTAAAGCACCCTTTTCATTAACTTTATTAATAAAATCTTCGCCTTTTATCAAATTAATCTTATTATCCAAATTAAGTTCTTCTATATTTTCACTATGTAAAACTGGTAAGTCCAATTTTATAATTGTATTCTGCAGGAAATTTGAAACATATGGTTTGTCTAATATTATCACTTAACTCATCCTTTCATCTTAAAGATTTTATCTTTTTTTCATAACCAAAGTATTTTTATCATCATAATCCAAAACTTCAAGGCCCAACTTATCTGCCATAACTTCAAAAGTTTCAGGCCGATAAAAGGAAATATGGGTTGGGTCTCTTCTATACCACCAGTTATTAAACTTTTTTATACTCTCCGGGTGAAAAAGGGTCATTATAGCCAGGATACCATCTTCTTTTAAATGCTTCGTTAGTAATTTACAGGTTTCAAGTGGATCCATCAAGTGTTCAAAGACTTCAGTAGATGTTATAAGATCATAAGTTTTGTTTTCATAAACTTTTTCGGGGGCAAAGTAAATATCATAAATATCTACTTCAAACCCTTGCTGTCTTAGCAAAACAGCCAACACTGGACCCGGGCCACAGCCAAAATCTAGTGCTTTTTTTATATTTTCAGCTTTTTTATTTTTTTTCTGGTAGTAAGGAAGGATTGCTTTATCAATAAAATTTTCAAACATTTTTACATAACCTTTATTTTCCAAGTTGTTATCGTGTTGATTATAAACTTCTATTTCCTTGTCAGAAGAAACTACACTATTTTCATCCATAAAAATAATTTTACAATAATTGCAATAATAATAATCTATGCCAAACTGTTCATCTATCCAAGCATCTGTATAATTATCACATATTTTACATCTCTCTTGTTTCAAAGAATCATCCTTTCTTAATTAATCCTTCTTGAAAATATACACTAATAATTTGCAAATGTCTACTCCTATCAAATATCTGCGATCCCCTTGACAACTAACTCGTGCTATAGTAACCTATTTAAAACAGATAAAATAAAAATTTCAAAAGATAATGCAATGATAAAGGAAAGTAGCCTGATTGATTCTTCTCCAGGGAAGGCAGTCATCGACTGGAAGCTGCCGAAGATAGATCTAGGTGAAGTTGGCCTTTCTGAGCTACTCTACTAAATCCTTAAGGTAGTATGTAGAGTCGGTAGTTCCCGCCGTTACCGGGAGTAGGTAATAGTTCTAATAGTTTAGGTGGTATAGCGAGCTAATTCTCGCCCTAATGAGGGGGAGATTTTTTATTTTAATCCAAAACTTTAGAACCTTACCTTTTTATTAAGTGGTTCATATAATTGTATGAACAAACAAGGTGGCACCGCGGTAATCATCGTCCTTGTCTGAATATTTCTCAGGCAAGGACTCTTTTAATTTAATTTTGATTCTGGTGCAAAAAGCTATTTTTTGCACCAAAATCAATTGTAATTTAAAACTTTGTAAGGAGGTATTAACACATGTTATATGTTAGCCGGGATTTCCAGTCAGAGGACAGTCAAATAAAAATTGGCCCTCCAGGTAACGAAACTATAATTGGTGGTGATAACTTTACAGTTATGGCAGGTCCATGCGCTATTGAAGATGAAAAGACTTTACTAGATACAGCATTTGAAATCAAAAAAACAGGTTGTGATTTTTTAAGAGGAGGAGCTTTTAAGCCCCGTAGTTCACCATACAGTTTTCAAGGCCTTGGCGTAGAAGGGTTAAAAATTCTGCAAAAAGCTGGCAGTGCCACGGGACTTAAAACAATTACTGAAGTAATGGAACCAGAAAACGTAGAAACAGTTGCAAAATACGCAGACATGCTGCAGGTCGGCTCAAGAAACATGCAAAATTTCAGCCTGTTAAAAGAAATAGGCAGGTCTAACAAACCTGTACTTTTGAAAAGAGGGATTAGTGCTACAATTGAAGAGTGGCTAATGGCAGCCGAATATATTTTGGCTGAAGGAAATTTTAATATTGTCTTTTGCGAACGTGGAATCAGGACTTTTGAGACATACACTAGAAATACTTTAGACTTATCTGCCGTCCCTATTATTAAACTTGAGAGTCATCTGCCAATTATAGTAGATCCAAGTCATGGCACTGGCAACAAAAATCTGATTCCTAGTATGAGCAGTGCTTCCCTTGCTGCAGGTGCAGATGGCCTCATGCTTGAAGTCCACCCACATCCCGAGAGAGCTCTTAGTGATGGCAAACAGTCATTAACCATAAATGAGTTTAATCAATTATTATCCAAGCTTAACAATCTTTCAAGTGGCATTTGTCAAGAATCTAAAATAAGGTGCCTAAATTAAATTATAGGCACCTTATCGACTTAACCAAGATTATTATACGCTTTACACGCTTATTAACAATGTTACATTAACAATGCTATTTTGCCTATTTATTTTTCTGACAAAAGTCCTTCATAAATTCTGCAAGAGCTTTACACCCTTCAACTGGCATTGCATTATATATAGATGCCCTAATGCCTCCGACTGACCTATGCCCTTTTAGACCTACAAGCTCGTTCTTTTCTGCTTCTTGTAAAAACCTTTTCTCTAGATCTTCGTCTTTCAATCTAAAAGGTACATTCATAAGAGAACGGTCCTCTTTTTTGGCATGTCCTTTATAAAATCCATCAGATTCATCAATAACTTCATAGATATAATTTGCTTTTTCTTTATTAATTTCGTGGATCTTATTAAGTCCACCCATATTTTTTATCCATTCTAAAACCAATTTCATAACATAAATGGCAAAGACAGGAGGGGTGTTAAATAATGAATCTGCCTCTGCAATAACATCATATCTGTTCATATTTGGGAGAGATTCTGGAACATTCTCCATCAAATCTTTTCTTATAACCACAAGAGTCACTCCTGCAGGTCCCAGATTCTTTTGTGCTCCTGCATAAATAATCCCAATATTCGTCATATCTATTGGACGCGACATTATATCACTTGACATATCAGCAGCTATTGGAATTCCTGAAGTCTCAGGCATGCTCCCCCACTGGGTTCCATAGATGGTATTATTAGTTGTCAAATGAATGTAGGCATTATTTGAGTCAAAGTCTAACTCATTTTCATTAGGCAACCTAGTATACTTTTCAGCTTTCATATCAGCAGCAACTTTTATATTTCCAATCTTCACAGCTTCCTCATAAGCTTTTTTTGCAAAACTACCAGTAAGTATATAACTAGCAGTCTGATCAGGCTTCAAAATATTTTGTGGGATCATATAAAACTGAGAACTTGCCCCACCCTGCATAAACAACACTTTATATTTATCAGATATATTAAGTAATTCTTTAACTAAGCTTTCTGTCTCATCTACAATTGATTTAATTGGTTCTGATCTGTGACTCATCTCCATTACGGACATGCCATGACCTTTGTAATCCAAAAGCTCACCCTGCACCTTATTAAGTACTTCTTCGGGCAATGTAGCGGGCCCTGCGCTAAAGTTATAAACTCTCTTTGTCATATCAATCAAGTCTCCTTTGTTTGATTATACTTAAAAAAATAATTATATTTAGTGAAGTATTTAACTTATATTCTAACTCAAAATCACTGTACAAAAAAGTATAAATCGTGAACATTTGAGTAAATCGTAGCAATACTTCATAAATCAAATATATCAACACTAAATTTTAACTAAATTGTTTATAAACAATAATCTGCCGCTCTAACAAGAGATATAAGGCAGACGCTAATATTAAATTTACTTTTTAAATATTTAGAATATATATTTTTGTTATACATTTGCTAATTATTTTGCTAGCCTCAAACTTATCATTCAAATTTATTTTTTAATAATATCTTGTTATAATATGTTTAGAGTCATTAATAAATTTTATGGGTATAATATTTTGTTATTAGGGGTGAGGACATATGAAGAAATTATTAGTTATCACTATTTTAAGTTTTTTACTAGTAGGATTTACTACAAATATTCAAACTACAGCAAAGGACTCCCATAGCAAAAATGATTCTGATCATAGTGAAAAATATGCTTATCTACAATCTACTAATTTAATTAATTGGAAAGAAAATGAAAGTACAAAAGAATTGGCAAAGAAGCTCACTGAAGATGCTGATAGTCATAATGAGAAGTTATATGAAGTTTACAATTATATAGTAAAAAATATTAGTTATGATCGTGAAAAGCTTCACTATATCAAAGAAAACATAAATGGCCTTTATACCCCTAACATGGATCAAATATTAAAAGATGGTAGAGGTATTTGCTACGATTATTCAGTTTTATTTGCTGGTATGCTTAGAAGTGTTGGAATTCCAACAAAATTAATCAAAGGGTATAGAGAAGGACTCGATGACTATCACTCCTGGAATGAAGTATATATCAAAGAAAAAGATAGATGGGTTATAATTGATACAACTTATGACGCTGTTAAAACCCAGGAAGAAGATAAATCTGTGCACAAATTTAAAGCTGATGAAAAATATCAAAAAGAAAAAAATGATAATAGTTTGTTATCTATTTTTAACAGTATAACTAAAATGTTAAATCATGGTTAAGGTTTAGTTGTATTAATTATCTTTATTATATCCGAGAGTTATTCTTCTGCTCTAAACTGCAGTGGATAACCTGCATTTTTCCACGCTGTCATGCCACCCATCACATTGATGACTCTTTTAAATCCTTTTTGTTTCAAAATACTTGCAGCTAACATTGAGCGTTTACTTGTATTACAAATTGTAACTACTGGTTTTTCTGAAGACCACTCCTCATAAAGAAATCTAACATCAGGTGCAGGTGCAAGTTTGCTGCCTGGAACATACCCTGTCTCCCACTCGTCACTTGACCTATTATCTATTACAAGTGGATGGTCTTCTTCAAGCCACTCATACAAACGTTTTACAGACATGGACTCAATATAATCTATCAAAAACCCGGAATTTATCCAACCTTCTATTCCACCTTTCAAATAACCCACAATATTATCAAGACCAACATGATATAAGCTATTTTTAACGTCTTCTAAATCTTTTTCATGATCCATAACTAAGATTATTTCGTCATCAGGAGGTATTATCCAGCCGGCAAATTTAGATAGATTACCCGATTTAGTTATGCTATATGATTTTGGGATGTGAGCAGCAGCAAATGACACAAAAGAACGTGTATCTAATACAATCTTACCCTCTTGTATAGCATTATTTACTTCATTTGGATCCATAGGTTTTGGTTGGTCTAAATCATCCATCAAAACTGGACCTTTTCGATTAATCTCGGAGCATCGACTGAAGTGATCAGGTGCAGGAGGCATTTCTGCAAGTAAGTCTTCTTTAAAGTTTTCTAATTCATCATACTGTAAAGCATAATTATATTTTCTCTCTGTTCCCATTGTGCTTGATAGCTTTGCAGAGAGTGATCTTCCGCATAGAGAACCCATACCATGGGCTGGATATATTTCACAACTATCGGGTAGTTCATCAAATTTTTTAAGACTTTCAAATAATTCTTCGGCCAACTCTTCTTCTTTGTCTGGAAAAAGATCAGGCCTTCCAACATCTCCAACTAGTAATGTATCACCTGTAAACGCTAAAATTGGATCTTTTCCTCTTTCTAAATCAAAAACAGTAACAAAAGATGAATCTGGAGTATGTCCAGGTGTTTCTGTTAATTTAAAACACAAGTTCTCTACTGTAAACTCCTCACTGTCCTTTAAAGGATGATAAGAAAATTCACAGTTAGCTGCAGCAGGAGCATAAATTGTGGCATTGGCTTTATTAGCTAACTCTAAATGTCCAGATACAAAGTCAGCATGTAGATGTGTTATTAGTACCCCAACTATCTCCATTCCAAAAGCATCAGCTTGTTTAAAATATTTCTCTACATCTCTTGAAGGGTCAACTACCACACACTTTTGATTCTTTCCAATAACATAAGAACAGTGAGCTAATTCCGGAGTATAGATTTGTGCAAAATGCATTTTAAACCCTCCCTTGTATACTATATTCATTCTATATTTTTCCTAAATTCACCTGCAAAAAACATATTGCTAAACTTTTTGTGATAAGTATAAAGTCAATCTTATTTTTACAAACTAAAAAAAATATGCATTAGGGAGGATTTAGAAATATGAGTTGTTCTAGTATTAAGCAGCGCTTTGACATGTTAATAAATAATCAGGGCGGAGTAAATTTTTTAGAAGCAAATAACCTCTATAGTGACCTAATTGGTTCTTTAGATGCTCATAGGCTAGAGCTACAAGAGCTTGAGCAAAGAGGAGACTATTCAAGGGCAGACCAACTAAGACAACATATCGCTGATGGTGAACAAATGCTAGAGTATTTAAGAAGTATGACTCTTCGCTAAAATTAAAAAGTAAAGCTGTCGATGCAAAATCGACAGCTTTACTTTTTAAGAGAAGAGAAAAAATTCATTGCTCTTTTTACTCATCAGGAACATAAACCCCATTGTTTAAAGCATCTCTTACTGCATGGAGCACTTTATTAGACCTTAGTGTTGCAGCGGTCCAAGTATCTAAAACTTCCCCTGTTCCCTCTTTGTCCTCAGCGATATCTCCTGGATTGTGAAGATCTTCTAAAACTGATATGTCTTCACCATCAAGATATTCTAGTAGCTCTTCATGTTGTTCTGCTAAAGCTTCTAAATCCTCCTTTGGCCATTCATTTTCAGGATCGTCAGGGTGCAAATAATTATCATGGCTCCATGCAAGAGTTCTATAACCAATATCGTATACTTCATTGTCTTCTAGGTAAAAATCAACAACCACTTGAACTATGCCCATATCTTCACCTATTCGCTGTCCTCTATCTACAAATGCCCCGCGATATCTTCCATCTGGAAAGTCACCTTGCTTTTCTATGGGTGTTACTTCTTCCCCTTCACCATTTTCTTCTTCCTCCTCTGGAACTGCATCTGGCATATCTTCCTCTTCACAACCAGTGAATATTGTCAAAGTTACAACTAGAATACCAATCAGTATCATAAAAGTTAACTTCTTGTACATAATGTAAACTCCTCCTTCTATATTTTTAGGTATTTTTTTGGCCACCCTAACTAATATTGTCACCTGTATAACCTAAATTTATTAACTTAGATGTATATTGTTTAAATACTTGGTTAAGGATATACATATAAAATAGTATAAAAAAGAGGTTAGAAACTATGTATGAAATAAATGAAAAATTAACCTCAGGTAAGCCCATTTTAAAAAAAGTAAATAAAGATTATTTTACACGTCATGCAATTAAAACCCATTTTGTTACCGAAAAAGATAATTACTTAGATTTGATATCAAATTATGTAAAACCTCAGTACAATAAAGGTGATATTTTAATCATATGCGAAAAAATAATTGCTCTTTGCCAAAAAAGAGTAGTCTATAGTGATGAACTAAAAGTCAGTAAACTTGCTAAATTTCTTTCCCGGTTTGTTAATGTAACACCAGCAGGGAAAGGGATTGGTAACCCTGAAAAAATGGAAGTTGTATTACAAAAGGCAGGCATAATCAGAGTACTTATTGGAGCGCTTGCAGCTGCTTTAACAAGACCGTTTGGTATAAAAGGACTCTTCTATAAAATTGTAAAAAGCGAAAGTCAAGAAATAGATGGGTTTAATGATAATGCCTTTGACTATTACAAAGACAAAGGAATTCTCTCCCCCAAAAATCCTGAACAAGTATGCAATGAAATTAAAAATAAACTAAATATTAATGCGGTAATTGCTGATGCTAACGATTTAAATGTGGAAATTTTGGGTAAACCTACTGATTCAAAGTACTCTGACTCGTTCTTAAAACAAATAATAGAAGATAATCCTGCAGGCCAACATAATGAGCAAACACCATTTATTTTAGTGAAAAAAGAAAAAGTCAAAAAGAATTTAACAAAAAATGCTACCTACCAAAAAGTTGGTAAGTAGCATTTTAATTGTAACCTCTATTTATCATGGACGTATTAATTTGCCTTAATCTTCAACCATCGAGGCGGTTGGTAGCTATTACCAACAACTTCAGAGGGATTCCTTTTTAAAAATTCATTTAACGTAATTGTATCAAGACCTGTTATCTCATCTGTTTCAAAATATCCTTGCTCTTTATTCCATTTAACAAGGTATGGGATACCAATTTGTTCAATAATGTCATATTCAAAGATTTTTCTATTATTTTGATCCAAAAATCCGGTAAACCTCATAAAAACATAGTCTTTTAGCTTAAATATGTCGTTTATATGATTTAATCTTGCATAATGTCTAATCATTAAATGAAGCGGCATATCATAATACATTAATTCCTTTTCTTTATCCCAAACTCTAACTCGAATAATATTCTCCATATCTATCCCCCTTTATATCGTATTTCGTCATAAAGATTATATATAATATATAATATGATAACTTCTTAAAATTATTTTTTGTTTTTTCTAATAGGTTATACAACAGTAAAAAATCCCCAACAGGGGATTTTAAAGAGGGATTTAAAAGGCGCTTCTTATTTTTTTCCTTTGACATCTATGCTTACAACCTGATCTTTTAATTTTTCTACCAAAGACTCATCCAGATTATTTAAGTTTTCAATAACTTCTTTTGCAACTGGATCATTAGTGAAAGAATCTACACAGGCTGAATTTTCTTTGTCAATAATCATGACTTCTTTAAAACCTCTATCTGTGACAATTCGGTCATATTCTTCAATCAATATTGCACCTGCAATACAGCTCACATAAGCTTTATCAAGATTTTTTATCTCTTTAGGAAGTTCTTCGCTTAGAGCAATATCTGAGATAGAGATTCTTCCACCTGGCTTTAACACTCGATAAATTTCCTCAAAAACCCGGGATTTGTCAGCTGAAAGATTAATAACACAATTACTTATAACAACATCTACAGAATTATCAGCTAGAGGCAGATTCTCTATTTCACCAAGTCTAAATTCAACATTTGAATAGTTATGTTTCTCGGCATTTTTTCTAGCCTTTGCTATCATCTCAGGAGTCATATCAACACCTATTACTCTTCCTTTTTCGCCTACTTTTGCTGCAGCCAGCAAACAATCGACTCCTGCACCAGAGCCAAGATCAAGTACAACTTCTCCTTCATTTAATTCGGCGATCCCAGTTGGATTCCCACAGCCAAGGGAAAGATTAGCTTCTTCTGGTATTGATTTTATCTCTGCTTCTGTATAACCAATCTTTTGCAAATAATTTTTGCCATCCGCCTCATTAGTATCACAGCATGATGGACCACAGCAGATTTCACTTTCCTTGGCAATCTTGCCGTATGCTTCACTAACTGTTTTTTTTATGTCTCTACTAGTATCATTCGACTTATTACCATCCATATATCCCTACCTCCTTTAACAACATCCACTTTGGTTTTTATTTTCGTCACCTTCATCATCTACATCTCCGCAGCATGGAGATTCTTCATCCTTGCTTTGTCCATTCATAAATCCGCACATTGCACCTGCTTCAACTTCTTCGCTCATATTATCCAGATAACTAAAGTGATCAAGCACTGTTTTTCCACATATATCTTCTGCATTCTTTTTTATCTTTCTTACAATTTGAGAAGCTACAGCTATGTGAGCTTTGGTTAGACCTACATTAGTTGCCATATTCAAAACTTTCTTCAATTCACTAGAATTATTTGTTCCAAGTGCGGCCCCAAAGGCAGCGAGAATTTTATTTTTATTTGTAGGTAATATTTCCTCGTCCTCTTGATCTTTTTGTCCATCTTCTGCATTCATGTTCCTTGCACGATTTCGTAGGTCATCGAGGGTTTTTTGCTTTATGTCCTCTGCTATCGCTAGGGCAGTATCTATTTCAGAATCTGTAATCCGGGCACTTCTTGCTTTTTTCAAATGATAATCCAAACAGTGCAAACAACCTGAACCAATACTTGCTCCGATAGCCAGGTATTCTTTTTCAATTTGGTTAAAATATGTCCTTTCATTTTCCATAAATAACAACACCCTTTTTTAATTATTTTATTTGCAACACTACTCATCAATAAAACTACACTCTTCACATTCCCCTGCACGGCAATCTTTCCTAAAAAGCTCTTGATTCTTAGTTATTTGATTTTTGGTATTAACTAATTCCCTTCTAAGATCATAAAGCTCATTAATAGTTTCATTTACTTCACTTATTTTCTCGCTCAAAAGCGTTACAAACCTCTCTTCAAAATCTCTACAACTTTCTTCAAAGGCTAAATCCACAATCTCTTTTATTTCTTCTAAAGAAATGCCCAGGTATTTTGCTTTTTTTATAAGCTTTAAACGTCTAATATCCTCTTTAGTAAATACCCTATAACCGCTTTTACTTCGCTGTGGAGACGGGATAAGTCCTATATCTTCGTAATACCGGATTGTCTTAGATGGAAGTTTTGAAATCTCAGAGGCTTCGCTAATTAAATATCCTTCTTTATTAGTTGTGTTATTAATACTCACTTTACTTCACCCCACTTTAATTATAAACCTTCTAGCTGGTGGAAGGTCAATAAAAAAAAATAAAAAAAGATTCAGTTCGGCATACGGCCGAACGTTATAATTTTCATCCTCCTCCCCTAAATCCTATTGATACCAGTTTATCATTTTCAAAAATCACAGGCACTTTATCTGCTTTGTATTCTTTAATCACTTTTTGCCTCGCAATTTCATCATAGGAGGTATTTATTTCTTCAATTTCAAATCCTTTTTTATTATAATATTTCAAAGCAATCCTACTGTAGGGGCAACCTGTTTTTGTATAGATAGTAGCTTTTGCCAAAGAAACCACCTCACCAAAATTTATTAATTCTATACTAACAGCTTATTTTAAAAACTATTTTATGTTAATTTTTTATAGTTACAAATAAAGCCCGAGGTTTTTATTTAATTAACTGACCTCGGGCACTTTTATCAATCGTATATCTCCTCTATGTCATCAATCAACCAATTCATATTATTATCTTTACAAATTATCTCCTATACGCTTACATTCATCAGGATCAACCCGTCTACAATTTTCTACACTTTCTTTTAATGATTCTTTCTCTGCAACTTCTTCCCATGAAGCCGCAACCTTTTCCATTTTCTCTGCTTCCATACCTTTGAGAACATCATCCGCCCCTGGATGAGTTGGCTCTGCTCCTGATTCTTTAATAATTTCTCTAAGTTGATGAGGCACATCAATTAAAGGACATGGCCTTAACATATTATCACTAAAGGGCTGTCTTTTCTGATAGGACTTAAATAGCGGTGTTTGTAATACCTCTTTTAAAGATTTTCCTTTGATATTATCTGTAGAGAAATGGATAAATGCACAAGGTTCTACATCTCCTTTAGAAGTTATATGAAAGTACCTCCTCCCCCCTGCGATACATCCCTGCATTGCCACACCATCATTCCAAAAGTCAGCAAACTGTATGGGCTTTTCCTCGCGCAGACGGCGCACCTGATCTACCAGCCAACGTCTTTGCTCTGCACTTAACATTAATGAAAAATCAGGATCTTTGCCTATTGGAATATAGTGAAATGACCAGCCATACAATGCTCCTTTTTCTACCATCAGATCAATAAAATCACTAGTCATAACTTCTTCGCAGTTCTTGCTTGTAAGAGTAACACTAAAGCCAAAGGGCACTCCTTCTTCTCTTAAGTTATCCATTGCTTGCATTATCTTGTCAAAAGTGCCTTCTCCTCTTCTATAATCTGTAACTTCACGCCATCCTTCTATACTAATTGCCGGACTAACATTACCAAGCTCACCTAGTTTTTTAGCTCTTTTCTTGTTAAACAGAGTACCATTAGTATAAGTCATAAATACAACATCATCATGTTTTTCAAACAATTTAAAAATATCAGGCCATAAATAAGGCTCTCCACCCGACATAGCAATAAGGTATATCCCAAGTTCTTTAGCCTCAGTTATTATACGATCAACTTCTTCAAAAGTTAAGGCATCATAATTATCGTAAGCCCCTGCCCAACAACCAATACAATTTAGGTTACAACGACTTGTGGGGTCAATTAAGATTGCATAAGGTACATCTACTCCTAACTCTTCTGCCCATCTATATTGTTTTGGTACTCCAAGAAGCATAGAATTTAGGAAAAAATTAAGTACTGTCCCTCTTAAAGCCCTAGAACTAATATTATCAAAGATTCTTCTGACATATTCCTGCTTTACGTGACTATTTTCTATCTGTTCTTTCATGCTCATAAAGATTTCTTTATGATGCGAAGCCACAGGAGCTTTCTGCACAAGATCTAGAACTGTATTTAAATTATTATAAGGATCTTTCTCCAAATAATTTATCACTTGTTGAAAAATTTTTTCCCCCAATAACCTCTTACCTCTTTCTAATGGAAGAGCCACGGGTAATCACCTCCCCCAATTAGTCCAAGAGTTAGCTAGAAATACCAAACATCTCTTCTTAAAATAGTATATGAGTTTTTTACAAACAGGTGAACCTGTTATAGTAAAAACACCTCTTACAAAATACTTATAACATAATTTTAGTTATATGCTTTAAAATTTGTTACAAATTCTTTTGGGCCTGACCTGTAGCAGTTATCCAACCCAAAAAGAAGATTATTGCTATAGCTGCTGCCCAGGCAGTTATTGTTACCAAAATATACTCACTACCATTTCTTACTCCTATACCGATAAAAGCCCATGCAAATACAAGTGCTATTATATAATCCCCACGTTTTTGAGTTATTGCCAAAGCTATAAAAGCACCTATAGCAATCATAAGCATGGTCCATATCATAGACCCTACTGTTCCTATCCCAAGTATGCCTAGGTCATTTAATAATATATTAAAGTTAGCAATAGTTGCCACACCAATCCATCCTAAGTATATATTAAATGGTAATTTAACTAATATGCGATCTAATTTACTTACATGAAGCTTTTCATCATTAATTTTAAAATAAATTACTATAAGTGTTGCTAATAAGAGCAGCATAACAAGCAATGATAAAGGTATTATAAGATAATGCCATAAAAAGATCCAAATAACATTTAATAGACTACTTACAGCAAACAAAAAACCAATAGAATTAATCATTGAGTTATTTGCCTGTTCTGGCAATGCCTGGTAGATTACAAATCCAATTAATAATAGATATATCAAACCCCAGATAGCAAACACATACCCCGCAGGCGTAAAAAGTACCGGATAAATTTCTGATACTTCTTCTGTTGATAAGTTGTTTATTGAAAAATTTGAAGCTACAAAATTAACTATAAGCATAACCACCAGTGCAGTAATATTTGTGTATGACCTAATCCGCGCATCCAAATTATCATCCTCCTTTTAATAATAATATTACCTAAAATTAATATTACATAAAATTACTATTTATTTTATATTATTTTCCCCTTCTATATTATATTAATAAAAACCTGCAAAAAACACCCGGGGCTACCGGGTGTCTAATTATAATTTAAAATATTATTACAATTTTTTTGCTCTTTCTTTGCAAATTTCTTTAGCCTTGTCAAAATCAGAGGGGTAGTTTAAATTCAAAAAACTATATAGTTCGGGATCATAATTAAGACAAAATTTTTCAGACAAAAATTTTGTCTTAAAGTGTTCATATATATCGGGAATTTTAAATTTTCCTCTCTTCAACCAATCTTCAATCAAAAACCTTGTTTCTCTATGATATACAGCACAAAGTGGTTCAAGATGTCCATCAATATGAGGAACAACAACTTCGTGCTGTCCTTTATTTGCTTCTTCAAACATAGCCCTGGCCAGGCTAATACTAATAAAAGGCATATCACATGCAACAGCAATATTATATCTACTGTTAGAAACACAAAGCCCGGAATATATTCCTACCAGAGGATTTTTTCCTTCACATGATATTTTATCAGATATTTTTTTGGCTGGAATATTTTCATACAAATGTGGTTTGTCTGTAACAATTATAACTTCATCTGTAACCTGTTTGATATTTTCAAAAACCCACTCAATCAAAGGCTTCCCACATAAATCTAATAAAGCCTTATTTTTCCCCATCCTTTTACTATCTCCACCTGCCAAAATTATGCCAGTCATAACTACTTTGCCTCGCCTTTTTCAATATTTTCATCATCTAGGGATATTTTTTGAGACTGTGTATATACATAAGGAGATTTCCTTGCCCCACGGCCAATTAGAATAATTCCTGTTTCTTTGGCCATATCATAAGCCATCGTAGTAGGTATACTCCTTGTTGCCACTAAAGAATATCCAGCACCAATCGATTTTAGCACAAGGTCTGAAGATAATCTGCCAGTGGTAATTATCCCATGTTTAGAAGGATCTAGCCCTAAAAATAACCCTTTTCCTATCGCTTTATCCACTGAATTATGACGACCCACATCTTCTTGGACCAGTACTAATTCATTTTCACTAATAACACCTGCGCTGTGCATTCCCCCGGTTTGATTATACAGCTCTGCTCTATCATTCATTTCTTTAAAGAATTCTCTTAAGTTAACAGTCGAAATACTAAAATTTGAATCAACAGTCCAACTTTGCAATTTTTCTTTATCAAAAAAATTGCCTCCACCACTCCCACAGCCGCTTAGTACTACTCCTAGTCCAATCTGTTCTTTTTTAAGCTGGCCTGATATTTTTACATGTACTTCTCTCATATCATCACAAGCTCCAAGTACCAAAATATCAGCTATACTTTTTATTATCCCTCTGCTATAGAGATAACCTACGGTAAGTTCTTTTAAATTCTGCGGAGTACACATAAATGTTACTATTTTATTGTCATTTACAATCAAATCTACAGGCGCTTCATTGCAGATAGGTAGCTCCATTGTCTATCCCTCCAATTTCTACACCAAATTCTACTTAGTTAATATCAAAATTTCTATATCTTTTCTTCCAATTATATTATATACTATTAAAACCTGTTGCTAAAGCTAAAAATTATTTAAACATAAAGATCTATTAGATAAGTTTTTACTTTATTTATTGTAATGGCCCTTTTTATAACTTCCAATTGGTTACTTATTTTCAATATTTCATAAGAACTCTCTTTATCAATTTTCTCTTTCTGGGCTAGCTCTTGTACTGCTTTATCGACTTCACTATCATTTGCTAATAAATTCTCTTGTTTTGCTATTTTTTCAAGGATCAGTTCTTCACTTAATTTCCTTGTTGTTTTCTCACGCAAAAAATCTTTATACTCTGTAAGAGATACCCCTTGGTCTGAGAGATAGTCCACAATATTTGTTCCGTGATATTTTATTACATCTCCTATGTCTTTTTGGGTATTTTCCATTTCCTTAACAACCTTTGATTCAGGTATTTCCACCTTAGATTGTGATATTATTTCATCTATAATCAATTTGTATTTTTCCTCATTAGATAATTCTGAATCAAACTTTATAAATAAATTTTTGTAATCGGCCAACAAAATTTTTTCTTCTATAATTTTATTGTTCAAGATATCCGCCCCCTAGATTAAACATCAAACATTTAGATAGATTGCTTACTGATTACTTCCCTATGCTCGGCTATTCTCTTTGCACGCTTTTCCGAAAGGTGTTTGTCAGAATATAAAAACATAACTCCATTAGATGTATATAACTTTTTTATATCTTCATAATCGGGATGTTTTGTCATTTCCTCAAGAGTCTCAGTTAGCTCTTCTTCACTCAAAAAGAAAGGAAAATTCATAAAAACTCTATTATCTGTAGGTCTTGGATAAGTTTTACAATCATTCCTAACATGATGTGCAATCAATCCTGGGTTATCATTATCTTCTAAACCAGCAAGAATTAAAGCATATTCTTTAGTCATTCTTTTATTGCTGTAAAAATAATAGCCTTTTTTCCCCTTTAGTACTTTTATGTCCTGATTTTCTTCCTTTTCCCTTGCTTTATCTATTTTTTCTAGAATTTCATTTTCATTTAAATTAAAGGGTTCTTCAAGAAAGTTTTTGACATAAGTTAATCTATTATTTCTAGTATTCTCCCTAATTTTATCTATAATTAAATTTGTTTTTTTATCATCTTTATCTTCGTTATTCACTTTAAGCCCTCCTTTTACAGCTTATATATATCCTCCTATGTTCAATTAGCTAATAACATCATGTCATTAGGCTTTATTTCTCCTGTATCTTCACCAAGGTGTATTGCAATTAAAAACAAACTTTATTTATATAATTTTTTGCAGTTAAATCAAGCATTATTTTAATTAAAAGGGGACTCAAGCAAAGAGAAGCAAGAGCCCCACATCTATTAATTAGGGAAGCAGATTTTTGTCTGCTAATTCATCAGCTACATATCCTAAACCATAATTTTCTAGAGACTCTCTCGTTGGTGCTCCTGTCTCTTCGCACCAACCCATTACTCTATAAATAAGTGTCAAACCTTCTTGTAGGTCATCTTCTTCCATATCAGTTTCTTCAAAGATCCAGTCGCTGAAAACATCGTGTTCATTTCTCATATCAACTGTTCCCATCTGCTTAACTGTTAATGCACGATGTAAGGTAAATAGCTTCATGCCAATATCATCTAGTTCTTCTTCTGTATACTCCTCGCCCGTTACTGCAGTCATAAAATCAGCTTCTAAGGCTGTATTACCCATATAGTCTCTTTCTTTTCTTGGTGATACCTGCATAGGCCACATCCAGTTACAAAGAGTAAGGGAGTCGTGTAGAAGGTTTCTAACAATGCTCCATACAGCGTACTTAGCTTTGTATTCGTTAACAGGGGTATAATCTCCTGGTTCGTCAACTGCATCTCCAGACCCTACCATGTGAATTTGCTCCATAGCCTTCTCATGGTATTCATGGGGTAGCCCACAGCCAAATAAGTTTACATGAGTATGAAGCTGCGCATCTCTATTAAACATTACGTTCAATAGTGCACCAACCTGATTGTATGTTTCATGAGCGTGATGCTGTCTATAGAATAACTTTGGATTATATACTGCAGCTTCTTCCCAGAATTTTGGATTATCTGCAATGCCCCATTCTTTTGCTACTGCTCCTGTACCCCAGCCTAGTTTTGAAATTTCTCCTTCTTTAAAAGCAATTCTTTTATAAATATCAATTAAAAATTCTGGATCCCCGGCTTCCATCTTGTCCCATGGGATATCTTCATACTCATCTTCCGGTAGAATCTCTTCAAATAAACCTTCTCTATACATATATCCAAAAGTATTACCAGTCAACATGTAGTTATCCCATATACCATAATCATCTGCAAGCTGTGATCCAAGCATTCTAGCAATAGTCGGATCAGCAGAATCTCCCTGCCACCAACCTGCTGTATGAGCAAACCAACCTACACAAGTATTTGATTTATAACTTGAGTATCCATACTTCTCTAGCTCAGTAGCCTTAGCATGAGTATGACAACGAACAGGACATGCATGGCATCCACCCTGCCTTACCGTATATTGCCCATCTGCCGCTCCTATATCGCTAGCTTTGTGGCATCTATACCCTATTGTGTTTTTCCAGTTATCAGCATAAATATCGCAGTCTCCAGTATTTATCGGCGGATCTGCCTGCTGCCAGTAGTTGCCGTCATATGCCCACCACCTGGTACCTGAATCATGATATTCTGCCCATGCCTGAGGAGTAGTAGGAACTACGTGCTGGTTGTTAGAACCAATAACTTCCATAAGTTCTTCATCAAGCTCTCTCCACTTTTCAGGGTCTGCTACTCTAACAGGGTTATTACCTTTAACGCCAATAGCTTTGAGTTTTTTGGACCCCATTACTCCACCATGTCCACCAGCAGAATGACTACCATCATTCAAAATTGTAGCCATAGGAACTTCATTTTCCCCCGCTTGACCGATTGCTGCTACACGAGCTTCAGGTCCCATAATCTGAGTTATTTCGGTAGTGGCTCTAAATATACCATTGCCCCAAATTGAACTTGCATCTTCTATTGATACATTTTCATTTTCTATTTTTAACCATACAGGCTTATCTGCCTTTCCTTCAATAATAATTGAATCCCATCCTGCAAACTTTAGCTCTGGCCCCCAATGACCTCCCATATGACTGTCAGCTACAAGATGGCCAGGAACAGTTGGCATTAACGAAGTAATATTTGTCCTTCCACTACAACCTACACCACTGCCAGTTAAAGGTCCAACCCCAAACACTATTTTGTTTTCTTCATCAAATGCGCTAATACCCTCGGGAACTTCATCCCAAATCACTTTATAGCCAAGTCCCATTCCACCTAGATAGTCTTTATATTTCTCTGTACTTTCCTCAGTTATTGAACCATCTGATAAGTTAACCCTTAATACCTTACCGGTCCAGCCTCCATTTATCGCCATAACTAACCCTCCTCATTGTAAGTTCTTGATATCACGTTCACACTTTTCGCATTTAAAGAACACTATACCTTATAGTATAGAGCTGTAATTTCTAATTGGCGTTCTACCTGAAAGATCTCTCCATGAGATAAGTTTAATAGCTTCTGTAGGACAGTTAGCTGCACATTGAGGTGAGCCAAAACACAAGTTACATTTCGCAGCTATACCATCCACAGGATCTACTTTTATCATTTCCCACGGGCAAGCTTTAACGCACTGCTCACAGCCAATGCATTCATCTTCATTTACAATTCTTGCCCCCGTATTTTCGTCCTCAACTATAGCATCTTGAGGGCATACATCAGCACAAACAACAGGCTCTTTACACTGATTACAAGTTTCTGGTACTATACGGAAGTTACCATATTGACCTTCACCGTTCCACATCCCCATATTTGAAGAACCTTGTCCAAAACCATAGTTTCTACCAACTTTTATACCTGACGTTTTTGGGTTTGAGTTGCCTCTATTTAATACTGAACAAACGATCTCGCATTTCCTACAACCGGTACAGCGTGTAGTATCTACTGACAATATTTTTTCAGGCACATCAAAGTCATTTGCAGCATGAACTTCACTGCTAGACAGGCTTAAACCCAAAGCAGTCAACGCAATACCAGCCCCACTAGTTTTTAAAAAGCTCCTCCTATTAAGGCATTTTGCAAATAATTTCATTGTTTTCCCTCCTCTTTTAATTTTGATAATAAAACCCCTACTTAAATTAGTTAAGATAGATAAAATACATCCCCCCTTATCAATTATAATCTTTGATAATTCATAAAATTACAAAATTAAAAAAATATTTTAATATAATTTTTATTTAAAATATTTTTTATTCCAGTCACATGTTCGTGAAATATCTAACTATGTTGGTTTACAAAATGTTTACTCATCTTTTAAACTATATATTCACCTTAAGTTAAAATAAATCCTTCCGAATTTATGAAATTTTTTGTTAAAAATTTCATTTGATAGTTTCTATTATAAACATTAAAAAGGACTGTACCATAAGCGGCCAGTCCCTTTTTAGCTTGTATTTTTAATTTTTATTTTTATTTTATACTAACTTTCGCATTATCTATCAAAAATTGCTTTGTTTTAATCAACAGTGCTTTTTTCTTTAATTTATCTAAATCATTATTTCTTTTAATTAGGGCTTTAGCTGCCTCTTTAGTGTACCCATACCTTCTACCCACTTTTTCTATTTCCTTATCAATCTCGCTTTCCGACGGTGAAATATTTTCGTTATTTGCTATAGTTTCTAAAATTATTTCACGATTTAACCTTTTCTTTGTTTCATCATACATCTCCTCAGTGAATTCCTCTAAAGTCAAACCTTTATTCTTGGCATAATCCATCAAACTTATCCCATCTCTACGAATCTCTTTTTCAAAATCTTTCAATCTTCCATCCACTTCTCCCCAAACTATATCATCTGGAACATCCCACCAATACTCTTGAAAAAGCTTTTCCATTAGTTTCTCATAAATAGCTTCATTTTTGGAATCATCTGTTTCAAATTCACTTGTTTTTAATTCAACTTCAATATTGATATAATCTTCTCTTCGTATCGTTTCTTTTGTACTCAGTGCACCCACCCCATTTCTAGCTTTACTTATTAATTTATTAAATATCTATAATTTCAATTTTATACTAAATTAAGCTGGTACATACTATATTGAAATTAATTAATTTTCTAAGGAAAATTAACCCTGTCCACTGCTTCTTGCTCAGCTAATAATTTAGCTCGCCTTTCTTTCATGTGTTCACTTGAAAACAAAAATCTGCTGCCATCGGAAGCAAATACTTCATTAATATCCTGGTAATCAGGATGTTTTTTCATATCTTCTAAGACATCCTCTAAGTCTTCTTCACTCATAAAAAACGGAAAGCCATAAAAAGTTTTAGCATCAGTAGGTCTAGGGTAAGTTCTAGAATCCTTTCTTACCATTTCAGCAATTAGTCCGGGGTTATCCTTATCTTCCATTTTAGCAAGTATCAAAGCATAATGACCTTTCATAACCTGATCACTGTATAAATAATATCCTTTAGTGCCTTTTAAAATATGAATATCATCATACTCTTCATTATTTTTAATTTCTCCAAGGATTTCTTTCAAACTCTCTTCTTGATATGAAAAAGGTTCTTCATATAGTTCTTTATATTTTACTATCTCACCTTTGTTAGATTTTTCTCTAATATGGGCAACTAACTTAGACCTTTCATCTACTTCCTTGTTTACTTCCGATGCTTTCTCTGGTTGTTGTTGATTATTTTTTTTCTCTTCTGTCAAGTTGCACTCCCCCCTTCTAATTAAAATTTTTATCTTTATTTATATCGGGCCCTTTAAAAAGGACCCGATATCTCCAAATATCAAAATTTGGATTTTCTTAAATTCCTAGCTCATCTGCAGCATAGCTAAGTCCTAATCTCTCAAGAGTTTGTCTAGTTGGGATTCCAGTCTCTTTATCCCAACCCATCTCTTCGTAGAACATGTCTAGACCTGTTCCAAGTAAATCATCCCTATCCATTTTAAGGGTACCTTCTTCAAATGGTTCCATGTCAGGGTCTCTGTCGAAAACCCAGTCTGCTACTTTTTCGTCATGTTCTTTTCTCATATTTGTATATCCTGCTCTCTTAAGAGTATATAACCTGTGTAGTGTCCATAATCTCTCTGCAATTTCATCTAGTTCATCCTCTGTATACTCTTCACCAGTTACAGCAGTCATATACTTAGCTTCCATAGCTGTGTCTCCCATGAAATCTAAATCTTCCCTTGGAGATACCTGCCATGGCCACATCCAGTTACATAGAGTTAGTGCATCATGCAGTACATTCCTTATTATACTAAATTTAGCATATTTGGCTTTTGCTTCATTCATCGGGCTATAATGTCCATCAGGGTCTATTGCTCCATCCAAGCCTACCATTGGAATATTCTTTACTGCTTTGTTCTCATATTCATTTGGTAGTCCAGAGTTCTTTAGGTTTTGATGTGTATGGTTTTGGGCATGGAAGTTTGCCTGTACCATGTTTATTAATGCTCCTACTTGTGCATAAGACTCACTAGAGTGATGCCTTGGAAAACCTAGCGCAGGATTCCAAATATTCGTACCTTCACCATCTTCGTCACCATGATAATACTCATCACTAAAACCTAGTTCCTTTGCAATCCAGTACGAGCCTAGACCCATAATTCTGCCATACTCACCTTCCTTAAAGGCAACTCTCCTGAAATGCTCAAACATAAACTCTGGATTCTCGTCTTCTAGCATGTCCCAAGGAATTTCATTGTACTCATCTTCTGGAAGGTGCTCTTTCCAGTGACCATTTTCATATGCCCAAACAACATCTCTGAATATCTGTCCGTAGTTACACCAAGTGCCATAGTCATCAGCCAAATGTTTTCCTATAAGTCTTGAAATATATCTTGGCCCACCAGCAGAAAGCCTTCCAGACCATCCAAGACATGTGTTAGCAGCCCATCTGGGCAGCCCATATTCTTCCATCTGCGGCACTTCAACAACACCCATACATCTAATCGGACAAGAATAGCATCCGTCCATCTTCACTGTATACTTTTCAGCTTCACTAGTTAAATCCTGCTGAGCTTTTTGACACCTATAACCTACAGTATTTTTCCAATTATCTAAATTAGGATTAGTATCTGGTAATACAACTGGAGGGTTAGCTGCTCCCCATGTCATTCCAGGAGTAGCATACCAACGACTGCCGTTACCGTACCATTCTGACCAGTACTGAGGCTGTGTCGGTACAACGCCCTGGTTGTTCGACCCGATTATATAAAACGTATCGTCATCACATTCTCTCCACTTTGCAGGATCTGCTACTTTTACTGTTCCAGTTCCTCTTACACCAACAGCTTTTAGGTTCTTTGAACCCATAACACCGCCATGACCGCCTGCAGAATGGCACCAACTGTTCATTATTACTGACATGTTAACCATGTTCTCTCCAGCCTGACCGATAGCAGCTACTTGAGCTTCTGGCCCCATGATCTCACATATTTCAGTGGTTGTACGATAAATTCCTTGCTGCTCAAGTCTACTTGCATCTTCAATAGTAACCTTATCATCCTCTATTCTTAACCAAACCAGAGAATCAGCTTTTCCTTCTATAATAATTGAATCCCAGCCTGCAAATTTTAGCTCAGGTCCCCAGTGACCTCCCATATGACTGTCTGTAGGCAGATGATTAGGTGTTCCTGGATACAAGGAAACAATGGTAGTTCTTCCGCTACAGATCGTTCCGCTGCCAGTTAAAGGACCTACACCAAATACTAATTTATTTTCTTCATCAAAAGCCTCTACATCAGCAGGAACTTCGTCCCATAAAACTTTATATCCTATACCCATTCCACCAAGGTAATCTTTATATTTTTCTGTACTTTCTTCTGTAACTGTACGATCTGTAAGGTTAACTCTTAATATCTTTCCAGTCCAACCTCCGTTAGCCATTATTACCCCTCCTTAAAATCATATTATCTTATCCATGGTAACTCATCAATTCGACTTTCGTTATTGTTATCACTTTCACAGATAGTTGCATTAAAAAACTTTTTTTACTTAAAAATAGAACTATAATTTCTTACTGGAAATCTGTCAGATAAATCTCTCCAGGTCATTAACTCTATAGCTCCTACCGGACACTCAGTTGCACACTGAGGTGATCCATAGCAAAGGAAACATTTTGCGGCCACTCCATTATCTGGATCGATGGTTATCATTTCCCATGGACAAGCTTTTACACATTCCCCACAACCAATACAATCATCTTCACTTACCATCCTAGCTCCAGTATTCTCTTCATTAACAATTGCATCCTGTGGACATACTTCTGCACAAGGCACAGGATCCTTACATTGATTACAGTTTTCCGGCATTACTCTACCATTTCCATACTTACCTTCAGTTTTAGCAATTCCTAAATTATTTTGTTCGGGTCCAAAATTGTAATTTCTATCAACTTTAATTCCTGATACAACACTGCCTGAGTTTCCAGTATTTCTTACAGAACAAGTAAACTCACACCTTCTACATCCAACACAGCGAGTGTTGTCAACGGTTAAAACTTTTTTCGGAGTACCTAATTCTCCTTCAGCCATTGCTGCTTCTTCACTTCCACAGCCACTTAAACTCATTCCAACAGCAGTTAACGCTATACCTGCTCCACTGGTTTTTAAAAATTTTCTCCTATCCAATACTTTAGTCAAAAATTCCATTCTAATTCACCCTCCTCTTTGAAATAATAATAATCAACTACCATTCAATTATTAGGTACAAAATACACCTCCTTACGCAAAAAAGCAATAGTTATTTTTTTCACTTTTTTTTGCTAAAAGCTATGCCCAACTGCAAACTTTTCTTTATGTCCATAAATAAAATCTATGGACTATCTTAAGTGTTTATTTCGACAAACTTCGACAAACTCCTTCTTTTTGATTAAATTTTTATTAAAAATTTAATAGTTTTATAAAAAGAAATAAAAAAACGGGCATTTGATTTAATGCCCGTAATCTTTTTATATTTTCTTAAACTTAGGACCGTCCAGAATTTCCTTCCATATGATACCTTTTTTGAGTTCTTTTCTTGATGAAGTCATTTCCTTGGTTATACTTCCTATTTCGCTTTTTTCTATATCATCATAAGTTGAATACCGTTGATGCCCTGTCGCCACATCTTTAATTCCTCCAACGGATTTATCTGTGTCTCTTAAAGGTTTTCTCTGGCGAAATTTTTCGATTTTGTCATCTACAAAAGCTTTTCCTTTATCCACCTCTTGGGCTACATCTTTTATTACATCTTTTGCTTGCTCTTTTGTTTCACTGTTTTTTGCTTCCCGCTGTCTAGTAGACTCCTTACCGGGAAAACCAGGTAGTTCATTCACGTCAGGAAACTCCGGAAAGTCAGGAAATCTTCTTCCTTTTTTTTGTTCTCTTTGTTGTCCTGATGATTGCTGCTGCTGTCTTTTTTTTGCCTGCTCTATGGCATTTCTTATAGCGGAAACGACCATTATTATAATTATAAGCGGAAGTATTTCCATTAAAATCAACCCCTTCTAACCTTAATCATTTCTTGCTTTGTAACTTGTTTGTTTCTTATTCGTCTTCATCCTTATCTTTATCTATTTTGGGTCGATAATGCGGCGTATCTCCACTTCCACTATCTTCATCTTTAGTTCCAGAGATATAGTTTCTCATCTCGGTATCAGCCTGGATATTCTTTAGGCTGTGATAGTCCATCACCCCTAGATTACCAGATTTAAGTGCTTCTGCCATGGCAAGGGGCACTTCAGCTTCTGCTTCAACAACTTTAGCCCGCTTCTCCTGAACAGAAGCTCGCATCTCCTGCTCATGTGCTATAGCCATTGCACGGCGTTCCTCAGCTTTAGCCTGGGCAATTCTCTTATCTGCATCAGCCTGGTCTGTTTGAAGCGCTGCTCCAATGTTTTTACCAACATCCACGTCAGCAATATCAATACTCAAAATCTCAAAAGCAGTTCCTGCATCTAAACCTTTATTCAAAACCGTATGAGACATGTTATCTGGATTTTCTAAGACTTCCTTATGATTTTTGGCCGAACCAATTGTTGTAACAATACCTTCTCCTACCCTGGCTATAATGGTATCTTCACCAGCACCACCAACAAGTCTGTCTATATTTGCCCTAACTGTGACTCTTGCCTTTGCTTTAACCTCGATACCATCCTTTGCAACGGCAGCAACTATAGGAGTTTCAATAACTTTTGGGTTAACACTCATCTGCACAGCCTGAAGAACGTCCCTACCGGCTAAGTCAATAGCTGACGCTCTCTCGAAACTTAGAGGTATCTCAGCCCTTTGAGCAGCAATCAAAGCATTTACTACCCTATCAACATTACCTCCGGCAAGGTTATGTCCCTCTAACTTATTTACATTCAAATCAATCCCTGCTTTAGTAGCCTTAATCAAAGGCTTTACTACCTGAGCAGGAACTACCCTTCTAAGCCGCATCCCTACAAGGGTAAATATCCCAATTTTGACCCCGGCAGCAAGTGCCGAAATCCACAAACCAAGGGGTATAAAACTAAAAACAATCGCAAGGGCTAATACAGCAAGTATTACCAAAATCAAAAGAGTTATAAAACCACCTTCTAGCATTAATAATCAACCTCCTCGTAAAATTAATTTTTTTTATTATTCTTTATTTATTCGCCAGGATCATCTATCTTCCTGACCACAATTCGCGAACCTTCAACCTTAACCACTTTGATTTTACTTTGCCCCGGAATATACCCCCCTTCACTAACCACATCTACCCTATCGCCTTCAATAATTGCAGTACCTGCTGGTCTAAGAGGAGTTTCAGTAACACCCTCTTTATTTAGAAAGTCTTTATAGGTTACATTTGTACCTACATAACCTTGATCTTTATCTTCAGTATGCTTCAGTATTATTCTATCCAAAAATTTACTTCTTACAATAAATCTAAATGCCACTACAAGAACCACAATCGTTCCAAGTATACTATATAATAAAATCATAAGCCCCTGCTCAGTGCTTTCAGCAGATAATACTATAGCAAAACCACTTGACACTAAGCCAAGTAAACCAAATACACCAAAACCTGCAGCCAAAGCTTCTATCAATAAAAGTATTATTCCTAAAGCGAAAAACAATAATACCTCATAACCAGCAAGACCGGCAAAAATATGCCCACCAAAAAAAAGTGCAAAAGACAAAAGACCAACAGCACCAGCTATCCCAAACCCAGAGCTAGTCAGCTCTATAATAATACCTGCCATGCCAATACTCATTAAAATTGAAGCTACAACCGGCGAAGTAAGAAAACGAGCAAGCCTCTCAGCCCATTCCATAGGATACTCTGTAACTTCAGCACCTTCAAAACCAAGCATTTCAAATAACTCTTCCTGGTTAGCTACTTCACCATCAGCCATTTCGTGTTCTAAAGCTTGGGCTGATGATAATGTCAGCAGCCTTCCACTTTCCACTAGGCCTTCTATCTCCATTTCCTGACGTACCATAGCTGCAGCTATTTCAGGATCTCTACCCCTCATCTCTGCCACGCTACGCATTTCACTTTCCCAGGCGCTCATAATTTTTTCATCTGCTATCTCCTCGCCTGCCCTTGCTTCAGCAGCTCCCATATTGCTCCCACGCCGCATATAGAGTTCATCTGAAGCAAGTGCCAAAAAGGCTCCGGCTGACATAGCTCTACCACTAACATAGGCAACCACACGAAGCTCTTCCTGGGTAATTAAATCTTTTATTTCAAAAGCGGCATCTAAAGTTCCACCCGGAGTATCAATATCAAGTAGTATCATATCTGCCCCTTCTTCGTTAGCATCTTCAAAAGCCCTTCTCATAAAAGCATAAAGACCACGTTCAATGGTACCATGTACAGGTACAACATACACTTCTTTATCACTTTCTGCAGCAGACACCGATCCTTTTGCTTGATTATTTGACTCTAACATCCCAGAACTAATTGCCAAAAATAAAAACAAACCAGTCAAAAATAAGGTAATCCATTTATTTAAACGCAGATTTTTAGCCATAAAAAAAGCCTCCTTCATCTAAGGTAACTCTAAACATTATTACCTACATTTTCTATTATACGACATACTATAATATAATTACAAACAAAACAATTAACTAAGCAACAAAAAATTATCTTTCTTGACATTAGGGTATACTAATGATATACAAAAGTTGTAAGATCACTTAATTTAATAGTATAATAATAAAAAAGTAAAAGGAGAGGATAGCGGTGGAACACTCAATGTTTTACATAACGGCAGAAACAATGAAAGAAGCAGAAGCTATTTCAAAACAATTAGTTGAAGATAGGCTCGTAGCCTGCGTTAACGTCTTTCCACGAATCAGATCATTTTTCTACTGGGAAGACAAGGCCAAAAGCGAAGATGAAGTTTTAATGATAGGAAAAACCAGAACAGCTCTGGTCGAAAAACTAATTGAAAGGGTAAATGAACTACACTCTTATACAGTACCTTGCGTTGTCACATGGGAAATCGACAAAGGGGATCCTGAGTTTCTTGGTTGGATAGATGAAGAAACCTTGTAACACTATTAACATAACTCACCACAAAGCAGGTTGAACTAAAAGTGTTCGTTACCATACAATTAGGGGTGTCTTGTCAATTCAGGCTACATACCATAAGCTAACTTTTGATTTGTACGGTTTTACAAATCCTAGTTAGTAGCTAGCATTGGGTATATAGCCTGAATCATTTTAGTATTTCCTCTTCTAACGCATCCATATCACTTATTACTATACATTTCTTATTATCTAGATTTATCAACCCTTCATCCTGCATCTGGGTAAGCTCCCTGGACAAAGAAGGTCTTGCTACCCCTAGGTGCTCTGCCCAAATTTCTCTGCTAAATGGAAGTTTTATAGACTCTGATTCTTGTCTAGTACTTTCACCTAGTAAATACATTGCAATCTTTTTTCTTAATGTATCTAATGATAATATTTGAATTTTTTTGTTTAACAGCAATAATCTATCAGAAAGAGTTTCAAGAAAAGTAATAGAAATATGTCTGTCTAAGGTTATCAGCTTTTCTAATTGATCTTTTTTTATTAACATTACTTTTGTTTTGATAGGCGAAATAATAGTAGCAGGATAAACATTCTCAGCAGAAAAAAGCACAGCTTCTCCAAATGTTTCACCCACACTTAGCCTTGCCATTGAAATACTTTTCCCGCTTGGAAATATCTTTTTTACTTCTACGCTACCTTCGAGTACTATCCCTAAATAATCTGCCCTGTCCCCTTCAGTAACTATCAATTCATTCTTATCATACCAGTTAATTTTTACATTTATTCTATTTAGCAGGCCTTCTAGTCCTTCCTGGCATTTTTTCTTAAAAAGCCTACACTTTTGCAAAGCCCTCATATCATTAGTCGAAAGCATCTTCTCTCCCCCTGTCTGTTCGTAATTAAAAAATTAGATTGTGCTATTGTTTGCCTACATACCATAAGCGAACTTTTGATTTGTACTGCTTACAAATTCTATGAGGGTTGGTATGATAGGCTAAGCCCTTACAAAAAAATTAATAATCTAAAATTTAATTTTTTTGGCTTTTGTAACATTTGTTACAGAAAACTTATCTTCAATCTAATATACTTTAATCAAGAAATCAACAAAAAACTTAAAGAAAGGGTTTTCAAAATGAAAAGAAAAATTGTAGAAATAAACGAAAAACGCTGTGACGGCTGCGGACTATGTGTAGAAGCTTGTCATGAAGGGGCAATTGAGATTATAAACGGCAAAGCAAAACTTGTAAAAGACGAATACTGTGACGGGCTAGGAGATTGTCTTCCGGCATGTCCACAGGACGCAATAGAAATTATCGAGCGCGAAGCAAAACCTTTTGATGAGGAAGCTGTAAAAGAAAGAATGGCCGACTTAGGAAAAACCCCACCAGAAAGCTTTGGCTGTCCAGGAGCAGCGCAAATTAATAAAGCAAAAAACGACAAGAAAAATTTAGAAGAAAAGAAAAAAGAATCTAGTGCAAATATAGAACTTGAATCCGAACTTAACCAGTGGCCAATCCAGCTAAAGTTAGTTAACCCTTATGCAGATTACTTTGCAGGAGCTAATGTACTAATAGCTGCAGACTGTGTGGCTTATGCTTACGCAGCAATGCACCAGGACTTTATCAAAGACCATATTACTCTAATAGGGTGTCCAAAGCTAGATGATATAAATGAATATCTAGAAAAAGTAACAGAAATTTTCAAGGAAAATGAGATCCAAAGCATCACCGTTCTTAGAATGGAAGTTCCATGTTGTGCAGGTATAGTCAATATGACTAGCAGAGCTTATGAAGAATCAGGGCTTCAGATTCCTTATCGTCAAGTTACGATAGGGATTGAAGGAAATATAATTTCAGACGAAAAGGGAGGAAAATAATCATGAGTGAAATGTTTTGTTATCAATGTCAGGAAGCAGCCAAAAATGAAGGGTGCAGTAAAAAGGGAGTCTGTGGAAAAACAAGTGATGTAGCTAACCTACAGGATTTACTTCTACACACTTTAAAGGGGTTATCCTATGTAACCACAAACCTTAGAGAAAAAGGCGAATCTGACAAAGAAGTAGACAACTTTATTATGGAAGGGCTATTTGCCACTCTAACCAACACAAATTTCGATAGAGAAAGTTTTATTAATAAAATCAATGAAGCCATCAAACTAAGAGATAAACTTAAAGGTAAACTAGACAGCGATGCAATTAACAGTCTAGACGGCGATCTTAAAGATGCAGTTAACTGGTCCCCTGGCTCTGAAGCTGAGTTTGATGAAAAAGGTAAAGAAGTAGGTGTTTTGGCTACAGAAAATGAAGATGTTCGTTCTTTAAGAGAGTTATTAACTTATGGCCTTAAAGGAATAGCAGCATATGGTTATCATGCAGAAAATTTAGGCTACAGTGATGATAATATCCATAAATTCATGCAAGAGGCTCTTGCCAAAACTCTTGATGATAGTCTAAGTGGTGATGATTTAACAAATCTTGTCCTTGAGTGCGGAAAATATGGAGTAGACGTAATGTCACTACTTGACAAAGCCAATACAGAAACTTACGGAAATCCAGAGATTAGCAAAGTTAAAACTGGTGTAGGGGACAAACCTGGTATTTTGGTAAGTGGTCACGACCTTAAAGACTTAGAGGAACTACTTGAACAAACAAAAGGTCAAGGGGTAGATGTATACACTCACGGCGAAATGCTGCCAGCTCACTACTACCCTGCATTCAAAAAATATGATCACTTTGTAGGAAACTATGGAAGCGCCTGGCCAAATCAGGACAAAGAATTTGAAGCTTTTGGCGGACCTATATTAATGACAACTAACTGTCTAATACCACCAAAAGATTCTTACAAAGATAGAGTATATACCACAGGAGTGACTGGGTTTGAAGGGCTAACTCATATACCAGAATCTTCTGATGGCAAGCAAAAAGATTACAGCCAAATTATTGAGCATGCTAAAAAATGCAGTGCTCCAAAAGAACTTGAAAATGGTGAGATAGTAGGTGGATTTGCCCATAATGCTGTGCTATCCCTCGCTGACAAAGTTGTAGATGCTGTTAAACAAGGGCATATCAAGAAGTTTGTTGTTATGGCCGGCTGTGATGGAAGACATAACTCAAGGGATTATTATACTGATTTTGCAAAGTCACTACCTGAAGATACTGTAATATTAACCGCAGGGTGTGCCAAGTACAGATACAACAAGCTAGACCTAGGTGACATCGGGGGAATTCCAAGAGTATTAGATGCAGGACAGTGTAATGATTCATACTCACTAGCAGTAATTGCATTAAAGTTAAAAGAAGTATTTGATCTTGAAGATATCAATCAACTTCCAATAGTATATAATATCGCATGGTATGAGCAAAAAGCCTGTCTAGTACTTCTAGCCCTACTGCACCTTGGTGTAAAGAATATCCATCTAGGCCCAACCCTTCCAGCATTCTTATCACCAAATGTAGCTAATGTGCTGGTAGAGAACTTTGGTATCGGCGGTGTCTCAACTGTTGAAGAAGACATTGAAAAAATGATTAAGTAAATGATCAAGAAAAATCCTGGCGGGGAGGATATAAAGCTTCCTGCCAGGATTTTTAATTGATTCTCTATCTCATTATTTTATTTTTATCTCACATTTATCTTTTTCCAAAACTTTTCCAACAACCTCTGTAGATAAGCACCCTTGTTCTTTTAGTTTGTTTATTAATTGGTCACATTCGTCTTCATTGATGGCAATCAAAAGCCCACCGGAAGTTATAGCATCGGCAATTATATACTGCTCCCCTTCTGAAATCTTATCTAACCCTTCAATATAACTACTGAAATAGCTTAAGTTCTTTTTGGTCCCTCCGGCAACTGCCTTGTTTTCAACATATTTTTTTGTACCTGCTAGGACCGGCACTTTTGAAACATCAAGCTCAATAGTGACCTCACTTCCTTTGGCCATCTCATAAGTATGCCCCAAAAGACCAAAACCAGTTATATCAGTACAGGCAGAAACAGAGAATTCTTCTAGCACCTCACCTGCATCTTTATTTAGTCTTGTCATGGTTTTTATTACAGCATCTAGGTCTTCTTCTTTGGCTAATCCTTTTTTGATTGCCGTTGTAATAATTCCTACACCTAAGGGCTTAGTAAGTATTAAGTAATCACCAGGTTTAGCATCTGAGTTGGTAATTACTTTATCAGGATGCTGTACTCCTGTAACTGATAGGCCATATTTAGGTTCACTATCGGTTATGGAGTGACCCCCTACTAGGTGGGCACCTGCTTCTTTGATTTTGTCACTTCCACCTTTTAAAATATCTTTTAAAATTTTAGTCCCAAGTTTATCAATAGGAAAGGCTAATAGATTTAAGCAGGTAACAGGTTTTGCCCCCATGGCGTATACATCACTTAATGCGTTTGCCGCTGCTATCTGCCCAAAAATATATGGATCATCAACAACAGGTGTGAAAAAATCTACTGTTTGGATAAGGGCAATCTCAGAGTTTAGTTTGTAAACTCCACAATCATCCGAAGCATCTAAGCCCACCAATAAATTGGAATCCAAATTTTCTTTGGCATCTGAAGTGAAATCTTGCAAAGCTTCCTGTAAGTCCTCCGGACTTACTTTAGCAGCTCATCCAGCTTTTGTGCTGTATGATGTAAGCCTACACTTTTCTTCCTTCGTCATATTCCCACCACCTATCTATCTCAAAATTTTGAGTATAGCTTTGATCAGGCTGTCAAAACAGTCATATGAACATAGTTTTGTTTTTAATTGTAATACATCTTGATGAGATAGCAGAAGAAATAAGGCCTAATGACAGGATGTCATTAGCTAATTGAACCCAGGATGATGAGTTCTTAGATTTGAAAACCTTATTTTGAGTGCTGATGAATCTTAGATGTATCAATTAAAAACTCTATACTTATGTGAAAAGACTTTTTGTAGCCTGAATCAACTTTATTTAACTTTTTTTATCATCCAGGGAAGTCTAACATCCCCGTCTCTTTTTACGAGTTTTTCCTGGTCGAATTTTTCTAAAATAGGTATTGCATAACGTCTTGTTGTCCCTAAAAGGTCTCGCCAGGTTCCGATAGATAAAGTATCATTTGCTTCAAAATATTTTTTTAAAATATTTTTCGCCTCATCAAAAGCTTTCTTTGAATAAAATAAGTCTTCCGATGTTTTAACCACACGATCATTCTTCTTTAAGAATTCAAGATATTCATCAAGCTTTTTTTGTTCAATATCTATGCCCAGATCGCTTAATTCTTCTAACAACTGTTTTTTATTTGGCGGTTTAAACAGCTCTTTTTCTAATAGCTCTTCTATTTGTTTCATTTTGTTTTCGTCTTCTTCTGATATAGCTGGTTTAAAATCTTTTAACCTCACATAATCCTCTTCGATTTCAATTATATTTTCTTCTTTTTGTAAAGTCTCAAGAAAAGCCTGATAAGCTCTTTGAGGCAGCTTTGAAACCACTCCCATAAGCTCAGCTTTAGCTCTACCTTTTCTTAAGGGATATTTGTCATGATATTCTTTTAATTTTTCTTTTACTAACTCTTTTAGCTTTTCATACAGGCCTTTATCTATCAAGTAATCATTTAACTTAATCATTGATTTATTATCAATTAACTCATTAAAAGTTTTTTCAAAATCATTTTCCCCAAGTCCACTTTGTTTATAAAGATCATTATCAGTTATAGGGGCCCTTGCCAGGACAATTTCCATTATAATATCCTTCGGGTTGCCTTTTTCAAGGCTTTTTAGTCTTTCTATTACCTTTTTATCCTTTAGTTTGTGTTTTTTAGTTTTGTGCTCGATAATATATCCTCCCCCTATTGTAGTAACAGGAGAATATGAACGTATTATAAATTTATCTTTTCTATAGGCAACAAGAGGTTTCTCAAGCCTTAGCTGACATAAGGCAGACTCACCTGGTGCTAATTTTTTGTTTTCATAAAAATATGTTCTCGCTACTGTTTCCCCTGTTCCAAGGTGAAGATGTAGGGGTGAGCCGTTTTTTAGAGTCCAATCTATATTATCAAGAAGCTTTAACCTAACATCCATATGGCTTACGGCTTCATAAAAACCAGGTCTGCCTACTACTGTTCCTCTAAATATGTCTTCTCTATCAACTCCTGATAAATTTAACGCTACCCTTTGACCAGCTTCGGCTTTTTTTACTTCATTCTTGTAAACTTGTATTTTTCTTATTCTTGTTTTAATATTTCCAGGAACCAATTCAACCTCTTCATTTTCTTCTAAAGTCCCAGAAGCCATTGTTCCTGTTATTACAGTACCAAAACCCTGTATCTTAAAGACCCTATCAATAGGAATCCTTAAAGGCCCGTCTACATTTTTTGAAGTAGCATTTTCTAATTCAATTTCAATTAAATTTTTTAACTCTTCTAAACCTTCTCCAGTTTGATTAGAAACTTTTGCTAGGGGTTTGTCAGCCAAAAAAGTGTTTTCTAATTCCTCTCTGACTTCCATTTCCATCATATCTACCCATTCTTTATCTTCCAGATCAATTTTGGTTAAGACAATTATTCCAGAGTTAACTTCTAATAACTCCATTATAGCAAGGTGTTCCTTTGTTTGAGGCATAATACCTTCAGTTACATCTATAACTAACAAAACCATATCAACACCTGCAGCTCCTGCAAGCATATTATGTACAAATTTTTCATGTCCAGGAACGTCAACTATCCCGGCAATCCCTCCACCAGAAAGCTGCAGGGGAGCAAAACCAAGATCAACAGAGATACCTCGATTTTTTTCTTCTTCTAGCCTGTCGGTGTTTTCACCAGTAAGTCCATAGATTAAGTTAGTTTTCCCGTGATCAATATGGCCTGCAGTACCAATTATGTAATTCATAATATTACCCCCATATAACCGCTGTCTCAATTAAGAAAAAAAGCACCATTAAGTGTAGGTGCTCTAATAATCTTCATCCCTTAAACCTTAAAAACCTGAAGTCTAACTGACTTCATAGGTTAGCCTCATCCACCACATTCATGTTTTTTCAAAGATTCATTTAATTCTTTCAAAAGGGTTTCTTGATCTAGTTCGATCTTTTTTAGTTCTGTGCTGCTGCATTCTGGACATTTCTCTTTAAATAAACTTTTGCCCTCTTTAACATACCAGCGAGGATAAAATTCTTTGGAACATTCTTTACACTCATATTTATAACCCATAAGATCTACCTCCATTATTGTTCTTGTACTATCTAGCTTAAATTATATTCATTAGAAATATCAAATGTGACTCTAGTACAAAAAGTCTATGTGGTAATCCTATCTCTTATCTGTTCAAATATTCCCTGCCCTATACCCGGAACTTTCATTACATCTTCGGTTTTTGAAAAATGACCATTTCTTTCCCTGTAATCGATTATAGTTTCCGCCCTCGCTGGTCCTATCCCAGGTAAGTCTTTTAAAGTTAGGTAGTCAGCCTGGTTAATATCTATCAGACTATTTTCTGAACTCTTACTAACAGTATTTGAAGACATTTCAGCTTCTTGTATTTCGTCATCTTTACTTGGAATATGAATATGATCTCCATCATTAATCTCAGCAGCCAGGTTTATATGGTCTAACCTAGCATTCTCTAATGCACCGCCTGCTTCTCTAAGCGCTTCATACACTCTACTTCCAGGTTCAAGGTAATATACACCAGGAACTTTTACTTTCCCACTTACATATACCGCATATTCAGGTTCATTTTCAAAATTATCTAATTCAATCTCAAATTCACTTGTTACTTCATCCTCTTCAATTTCAGACTGGGAGTTTTCACCCATTAAAGTCTGTTCAGAATCAAGTGTTATCTCACCATACTTTATATCATCATCACCCTCAATAAAAAACGGTATAAGTAAAAACATCATAGACAATACACAAACCCCCAATAAAACCAAATGTTTTTTCTCCAAATTTTTCAAACATACTTTCATCCTCTCACAATATTTAGTTGTATTAGAAAGTCGCTCCCTACTTTATTTACAAACTATGTTTACTATCTTGTTTGGAATAACGATGACTTTCTTCAATTCTTTTCCTTCTATGTGTCTTTTCACCTTATCTTGCTCAAGACAAACCTCTTTTATCTTATCTTCTTCTAAGTCTGAAGATACAACCAGATGATCACGCACCTTACCATTAATTTGGACAGCTAACTCAACCTCATCCACAACCAAAGCAGACGGATTATACTCTGGCCAGCTAAGTTCATGCACACTACTTTCATATCCAAGCTGTTCCCATAGCTCTTCTCCAATATGAGGTGTAAATGGCGAAAGCAAGATAACTATTGTCTCTAATCCTTCCCTTACTAAAGGTTCTAGGGGCTTTTTAGAACCAAGGTACTGACCTGTTGCATTTACTAATTCCATAATTGCACTAATCGCAGTATTAAAATTAAACCTTTCTGAAATGTCTTCTGTTACTTTTTTGATAGTATGATGTATCATTCTATAATATTCTTTGTCTTCTTTATCTAGTTCTTCAGGAATAGTTTCTTTCTTTGCATCTTTATTGTTAAAGATCAGCCTGTATACCCTATGAAGAAAGCGATGTGCACCTTCCACACCTTCATCTGTCCAGTCTAGGTCTTTTTCTGGTGGAGATGCAAATAATATGAAAAGCCTCCCAGTGTCTGCCCCGTACTTCTCAATTATTTCATCAGGTGATACTACATTGCCTTTTGATTTACTCATCTTTGCCCCATCTTTATTTACCATACCCTGGGCCAAAAGTCTAGAGAAAGGTTCCTCAGCTTTTGTATACCCAAGATCATACATTACTTTTGTAAAAAACCTAGCATATAATAGATGCAGCACAGCATGCTCTATACCACCAATATATTGATCAACAGGCATCCAGTAATCCAAATCTTCCTTTTCAAATGGTTCTGTTTCTGTATTTGGACTGCAATATTTCATAAAGTACCAGGATGAGCATACAAATGTATCCATCGTATCAGTTTCTCTTGTGGCCTCTTTGCCACATCCCGGGCAAGTAGTTTTATAAAAACCTTCATGATTTTCCAAAATCCCTTTACTTTCTTCATGAAACTGAACATCATCTGGCAGCTCAACTGGCAAATCTTCTTCGGGTACTGGAATTGTCCCACAGCTATCACAATAAACCACGGGAATAGGTGCACCCCAGTATCTCTGCCTAGAAACAAGCCAGTCTCTAAGCCTATACGTTTTAGTTCCTTTACCCCAATTATTTTTTTCTAAGTAATTAGTTATTTCTTTAATTGCTTTATTAGAATTCATACCATCAAATTCATCGGAGTTAACTAGTACTCCCTCTTCAGTATATGCTTCTTCTAGCTCTTCTATCTCTCCTGTAGAGGATATTACTTGTATTATAGGTAGATCATATTTTTTAGCAAACTCAAAGTCTCTTTGGTCATGAGCCGGCACACCCATAACTGCACCTGTACCATATTCCATTAGTACATAATTACCTACAAGTATCGGCACCTTTTTATTATTCACCGGGTTAATAGCATATTTTCCAGTGAAAATACCTTCTTTCTCAGCTTTCTCGGATGTTCTTTCATCTTCCTCTAGGCTTGTTATCCTATCAACAAACTCTCTAACCTCTTTATCTTTATCAGTACCTTCTACAAGAGATTTTACCAAAGGGTGCTCCGGGGCTAATACCATATATGTAACTCCATATAACGTATCAGGCCTGGTTGTAAAAGTAGATATTTTCGTATCATCAAAGCCTTCAACATCAAAATATATCTCGGCACCTTCGCTTCTACCGATCCAGTTCTCCTGCATTGTTTTGACACGTTCAGGCCATCCTTCTAGTTTTTCAAGGTCGTCTAGTAGTCTATCGGCATAGTCAGTAATTTGAAAAAACCACTGTGATAGTTCTTTATTTTCAACATTGCTCCCACATCTCCAGCATATTCCATTTTCCACCTGTTCATTTGCAAGAACTGTAACACATTCTGGGCACCAGTTCACAGGTGCTTTCTTCTTGTAAGCAAGTCCATTTTGATAAAGCTTTAAAAACATCCACTGAGTCCATTTGTAATACTCAGGCGAACATGTAGTCACTTCTCTTCTCCAATCGTAACTTGTTCCAAGAGATTTAAGCTGTTCTCGCATGTGTTTTATATTTTCATATGTCCACTTTGATGGATGAGTTTTATTTTCAATAGCGGCATTTTCAGCAGGCAGTCCAAAAGCATCCCATCCCATGGGATGAAGTACATTATAACCATTCATTCTCAAAAACCTGGCCAACACATCCCCTATTGAATAAACTCTCATATGACCCATATGTAATTTCCCAGAAGGATATGGAAACATCTCTAATACATAATACTTCTTTTTCTTATCGTCTATATCTGCTTGATAATTATTTTTTTCTTCCCATATATTTTGCCATTTTGATTCTACTTTTCCAGGATTATAATTTTCCATTTTCCATCCTCCTTAACCTTTTTCAACTTCAACTTCTTTTGCTTCTCCCCATAATCTTTCTAGGTTATAAAACTTTCTCGCTTCACCGTCGAAGATATGAACTACTACCGAACCATAATCAAGCAGTACCCACTCACCTTTTTTAACTCCTTCATAATTCATTGGTTTAAGGTCTTCATTTTCCTTCAAATTTTCAACTAAGCTTTCTGCTAGAGCTTGTATGTGGGTTGGATTAGTACCAGTTACCAATATAAAATAATTACATATTAAAGTTATATCCTTAACCTCTAATACTAATATGTCTTCACCTTTTTTATCTTCTAAATAGTTTACCATTTTTTTAACTAACATGAAATCGTCTTTCGCCAACTAAATACCCCCCGCTATATGTTAATTTTCCCCAATAATTACAGTCACCATTACAGATGACTCGGGATCAGGTTCGTTTAATAAGTTTGCTCCTTCTACTTCCAAAGCTACTGCCTTTGCTGCACATTTGGGCTTTTTTCTTGATATCACAAGGTTAGAATCAGTATCTTCAGTATCTATAGTAGTATTTATATTTTGGTTATTGTTATTATCGACTTCGACATTTTTCACCATAAACCCTTTCTCACTCAAATGATCCTTGATATTTTCTGCATATTCTTGATTTAAGCCTATAACTTCAACGGTTATCTCCTCTGGTTCTAAGTCTCTTCCTATGTAATTGTCTAATATTGTACTTCCTATGAATTCATCAATATTCTCATGATCTAACATCCAATATGAACTTCCTTCCATACTCTTAGCCTGGCCAGGTATTAATGAAATTTTGTCATCACCTGATAAAATTTCATCTATAGCTTCAAGATATAAGCCGGCCTGTTCCCAGGTCATATTAGTCTCTATGTAATCAGCAATCTCGTTCAAATAACCAGACCTATTCCAAAAACTACTTTTCTCTAAATATTTTTCTCTTATACTTACTATAATATCTTCTTTATTGTATACCCTTTCAAGGATTTTGTCATCTTCACCTGTTTCAGGCTCAAAAGCTGAAGTCTCTATTTCAAGGGCAAGTTTTTCATTTAGTTTTTCAACCAGCAAAGGGTTGATTTTAATAAAATTATGTAAAGGTAAGTTTAATTTTTCTTCCAGGGTATCTAGTAATAGTGGTTCTTTACCCCATTCATAAGCTTCTTTCAAGGTTGCTCTCCCCTGCCCTGGTACTTCTAAATAAGTTTTCCCTGGAATCAATATACAGTCTATATCTGTTAATTCAGATTTATTATCTTCTTTCTTTTCAGAATTAATAAGTAGGAGATAATCCAATTTTCCATCTAGATCAATATTAGCTATTACGGTATTAATTCCCGTTGTCATTTCATCATTTTCTTCTTCATCTAATGAAGCTAGCTCTTTGGTCCAGTTTGAATTTGTTTCTAAATCATTTACGTGTAATGCTGCCCTCAAGGATAGTCCCATAAAAATTATACTAAATATTACCACGGGAAGTAATAAAGCTTTTAACAGTTTCTTTTTCTTAATTTTAACTCGCTTTTTCCCTTTATACTTTTTTGAACGGGGGTATTTATACTTTTTTTTATTTTGCATCTTATGTCCCCCCAGCGCTATTATAATACATAACATAATTTCTAGCTTCAACAGTAACAGGATGAAGTGCCAGACCCTTTCTTATTACATACCAAATTGTATAGTCAAGAGTCAGCTTGAATGCTCTTTCTATGTCTTTTTGGGCTACATCTCTTAACTCCCTAACCTCATTATAATCTCGTTCAGGTTCAAGACAATCTGCTAGAAACACTACTTTCTCTAACATACTCATATTTGGACAGGCTGTAGTATGATATTCTACTGCCCTCAAAATTTCATTGTCACTTATCCCCCATTCACTTTTTATGAGTATTGCTCCAACTGGACCATGAAGTAAGACAGGATTTATTTTCTCAGCTATTTCAAGTTTTCTATTATTATTTATAGATATTTTTACAAGTTCATCATCAGCCAATTCTTTTCCTCTATCATGAATTAAAGCAGCCAAGGTTAATCTCTCTTCATCTATATCAAGACCTTTTGCTAATCTAAGGGCTGTATCTACTACCCTGAGAGAGTGTTCGTAACGCTTTTTAGTAATCAGATCTTTTAATTTGTATTCGTAAAACTCAATATTAACTTTCAAAGGGCATCCCCCTATTTCTTACTTATACAAACCATTTTTCTTAATATACTCTTCAACATTTGAAGGAACTAAGTATTTAATAGACTTTTTTTTCTTGCATCTATCTCTTATATCTGTTGAAGATATTTGCATCAAGGGAATATCCATGTACTTAACCCGCCATTTTATTTTGGGACATTTGCTAATAATATTTTTGTCAAGTTCTTCAAAAGAAAAGTCCGGTCTTCTAGCACAGATAAATGTGCATAAGTCTAAAACTCTCTCGTAATCCTTCCAGGTTGTAATGTCAAGAAGTATATCTAAACCTGTAATAAAATATAATTCGCTTCCTTTAGGTAAAATATTCTGAAAATACTCCAAAGTATGTATAGAATATGATCTGCCCTCACGCTCTAATTCATACCTATTGACAGAAAAGTTAGGATTTTCTATTGTCGCAAGTACTGTAAGCATGTATCTTTCCTCAGCCGCTGTCACTTTTTTGGCATCCTTATGCGGAGGAATCCCCGATGGCATGAACACAACATGGTCTAGCCCAAAATTGTTTAGCGCCTCCTGGGCCAAAATAAGATGTCCGTTATGAATTGGATCAAAGGTCCCGCCCATGATTCCCAGGGTTATCGGCTTATCTTCAATAAAAGCCTCCATTATAATAACACCTCGTTTTTTGATTTAAGCATACTTGTCCTATTATTACCACAAAACAAGTATAACACACCAGATAAAAATAAAAAATATTTACTCGTAATATTCAAACTCAATTTTACCTATTTTTACAACGTCTCCGTCTCTAATACCTTTTTCTTTTAGGAGATCTTCTAAACCAACTTTCTCTATAATCCTTTGAAATTTATCAAATGCTTCTTCATTATCAAAGTCCGTCATAGAAGCTATTCTCTCTAGCTTTTTATTTTTAACAAGGAAAACAGAGCCTTCTTGTCTTTCAATTTCAATAAAATCCTCTTCATTTGTGGTTATCAATTTATCTTCTTTTTCAGGTTTTTCAGTCTTTTGGGCTAATCTATAAGCTTCACTATCTTGTGGCAGTTTCCTCACTTCGATCCCAATAGCGTCCATTAATTCTTGAATACCTTCTTTTGTAACACACGATATATTATATACTGGAAAATTAAATTTTGCTCGCATTCTTTCCAGGTTTTTGCTGGCTGTCTCACCTACATCCATTTTATTAGCTACAACTAGCTGTGGTTTAGCAGCTAGTATTTCACTATAATTTTTTAGTTCTTCATTTAGTCTTTCGTAATCTTCAACAGGATCTCTTCCTTCAAGACCTGACATATCCAAAATATGTACTAACATCTTTGTGCGTTCAATATGTCTTAAAAATTCGTGCCCGAGCCCTTTTCCTATATTAGCACCTTCTATTAAGCCTGGTATATCTGCCATGACAAACCTATCTCCATAAGAAGATTCACAAACCCCTAAGTTTGGCGTAAGAGTAGTAAATGGATAGTCTGCAATTTTGGGCTTTGCTTTTGAAACTACACTTAACAGGGTAGATTTGCCTACATTAGGAAATCCTATTAAGCCAACGTCTGCAATTACTTTAAGCTCGAGAATTAGTTTCTTTTCTTCTCCTGGTTCTCCTTTTTCTGCCATTTTTGGCGCTCTATTTTTTGGTGTAGCAAACTTTGCATTTCCTCTTCCTCCCCGTCCACCAGCAGCCACAACAAATTCTTCCTCCCCGTCTACCAGATCGCATAATATTTCATCCTGTTCTGCATCTTTGACAATAGTTCCTGGTGGAACTTTTACAATAAGATCTTTGCCTCCTCTGCCGTGCTTTTGACTTCCCCCTCCGTGCTCTCCACTTTTTGCTTTAAGTAGATTTTTTGATTTAAGGTCAAGTAATGTGTTAAGCCCTTTGTCTACTTCAAATATAACATCGCCACCTTTGCCACCGTCCCCACCGCTAGGACCGCCATGGGGTACATATTTTTCTCTTCTAAAGGCAACTACGCCGTTTCCTCCATCACCAGCCTTAACATGTATTTTGGCCTGATCTACAAACATATTTAATCACCTTCTTCAATTTTTACTTTTTTTATGTACATATGTATTGCTAGATGCTCTTCCCAGTTATACAATTCTACCTCTTTAAAATCCTTAAGTTTGTCTATTTCTTTTTTCCATGGTTCTGATGGATCATAGACAGTGATAATAATTGGATAATAACCAGCTTCTTCTGTTATTTCACACTCAATGCTGCAGGATGTTATATCATTTGATTCTTCTATATTAATCTTATTAAATATTTTATCTAAAAAACTTGTGATGTTATTAGGGCTTTCATTTATTTTTTCCATATTAGTGTTAACATTAAGTTGAAATCCTATATCTTTATTATTATACTCAACTAGTTGATTTAACAGATAAAGTGTGATTTCAGGGTGATATATTTTTAAAATATTTCCTGTCTCATCCACTTCTAAATTTACTGTGTTTAAATAATCTTTTAATTTTTCAGTTTGTTCTAATTCAGTAAGGCTTTGTATTACTTGAAAGTAGTTTATAAACTCATGGCGCATAGCTCTTAACAATTCTACCATGTTATTATAAGTCTCCTTCTCTCTTTCTTTTAGGTAAAATTCAAAAAAATTCTTAAAGCTTAATGTAAAACCTATCCAGTATATGATAACAAAAAACATAACTGCTAAAAACCAGTAAAAATAAATATAGTATAAAAAAGGAGTTGCAAAAGTTATTATTATACCAATTAATAGTCCTATCAATAACTTCATTTATTACTCTCCTCTCACAAATTTAACAATATCTTCAAAGTTAGTCTTCCAGAGTTAGTCTCAGCCATCCTTTTCCATAATAAGGTAAGTTCAAGCTTATAAAAAAAGCTATCGATCATTATATTTTAACAATGACCGATAGCTTTGATCTTATTACAACTTAATTGATTACCGATAATTAGTTAGCAACAACCTTTTCTTCATCCATTGATGGATATACACTTACTTTTTTCTTTTTCTTTCCTACTCTTTCAAAAGCAACAAATCCATCTATTTTAGCAAAGATTGTATCGTCTTTTCCTATTCCAACATTGTGTCCTGGATATACCTTAGTGCCTCTCTGGCGTACAATAATATTGCCAGCCTTTACTTCCTGACCGCTCTGACGCTTCACACCAAGACGTTTGCTAATACTATCTCTACCGTTTTTGGTGCTTCCTACACCTTTCTTAGTTGCAAAAAGCTGAAGATTCATTAGCATTGATAAATCCCCCCTTCATCTAATATTTTTATCCTGTCTGGATAAGATCTAGCAGTTTGGTACATCCCTACCAAAACTGTATTCATAATTAACTGAGCTTCATTTTTCTTCTCATCAGTTATGTCCTCAGGTATACTACATCTTAGAAAGCCTTTTTCAATCTTTTCACTGCCTTCTATAGAAACTAAGCTATTCAAAGAAAATATTCCTGTCTGGGCCAACACAGAAATAGCTGCACAAACTATATCTTCCCCTTCATCAGCATATTCTGCGTGACCTTTAACTTCATATCCAGTAAGCTCGCCCTCTTTTTTACGTAAGACGTTAATTTCTATCATGAATACTACCCTTTTATCTAGGCTTCAATTTTGTCAATTTTGACTTGAGTATAAGGCTGGCGGTGACCTTTTTTTCTGCGATAATCTTTCTTCGGCTTGTACTTAAATATTACAACCTTATCTCCTTTGCCGTGCTCTTCGATTTTCCCTTTTACTTTTACTCCATCAACAAAAGGAGCACCTATTTTAACGTCTTCTTCATCTTCGCCTCTTACCATCAAAACCTTATCAAACAAAACCTCACTACCTTCTTCTTGTTCCGGTAACTTCTCAACGTTTATTACGTCACCTTCTTTAACCTTATACTGCTTGCCACCACTTTCAATTATTGCGTACACTTTCTTCCACCTCCTGCCCAAAGACTCGCTGCCAAAGGTACCTAAATCAGGGTTTAAGACCTTTATGCAAGCGGTTTACAGAACATTAGTATTTTAGCACGTTAAAATTCTAATGTCAAGTAATGCTATATTCCCATGTTATATTCCCAAATAGGTTTTAAAGACACTTCGTCTATTTCTTTTTCTTTCAAGTTCTGATCATAATATAGTTCCTTTCGAACAAACTTTATACTATGTATTATTTCTTCTAAGTTATTACTATTATATTCACTGCTTTTCTCTAAGATTGCCCTTGCCAATTCATCAGGGCGTAGATTTCCCCTGCTGCCAGATTTGATTAATGCTTCTAATGAATGGTTTTGAATTTGCAGTTTAAATATTAAAGGTTTAATATCTTTTTCTTTTTGTTTTGTTTTTTTACCCTTTTTATCTTTTTTTTGGGTTATTATTTTCAATTCATCGCTATCAAGAATCTCCTTTATAGTTTTTTCTAAGTTCTCCAGAGGCAATACCTCACCAAAGTCCATCTCATATAAAGAAGCATCAATGATAGACATTAGTTTTGGCACAGAGCTAGCTTCTACTTTTTTTAAATCAAGTATCTTAAGACCGTCTGTAAGGTTTTTATTAATCATTTTTACCATGCTATCTAAATCATTTTCGTTGTCTAAATCAATTTCATTATTTTTGGCCCCATCAGCAAGCAAAAATTCCCCATATTCTCTTTCTCCCTCAACTCCCAGCGGAAGGGGTTGAGCAAAAGAAATTTTTGGTTGAGGATTAAACCCCTTGCTAAATTCTAAACTTAAACCAGCTCTTCTAAAAGATCTTTCAAAAAGCCTTACAATATCATGGTGTGAAACCAAAGACATAGGTTTCTTTTTGTGAAACATAAACCAAAATAACAAAGTGTACTGCCTCCCTCTCTCTAGCTCTAGCTATTCAAATTAATTCAGAACAAACACCGCAAATATCGCATTTTTCATTATCAGGACAGTCGATTGTTGTTTTCTCATTTAATGCTTTTTGATACTCTTTTTTTAAGTAATCTTTGGAAACACCACTATTTATATGATCCCATGGTAGTTTTTCCTCAAGGTTTATATCGCGATTTACATAATAGTAAGGGTCTACTTCACTTTCTTCAAATGCTTTTTCCCATATTTTAAAATCAAACATTTCCCCCCAGCCATCAAATTTAGCACCATTCATAAAAGCTCTGTAGATTGTCTCCCCGCATTTTCTATCTCCTTTAGCAAGAAATGCTTCAATATAACTGGTCTCCGGATCGCTCCAGCTAAAATTAATAGATTTACTTTTTAGCTTTTCCCTTAGGTAATTTTGACGGTTATTCATTTCATCCATTGTAATTTGGCCTTTCCACTGAAAAGGGGTATGAGGTTTTGGCACATAAATAGAAGTACTAACATTAAGCTTTAGCCGTTTGGTATTTTTGTTTATTTGTTTATATAATTCTTGTACTTTTTGAACCAAGTTAACCATTGCATCCAGATCATCGTAGGTTTCTGTGGGAAGCCCAAGCATAAAATATAACTTCAAAGTATGCCACCCAGATTCAAAAGCTGCCCTTGAAGCATCTAAAAGATTTTTTTCTGTCACTTTCTTATTAATCACATTTCTAAGTCTTTCTGAGCCTGCTTCAGGGGCAAAGGTAAGGCCTGTCTTTTTTACTTTCTGCACCTTCTTTAATAGGTCAATGGAAAATGAATCTATTCTTAATGAAGGCAGTGAAATTGATACACTCTCATCACTATAGCAATCATTCAGTTCGTTAACTAAAGATTCTATTTCGCTGTAGTCGGCTGTCGATAAAGACGTTAGCGATATTTCTTCATAACCTGTTTCTTTCAAAAATTTATCTGCAATTTCTTTAATCTTGGACATAGAACGTTCTCTAACAGGCCTGTATACCATACCTGCTTGACAAAATCGACACCCTTTACCACAGCCTCTAAAAAGCTCTACTGCAGCTCTATCATGAACTATCTCAATATTAGGAACGAGGGGTTTTTCTGGTATCTGGGTTTTGTCCAAATCTTTAATTACATTCTTTATTATTCTAGAAGGAACATTAGAATGAAGCGGCTCTAATCCTTGATAACAACCATTTTCATCGTATAAAGACCTATAAAATTCCGGTATGTAAACACCTTTTAAATCTTTCAATTCTTCAAGAATTTCCTGTTTATCAAGGTTTTTTTGTATTGATTTGCTATCCATGTTTTTATATATATTATAGATTCTTTCCATTAACTCTATTATTACTTCTTCGCCTTCTCCTATAACAAAAACATCGATGAAATCGGCCAAAGGCTCTGGCATAAATGCATTAGGACCACCAGCAATTATTAGGGGGTCATGATCTGTTCTTTCTTTTTTCTTAACAGGAATACCGCTTAAATGCAGAGTATTTAGGACATTTGTATACGTAAGCTCATATTGTAGTGTGAAAGCTACTATGTCAAATTCTTTTAAGGAAGTTTTGCTTTCTAAAGTAAATAAAGGTATTTCATATTCCTTTAACATTTTTTCCATATCTACCCAGGGGGCATAGACTCTCTCTGCCACAATCCAGGATCTTTTATTTAATATATTATATAGGAGATTAAGTCCCAAATGACTCATGCCTATCTCATAAGTCTCAGGAAAAGATAATGCTATTAAAAGCTTATCGTTGCTCCATTCTTTTTCTATACTATTCCATTCTTTCCCTATATACCTTCCTGGCTTTTCAACACATGGCAATATCTTATCAAGTTTTTGTTGGATATCTTTTCGTTTTACATGGGACATTACTGCGAGTTCCCCCTACTATATTTGATTATTATACATTAGTAACATTGTACATTACAAAAAAGAAACTGTGAATCCAATATAACATAATTAATTATAAAAGTTTAGATATTTTTGTATTAGCTCCTCTGCTAAGTAGTATATCCAAAATCTCCTTTTCTCCTACTCTTCCCCTGACGTACCAATTTCTATCCATTACAGTGACCAGATGATATTTGTTTGGTCTAAATAGTTTAGTTATGTGTTTGATCTCAACATCTTCAAAAGCCAATAATTCCTGACAGTTAACCGCTCCAAAGTTCTGCAACTTTCTTTTCTTTTTAGTCAAATAATTATAATAAACGTATAAAGAACGTTTTTCTTCATTAAGCGCCGCAAAAAATAAAAATATTGCTACAAAAAATATAGTTAAATTTAAAAATTGCCAATACAAAGCCAGTAAACCAAAGACACACATTTTAATAGACAATATTTTGCCCATTAAACACGCCTTATGTGTTGCCTCTCTAAAACCAATTTTATTTGCAAGACGTGCTCGCAAAATTCTTCCCCCGTCTAATGGTAGAGCAGGTAACAAGTTGAAAAATGCCAGGATAAAATTAGCTCTAACAAAGAACTCAGCATGAGAATAATCTATTAATTGATTTTGATAAGCAATGAGACCTAAAAGGGCTAATAATATATTAAAAAAAGGCCCTGCCAGTGCAATTTTTTCCTCTGGTCCAGGATCAGATTCTATCAATTCTTCTATTACTGCTTTCCCCCCAAAAGGGTAAAGAACAATCTCATCAATTGTAAAATTATACCCTTTTGCAATTATTAAATGAGCCGCTTCATGTAAAACAACAATAAAAAATATAACTAGCATCTCAAACAGCATACCCATTAACCCGTAAAACAATAAGAAAGCAACTAAAGACCAATGAATTCTTATTTTCATAGGATACCTACCTTTGTCAAATCAATTAAGATATGTCTTTAAAAAGGCCATAAACTTGATCTAAGTATTGATTTAAGTTCGAAAAATCAATACCTTCTTTTGAAACTGTGTGTACATAGTCAAGTAAATTCTGATTCCAGGAAAAATTAAATTGACTGAATAGCAGCAAAACTAAAAAAATCAAACCAGCAATTATAGCATTTTTAATAAAAACTTTATGAAATGAGCTAATATAATTTACAAACTTTGTTTTAGCTGCCATCCACATTCTATGAGTTATCTTTTGATCTTTTTTGTTATTTAACCTTCTCCTAGTACTTCTCCGGGTAACTTTCTTTTTTTTCCGTCTTTTAAGTTTTTTTCTGTTACTATGCCTCATCCAATTTCACCACCCACATTATAGAGTATGTCCTAGCTAATAATATATATATTTCTGCGGGCGGCATTTATACATAAAAAAATAACCTGTACGCTAACTTGCGCTAGGATTAGTGTACAGGTTATTTTCCACTTAGCCTTTACTAAGTTGTATCCATACCGAAAAACCTGGTGCAAAATGTAAGAGCGAATATTAGTTTTTTATCAATACATCTTGACGAGGAATTATTCAAAATAAGGCCTGATGACACGACGTCATCAGCTAATCGAAGTTAGGACGAGTTCTTGGTTAGGTAGCCTTATTTTGACTAATGACGAGTCTTAGGTGTATCAAAAAACTATTGTATTTGCGACCTAGCTTTTGCACCAGGATTTGTTCTAAAACATTATTTTATCACGTCTCATCCCAACATTTAACACCAGTCCAATAGCCAACATATTGGCTAAATAAGAACTACCTCCATAACTGATAAAAGGAAGTGGTATACCAGTCAACGGCATTAAACTAAGCACCATACCCATATTTACAAATGCCTGAAATAAAATCATTGTGCAAACTCCACCACAAATCAAACGGCCATGTAAGTCCTTTGCAGTAAATGCAATCTTTAAAATTCTATAAACTAGATTGATAAATAACAATATGGTTATAGTCGCCCCAATAAAACCAAGTTCTTCAGCTATTACCGAAAAAATAAAATCAGTATGAGCTTCAATTATAAAATGCAGTTGATTTTGAGTACCTTGAAACAGGCCTTTGCCAGTCAAACCACCCGAACCTACAGCAACAATTGATTGTAATATTTGAAAACCAGCACCAAGGGGATCTACGCTTTCGGGACTCAAAAAAACAGTTAATCTAGCTTTTTGATAATCACTTAAAACAAATAAGTATGCGGGAATTGCACCAGCCGCAAGAATGCCGGCAAGATAGGCGAGGAGTTTTATTTTAACTTTATTAAAGTACAGCATACCAAAATATATCGCAATAAAAACCATAGAAGTACCAAGGTCAGGCTGCATAAAAACCAAACCCATAGGAATAATTACATGAATAAAATAAGGAATCATATCAAAGAAGTCTTCTATTTCATTGCCTCTTGCTGCAAGATATTTTGCCAGAGTTAATATAACTGCAACCTTAGCAAATTCCGATGGTTGAAAATCAAAAAAACCCATGGCAATCCATCTTTGTGCTCCTCCACCTGTTCTACCCAAAAAAGGAACAAATACTAAAGACAGAATTAATATATTGCCGTAATAAATAAATTTAGAAAAATGCAGGATGTTATTGTAATCAATAGTTATTACCATTAGTAAAATGAAAAGCCCCATACCAATAAAAATCAACTGTCTTATCATGTAATAATATGGATCTCCAATAGTTTGAGTAGCACTGTTTACCACAAACACACTTAATACTGATAAAATTAATACATTTATCAGTAATATATAATCAAAATTTCTTAATAGCTTTTTGTCAATCATTTAGCTAGCTACCTCTCCCTATAATTATGGTTACTTTAATTATATTTAATTAAATAGTATAAAACAACAAGAAACTTGCCTATCTCAATAACAGGCAAGTTATCAAAATTTTACCGTGCGGCATTTCGCTTTATTGACTTAACTGACATGTTAGCTTCTAACCTTGCTGTATTTTTTTCTTTAGTTAAATTAATTTCTGTGTTATCCTCGTCTATTTCCATATATTTGCTAATAACTTGCAAGATTTCTTCTCTCATCTCCTCTATTAAGTCTGATGATACATTTGCCCTATCATGCACCAACAAAAGCTTCAGTCTATCCTTTGCTTTTGATTTACTATCTTTCTTCTTTCTGAAATTAAACAATTCGACGTCCCCCTTAGTAATTAGCAATACCTATAAATTTCTTTAATTTTTTAAAGAATCCATTATCATTTTCGAAAGTCATGAGCGGCACCTTTTCTCCAAGCATACGGTTTACAATATTTTTGTATGCTTGAGAGGCTCTAGAATTATTATTTGCTACCAGAATTTCTCCCTTATTGGTGGAAACAATCACCTGCTCATCATCTGGTACAACACCTAAAAGTTCTATTGAGAGTAACTCTATCAAGTCATCAATATCTAGCATGTCCTGGCGTTCAACCATATCTGGTCTAATCCTGTTTATTACAAGACTATAGTCTGTTATTTCTTCTGCTTCAAGAAGTCCGATAATCCTGTCAGCATCCCTGGCTGCAGTAACTTCGGGAGTTGTTACTACTACAGCTTTATTAGCACCTGCTATAGCGTTCTGAAATCCTTGTTCAATACCGGCCGGACAATCAATTATCACATAATCGAATTTTGATTTTAATTCACCAAACAATGCTCTCATTTGCTCTATATTAACATCTGTTTTGCTTCTTGTCTGTGCCGCTGGCAGTAAAAACAACCCACTGTATCTTTTATCCTTTATCAAAGCCTGTTTTAGTCTTGCTTCACCCTCAACTACATTTACTAAGTCATATACAATTCTATTTTCAAGCCCTAAAACCACATCTAAGTTTCTAAGGCCTATGTCAGCATCAACAAGTGCGACAGTTTTGCCCTGGAGGGCTAGTCCAACTCCTATATTTGCAACAGTAGTTGTCTTACCTACTCCTCCTTTTCCACTTGTCACCACAATGACATCACCCATGATAATAGCCTCCTTAATAATTTGCCTATTTTCTTTGCATGTTTTTGTAATCAATAGCTTCTACAACTATCTTATCACCACTTATAAACGCTTTTTCTGGAAATTCAGGTTCTTTTATGTCTTCTTCTGGAGCTTTAGTTATTACATCCGCGATTCTAAGCTGACTTGCCATCAAACATAATGACATAATCATAGCTTCTTTGTCGCCGTTTGAACCTGCATGACATACACCTTTCAAAGCTCCATAAACTATTATATCACCTTCAGCAACTAACTCACTACCGGGATTTACATTCCCTACTACTATAATAGTCCCAGGAAAACTAATCTTTTGACCAGATCTTAAAGTTTTTCGGATAACAATACTTTTATCTATTCTATAATCGTATTCATTTTTACCAAGTTCCTTAGTATAAGATGAAGGTAAGCTAATAAGTACCTCCCCTGACCCGGATATTATTTCTGTTAACTCTAACTCTGTCTCCTGTTTAAAAAAATTTTGTATCAAATCCATCTCCTCAGATGTTAGTTCTTTATTTTTCACCTGTACCCTCACGGGTGCCTTGCTAAAAAAAGATCCAGATCTTTTTAATTTGAATTTCATCTCTTCTAAGGCTGTATTAAAGTCTTCAGATCCGTCAATTACAATTAACATGCCTCTCTTAGTACCTTTAAACTCAACAGTCTCATTAAAATTTCTCTCTATCATATCCTACACCTCTATTGTAATCAATTAATGCTTATAACCTGTCTTTTCTTCTCCTATTCGCCTTTATTAGGAAAATTCCTTCAAGATATGACAAAAAAAGAACTTATAATATAAATAAGCTCTTTTAATAGGTTATCTCTCCAGTAGCATCTTCTTCTATCTCAACTTCATCAATACCTAAGTCAAAATACGAATCTATCAAATCTCTTGCTACAGGGGTTAGCCTTGCCCCAGCAACACCACCGTTTTCAACAATTAAAGCAAAGGCTATCTCTGGATCGTCATACGGTGCAAAACCGACCATCCAACTGTGAGGTTCTCTTCCAGAACCAGTTTCTGCTGTACCCGTTTTGACAGCTACATCAAAAGGGAGATCTTCAGACAACTGACCTGCTGTTCCTCCAGGAAGCGAGGCATCTCTCATACCTTCTCTAACAAGCTCCCATGTTCTCTCATTTACTTCAATCTCTCTTAATGTCTCAGGTGAGCTTTTTTCAATCACTTCATCATCGTCATAAATTTTGTCCACCAAATACGGTCTGTAATGAATACCTTTATTAGCAACCATTGCAGCATAATTGCCCATCTGCAGTGGAGTATATGAATGATACCCCTGCCCCAAAGCTGCGTTCAAAGTATCCCCGGGAAACCAAATACTGTGTTGAGGTTCACTATAAATCTGCTGTTTTATCTCACGGCCAGCAAGATCCCCACTTAACTCACCGCTTATATCCTCTAGGCCTACATAATTTCCAAATCCAAATTCTCTTGACCAGCTGCTAAGTTTATCTATCCCTAATCTATTTCCAAGTTCTGCAAAATACACATTAGAAGATTTGGCCATTGCTTCAACCATCGATATTCTACCGTGAGCTATACCTCCATAGTTCCTAGGGTAAGGTGGTTCCCAGTACCTTCCCTGGTCATGAATTGTTTCTCCTCCAGTAATTTCGTTTTCTTCTAGTGCTGCAACGGCTGTCACCATCTTAAAAGTTGAACCAGGAGGATATTTTTCTCTAAGAACTCTATTTCTAACAGGATTTAGCGGATCGCTTTGAAGCTCATTGTAATCTTTGCCAAAAGTCTCTGGGTTAAATTGAGGAGTACTTACCATTGACAAAATTCCACCAGAGTCTGGATCTAAGACCATCCCGGCAGCACCTTTAGCTTCGATAGAGTCAGGATCCAAGCCATCTTGTCTTGCATCTTCTTTTTTATCTTCTTTTGCTTCAAATCTAGCTTCATCTAACGACTTGGTCAAATCCTTTTGAAGCTCGAAGTCCAGTGTTAGTTGCAAATCATTTCCTGGTTCTGGCTCTTCTTGCCCCATCTCTGTAACAATACTTCCAAACCTATTAACTTCAATCTGACGAACCCCTTCTTCACCACGTAAATATTTTTCAAAGACACTTTCTATTCCACTTTTTCCAATATAGTCACCCGGTCTATAACCTACTTCTCTCATACCATTTTCTAGCTCTTCTCTAGAGATCTCACCCATCCACCCCAACAGATGAGAAGCATATTTTCCATCAGGATAATTCCTTGTAGGCGCAACCTCTATAACAACCCCCGGAAACTCTGTTCTCTTCTCCTCTAAATAACTCACCGTTTCGTAATCAACATCAGATTTTAAAGGTACAGGTTCAAATCTCCTGTATCTTTGAGATGTCATTCTTGCTTCAATTGTTTCTCTATCTATATCAAGGATTTCACTTAATTCATCGATAAAATCATCTTCATCTTGTTCTGGAACATCCATCAACGATACTGTATAGCCTGGTGAATTTCTTGCTAGAACAGTACCTTGTCTATCAAAAATTTCACCTCTTGGTGGAGGTATATTAACTCTTCTCATCCTATTTTCTTCAGAAACTGCTTGATAATGCTCACCATGTACTATTTGAAAATAAAAAAGCCTGGACATCAAAGCAAGTAATATTAAAAAGGAAATAACAAAAAAACCAATCAGCCTCTTCTTAAAAACTTTGTCTTCAGTCATATTTTTCCTCTCCTTTTAAACGTAAGGAAATAAATGTCCACGCCTTTTTACTAACTTTTTGACTTTGGGATATAAGAAAATACCCAGGATTCCAAAAATAAGACTTTGTAAGAATAGATAATCTTGCAAATAATTAAAGAACATTATCTCCACTCTAAAGCCTAATGTGAATACTGTCCATATCAAAACCCAATAAAAGACGTTTGATAATATTAAAAGAAAAAAGACCCCAATGGTGTTGTCTTCCATAAAGTCTTTTTCACCTAACCAACCTGCCACATATACAACCAATAACTTACCCAAAGCATAAACTCCAAGTGCCCTGCCAATCATAAGGTCTTGGAACAGCCCTACACCTATAGCTACAGCAGAGGCTTCGTCTTTGTTGCGCCCATTCATTGAGTAAAGTACAAGCAAAAGCAAAGATATATCAGGTACAATTTGGGAAACATCAGCAATATAAAAACTTACCTGCAATATCACACTTATAAATATCAAAAGGATAAACCAAAACTTTTTCATCTAATTCAAACCCTTATACTCGTAATAATTAAAAACACTATACTTATGTGAATAGACTTTTGCAGTATAATCAATCTTATTTTAAATCACTATTCCTCAATTATGAAAACTTCTTCAAGTTTGTTAAAATTTACTGCTGGTTGTATTATTGCGCGTTTAGTAAAGCCCAACGCTTCTTCTTCTATTTCTTTAATTTCACCTATTTTTAGTCCCTTGGGGAATATAGGTCCTTGACCAGAGGTAATAATAACATCGTCTATCTCTACGTCTTCATCTTTTGGAAGGTTAATAAGCTGAAGTACTCCTGAATTATCCCCAATCCCTTCTGTTATGCCGCTAACTCTACTTCTTTGTACTATACTACTTAATGCACTACCCGGGTCTAAAAGGAGTAAAACCTGGCTTCTATTTCTACTAACCGATGTGGTCCGCCCAACAAGTCCATCATCTGTAACTACCGGCATTTCTTCCCTTATACCGTGGGCTTCTCCTTTATTTATTACAATTAATTGATTCCATGTATTAGGATCACGACCAACTACTTTAGCAGGAATCAAATCGTGTTCTTCTCTTTCTTGAAAGTCTAAGAGCTCTCTAAGCCTTTCGTTTTCCTCTTTTAATTCTTTATTTTCTAGTTCTAGATTTTCATATTCTGTTAGTTTTTCGCTCAATACTTGATTTTCCTGACTTAAATCTCTGATATTGACCAAAAACATAACAAAGCTATTTAAGTTATTGTTGATACTACTTATGAAATCCTGCACAGGCACTGTCACAACAGAAAAAATATTATCTAAATAATCTAGCTCTAGCTGCCCCTGATAAGTAAAACCCATTAGAGCGATTAGCAGTATCGCTATAATGCTGACAATTATACCTTTTTTATATTTTATTAACGGGGAAAACAACAGCAAACACTCCCTAACTTATTTTTTTAGAAGAAATTGCTACCTTACGTAAAAGCTCAATTTCATTCAATGCTTTCCCCGTCCCCTCTACAACACAATCTAGAGGATCTTCCGCTATAATTACAGGCATCCCAGTTTCATCTGCCACAAGTCTGTCTAAGCCATCTAACAAGCTACCTCCGCCTGTTAGAACAATCCCTTTATCCATAATATCAGATGAAAGTTCTGGCGGAGTATTTTCAAGGGTTAATTTTATTACATCAATTATATCACTCACAGGCGGCCTTAAAGCATGATATATTTCTTCCGAATTAACTTCTTGTGATTTTGGTAGACCTTTAACAAGATCACGACCTCTTATCTCTAATATATTATCTTTGTCAGAAGAATAAGCACTACCAATAGATATTTTTATTTCTTCGGCACTTCTATCCCCTATTAACAAATTATATTTTTTCTTAATATACTGGACAATAGCATCGTCCATTTCATCTCCACCAGTCCTAATAGAATTGCTAGTAACAACACCACCCAAAGAAATAGTAGCAACTTCGGTGGTTCCACCGCCAATATCTACTACCATGTTACCTGAAGGTTCATCAACCTGAAGCCCGGCTCCTATTGCTGCTGCCATTGGTTCTTCAATTATATAAGCTTGCTTAGCACCTGCTTGATTTGTCGCATCAAGTACAGCACGCTTTTCAACTTCTGTGACCCCTGACGGCACACAAACCATAACCCTGGGTTTTATTATTGAATTCTTTTTATATGCTTTTTGAATAAAGCTTCTTAGCATAATTTGGGTAATATCAAAATCTGCAATTACGCCATCTTTCATCGGCCTAATTGCAATTATATTCCCTGGTGTTCTACCAATCATTCGTTTGGCATCATCTCCTACTGCCAAAACCTCTCTGGTGTCACTTTTAATTGCAACCACAGAAGGTTCCCTTAATACTATTCCTCTGCCTTTAACATAAACCAAAGTATTAGCTGTTCCTAGATCTATTCCTATTGATTTAGCAAAGTATTTTGTGATTAGACTCATATCTGAGACTCCTTTCAGGAGTGTATTTTCTTTACAGTTTACTATAATATTATAACAACCTATTTTACTGAGGCGCAACATTAAAGTTTATGTCAAATATAGTTATTTTCTTTAAAACTAAAATATTCATTGCTACCGATTATAACATGATCAAGTATTTCTATACCCAAAATTTCACCGCTCTCAAAAAGTCTTTTTGTAAGTCTTTTATCTTCTTTACTAGGACCAGGGTCACCGCTAGGATGATTGTGCACTAGAATGATAGCAGCACTTGACCAGCTTATTGCTTTTCTAAAAACTTCTCTGGGATGGACTATAGAGCTATTCAAGCTACCCATAGAAATAGTTTCTAAGGCTATAATCTTATTTTTTGTATCTAAAAGAACTAAAATAAATAGCTCTCTATTTTCTTTTTGGACTTTAGATATAACCAGGTCATATACATCTTGCGGAGAAGAAATACTTTTCTTTTTTAAAACTTCATGTGCTTTTATTCTAGAAGCTAGTTCAAAAGCAGCAGTAATTCTTACACTTTTTGCTGTACCTATCCCTTCAATTTGAGATAATTCTAACGGAGAGGTTTTGGCTAATGTTGATAAGTCGCTATACTTGTTCAAAAGCAAATCAGCTACTTCTAAAACAGAATGGTTTTTATTTCCAGTTCCAAGCAATATTGCTATTAACTCAGAAGTTGTCAAAAATTCAGCCCCATAGGTTAGTAATTTCTCCCGGGGCAGTTCATCTTGGGGTAATAAAACCTGTTTGTCATTTACTTTTTTCACCCATTTTTATCCCCTTCCAAAAATCAAATTAAAATGCATTATATTTTAATATTAAGGGGTTCGGTTTTGAAGTTGAAAATCTAAAATCACAGAGTGGATCACAAAAAAGTAGTAGTTAAATTCGCATAATTTTAACTGCTACTTTTTACTGTTATGACAGGAATTTATTAAAATAATAACTTAAAAATCACAAATTTTTCACAAGATGATTCACAATAGAAATAAATATTTGTGACGTGAATCGTTTGTGATTTTTAGTGTGAAAATTTCGTTAAAAATTTAACATGGTATTGAAGAAGTTTCAACAAAGTAATATAAGACTTATCTGACATCTACCATCAACACCAAAATTGTCCACTTTTGTGTTAATCAGAAAACTTGGGGTACTTTTTGAGAAGGAAGTTATAAAATATTTCTTTTTAGTGAAACTTTTTGTTGTACTTATCTTGTCTAATTAGTGAAGTAAATTGGTAGCAAAGGAGGCTAAAATAAAATTGACAACTGAAATACAAGTTCAAAAAGCAGTTAAAGGAGATGAAGATAGTTTTGTAAACCTAATACAATCGAGAAAGGAAAAAATTTATCGCATAGCATTTTCATATGTAAAAAATAAAGAAGATGCTCTAGATGTAGTCCAAGAAGCAACATACAAGGCGTACATTTCACTAGATAAACTAAAGCAGCCAGAGTACTTCGATACTTGGCTTGTAAAAATTACTATCAATACTGCAGTGAATTATATTAAATCAAATAAGAAGTACGTTTTTATGGAGAACAAAGAAGTTAGAGATAGTCGGCATAACAAAGATGAGATAGTTGAGATGATAGACTTAAATAATGCTTTAGATGATTTAGAGCAAAAAGACAAAGAAATTATAATATTAAAGAGTTTTGAAGGTTTCAAGTTAAAGGAAATATCAGAAATTCTAGGTTATCCATTAAATACTGTTAAAACAAAATTTTATAGAGGCTTAAAGAAAATTAAAGATAATCTGGAAGGAGGCTATAATTGTGAAGGTTAAGCATAAGCTTCAGAATTTTAAAGAAGATTATTACAAAAGTATTGACATCCCTGAAGAGATTGATGACTGTATAATGAAAGGAGTTGAAAAAGGAATGCAAGAAAGAGCTAGAAAAAATTTCAAAAATAAGGTTAAAAAGATCAGTCTAGGTGTTGCCGCTTCAATTTTGTTACTTTTTACAGTTAGTGTTAATACAATGCCTGCTTTTGCAAATGCTATGCACGATATCCCAATAGCAGGACAGTTAGTGAGGGTACTAGATTTTAGTGAAGCACCCCAGGAAGGTGGCAAAATTACTGATGGAAGTGACGTAGAGTTTATTTCATTGGTCGAAAAGGACAACAAAGAGCACATAGTAATAAACTTTTCTCAGGACATTAAAGAAGAGGAGTTTGCAAGTCACTATGAAATTGATTACAATGAGTACCCATACACTTTAAATTTCAAAATTTCAGGTGTTAGAGAATTTTCTGCTGAAGATGAATTTGAAAAGATGAAGGACGGAAATATGATACAGGATATATATAGATTAATGACACTAGACGATTCTATGGTAAGATTTTCAATTACTATGGATAAGCCTTTCTCATATCAAGTGACAGAATATAAAGAGCCAGGACAGTTAGTTGTTACTTTAGAAGAAAAACCAGAAAGTAAAGAAGAAACTATATACTCGATTAGAAGTAAATCACATCCTTATGGTGAAAAAATTGGAATATTAGAAGAACAGCTATTTTCACTCGATACTAGAAGGATGTTAAAAGATGAAGATGAAGAATTTTTAATAGAAGTAGATTATTTCAATAGTAAAGAAAAAGCAGAAGATAAAAAGAATAGTTTAGCAGAAGAATACCCAGTAATTTCTGATTTTGTAATAGAAAAAAGAGGGACTAATGATATCCCCAAAAGCTATTAAGTAAATGGAGTTTTAAACAAGGTTGATACACATTATCCGATTTATGTGCCTTAAAGATAATTGCAGTTCTCTCATTTTTACTAGAGAGAACTGCAATTTTTTTAATGTGAAAAATTTGTTATTCACCATGTGAATTTTTTGTGATTTAGCTTGTGATTTTCAAATTTCAACTTTAAAATCGAACCCCTTAATTTTAATATCAAAGTGTTCAAGACTTTTAGCTAATTTGGACAAAGGAAGACCAACTACATTGAAATAACAACCATGTATTTTTTTAACCAATAAAGCTCCAAAACCTTGAATACCATATGCTCCTGCCTTATCTGACCATTCCTCTCTTGATAAGTACCTCTCAATTTCGTTTTCTGTCAAATCTCTAAACCATACCGTTGTTTCACAATAGTCTGTAATAACTTCATCATTGTACACACTAACTAAGCTCAGCCCTGTTATAACTTCATGTTTATTCCCATTTAAATTTTGCAGCATTTGTTTTGCTTCTTTTTTGTTGTCCGGCTTTCCTAAAATTTCTTCGTCTAGAACAACAACTGTATCTGCCCCAATAACAATACCGTCTTTAATTTTATTTTTTTTGTCTAGTCTGTTAGATACTTCTAACGCTTTGTTCTTAGCAAATTCTATAGCTAGTTCGCTAGGTGTAAAATTTTCATCAAATTCTTCAACAAAACTGCTAGGGATTACTTCAAAATCCAATTTTAACTGTTTAAGAAGTTCGTATCTTCTTGGAGAAGCAGAAGCTAGAACTATATTTTTCCCCACATTATTACCTCCAAGTATTTAAAATCTACTAAATATCCAGAGTGATATTATTAACCCCAATAAACCGGCCAGGTTAATATTAAACATAAATCCTAGCTTTAGTTCGAAAAAGCTTAAATCTAAGTGCATTGGAGGATCAATGCCTAATGATTGTGATATAGACATAATTGGAATTTGGTCACTTAATAGTGTTCCAAGCAAATTCCCAAGCAATGCTCCAACTGCTAAAACAACTATTAAAAATAAAAGATTATATTTACCTTTCAATGCTGACACTCCTAACTAGAACCTACTACTTTGCTAAGATTATTTCTAACAATCCTTTCTAAAAATATTGTTGCAAGACCTGTAAAAAACCCGGTTGGTATTGCAACAGCTAATAAGTAAGGTAAATATACAAAAAATATTCCAAACTGATTCATGATAATACTTGCTACTACTAACTGAGCTATATTATGACTTGAAGCCCCAAGTAAACTCACACCAATTAAGCTAATTAAGCCTTTATTTTTAAGAAAAATACCAAATTGCATCACTAATGTACTTACAACGGCTCCGGTAAAACTCAAATAAAAAGGAAAACCAAAAATAGTACCTGCTAGCAACGAACCCAAAAATGTCCTCAGTATTGCCACCATTAAGCCATCTTTGAAACCAAAAATAATTAGAGCCAACAGGGTTATAATGTTGGCTAACCCTAATTTGGCTCCAGGTAATACAAAAGGTGATGGAAGAGCCTGCTCTATTAAGTGTAATACTAATGCAAATGTTACAAGTAAAGCAATATAAACCGTTTTATAAGGTCCTTTGCTTGCCATATTTCCTTGCTGTCCCATATTAAATAGTTACACCCTTTCCAAGCTTTAAAATATTTTAGCTCCTTGCTCTGGACCATCTCCCATGTTTTCTTCAAATCCTGAAGAAAAGTGTACTGTTCCTTCCTCGTCAACAAGAGCGCCCTCAACATCATCAAGACTTTCTATGAACTCCAGTCCTTTTTCTACCCCCATCACAAACGATGTTGTTGATATTACGTCTATTTCCATTGCAGTAGGTGCATCCACAGTAGCGCTTACTACTCCTCTAGCCGGACGACCTTCAATAGGATCAACAATATGAGAATATCTTTCGCCGTCTAATTCGTAATACCTAACATAATCACCTGCAGTACCAATTGAGTTATCTTCCAAATAATAGCTTGCATAATGCCCCTGTTCTCTAGGGTTTCTAATTCCTATTACCCAAGGTTCGTTATCAGGTTTTCCACCAATTGTCGTTATATCCCCACCAGCTCTTACAAAACCATATTCTATCCCTTCTTCAATTAAGACTTCTAAAGCCCCTTCTAAAATATATCCTTTGGCAATACCTGCCATTTCTATTTGCATATTTTCTTCAGGAAGAAACACTGTATTTTCATCTTCATTAATTTCAATTTGCTGATAGTCCACATACTCTAGAAGTTCCTCTATTTCTTCCTCAGCTGGGATTTCAAAGTCAACTTCAGGTTCACCTTCCTCATCTTCTCTGCCAATCAATTCGTACAACCTATCTTCCCCAAAACCCCAACGATTCAATAAAGGAGCTACTGTAACATCAAAATGGCCGTCAGTAAGTTCTCCCCAGTCAACAGCTTTTTCGATGAGTTCCATTGTTTCTGGATTTACCTCTACTTCTTCCACACCAGCATTTTCGTTAATTCTATTAACATCACTATCTGCTTGATGTCTTGCTAGAATACTTTCAAGTCTTTCAATCTCTTCAAATGCATTGTCGATGGCGTTTTCCCCTTTTTCAGTATCTCTAGCGTGTACCATAATTTGTATTTCAGTATCTAGATAGCTAAAGCTAGACCTTGTTACTTCTTCATAACCACCACTTTCATCACCACACCCCACAAAAACAATTGTTAAAAATACTATTAATAATAGAAAAACTGGTATTTTCAAATTCATTATTACTGTCTCCTTTTCTAAAAGAATTAATTTTGAGTGTTATCTTAAAAATTGATGATAAAACAGTAAGAAGAAAAGTGATAACCCTAGCATTAGCGCTATAATAAAGGAGTCAAAGTTTAGATTTTTAATATTTAATACACTTGCATCTAAACCAAACATCTCCCATATACTCTTTGGACGTTTTCTTAGCTTTTTGCGCGATGTCACGTGATGGCTTACACGACCAACTTGTGAGTATGCTTTTTCTAGTTCTTCCTCATCATAGATCAAAGAGCCCTCTTGGAATTCTTCTATATTTTCCCCTTTTGCAACTCCTGCAGCTGAAGTTAACCCAGCAGCGGTTCTAGCATATGCACTGTCTAAACTCTCATCAAGTTCCTGGGTAGCTCTTGCCCATCCTTTTGCTCTCTTACCACCTTCTTCATAAAAATCATCGATTTTACCATCGATCTGATTTGTAGTCCTGGCAATACCTTTTGCTCTTTTGCCACTTTCCTCATAAAAATCATCAATTTTTCCATCTAGCACACCTGCTTTTTCCATGGCATCCTTTGCTCTTTCTCCACTCTTGCTGTAAGTTTCATCTATACCCTGATCTAATTTACTTACTTTTTTTGCAATCTCCATTGATTGTCTACTAGTCTGCTCAAAAAAGTCATTAATAGTAACATCAAAAGTTGCCCCAAGGGTTGTAGAAGCATTAAGAAATCCAGTAACGATAGGTCTATATAGGACATTTTCTATACTTAGCCAGTAAGGCGCACGCCACCTAACAAATTCAGTAGCAGTTCCTAGAATATAAATACATGACGCAATAGCAAGCACAAGCACTACTTTTTGCAAATCGTATGAGTCCCAGAAGTTAAGCCCTATAAGCTGTTCAGATATCACGTCTGCTTGGAATTGAGGGAAGGTACTCATCCCGGGTACTACAATCTGCTCTAAGAAAAAGTTTGGGAAGCTTCCTATACCTATAACCAATACAATAAATACCGCTAAGACCACCTTCACTATCGGAGCAACGGATAAGTCCTTCTTCTTATATTCTTCTGGTAGTCGGCCCAAAAATAGTCCTCTAAACAACTTTATAAAGTATGCCACTGTAAAAGCACTTGTTATTGTGAAAATTGTTTCTGCTATTTGAAGGGCAGTGCTACCTTCTAAGCTATATGCATCTACTATAGCATGATGAAGCACCACTTTACTTGCGTAACCATTAAATAAAGGAATTCCCGCTATACCAAATGCAAACACCAAAAATGCTACACCCAAAAATGGCATCGGCTTAAACATACCTCTAACCCGATCAATATCTAATAAGTGTGTTTTAATATAAATTGCACCTACAACCAAAAAGAGCCCTGCCTTAAAAAGTGCATGATTAATCACATGCATCATAGCTCCAGCAAAGCCAACTGGACCGTCAAATCCTAAATAAACTGCTGCACCAACACCCATGAAAATATATCCAATTTGGCTCACACTACTGTAAGCCAGTATTTTCTTGCCACTTGTTTGCAAGAATGCCATAAAAGCTCCAAGAAACATAGTTATAATGCCCATCCAAATAACTACCCCACCAAAACTAGTCAAAGTATTAAATGCCGCTTCTGGTACTGCACTAACATCTGATGGAGCCAAAACTGTCATTAGTACTCTCCAGATTCCATACACCCCTGTCTTAATCATTAAACCAGAAAGTAGTGCACTTGCAGGGGTAGGGGCTACCGGGTGTGCTTTTGGCAGCCAAATATGAAGGGGTACAAGTCCAGCTTTAATTCCAAAACCAAATATGAAAATTAGAACTAGTAAAATAATATTTATCCCGGAATCCGCAACATCTTCAAGCATTGGAGCCATTTCGTAGGATCCAGTATATGAGTACATTAAGAATACTCCCATTAATATTGCAAGACCACCTAAAACTCCAAGGAAAATATATAAATTACCTGCCCTTAAGGCCTCATCATCTTCTTCATGAATAACTAAAACATAACTTGCAAATGTCATTAGTTCAAAGAATAAAAACAAGCTAAAGAAGTCACCCGTCAAAAATACGCCTAAAGTAGTACCTAATGACATCATCCAGAAAAAATAGAATCTATTTCTATTTTCTTCGTGACTAATATAATCTGTAGCATATAGAGTAGCCAAGAACCAAATCAAAGAAACCAAAACAGCAAGGACAAAGCTAAACTGATCAACTCTGAATAATAAGCCTTCTCCCAAAAACCAGCCCAAGGAAAATTCAACTGTTCCTGTACTAACCATAGGATATAAACCAAGCACCATTAAAAAGGTCACACCAGAAACAATGCTGCTAAATATATCTCTTATCTTTTCACTTTTTCCTCCTATATAAATTAATGCAAAGGAAGCAATAATTGGAACCAATACTATCCAAATAGGAAGCATTGATTCAATTACTTTGCCCTCTACAACTTGAAAAAGCTCCATAATTTATCCTCCTTTAAAACTAAACCACTAACTGCCGTATATATATTCTGTAGCACTTTCAAGAATCCCCAGTGGCAGCGATGGGAATATTCCAAAGAAAACAACACCAAATGCCAAAACTAAAAGTGTGAATTTCATCTGCCATGGAACCGGATCAATCTTTAATTTATCAAAACCCTCAGGAGTTTCCCCGAAAAAGGAATTTACAATTATAGGCAGGTAATAAACTCCATTTAACATACTACTAACCAAAAGCACAAGAACAAAGATTGGCCTTCCAGCTTCTAATGCTCCAAGGGCCAAGTACCATTTACTTATAAAACCATTCGTTCCGGGTATCCCAATCATTGCTATCCCGCCTAGTGTAAAACATGTCATAGTAAAGGGTAATTTAAAACCGATCCCTTTTAAATCATTTATTTTCCTTAAACCCGTTGAGTAAATTATAACACCTGCAGACAAAAATAGCATTGCTTTTATAAATGCGTGATTTAAAATATGAATTAATCCACCTTGAAACCCTGTGAAACTCATCAATGAAATACCCAAAAATACATACCCTATCTGCGCAACAGAGGAGTATGCTAATAACTTCTTTATATCATCTTGTACTATAGCAAACATAGAACCTAAAATAATACCTATCGCAGCGAGCCATAAGACTATCTCCATTATTGGAATGGCAGTTATTACCGCCCTCGGAATAACTTGAAAATATATTCTAATTAAAGAAACCGTATAAATTTTTATTACAAGTCCACTTAAAACTGCACTTGACGGTGATGGTGCTGAACCGTGAGCGTCAGGCAGCCATACGTGCATAGGAAATAATGCAGCTTTCACTCCAAAACCAACTAAAAAAAGAGCCATTGCCGCTATAATAACATTCATATACTGAGGGTAAACCTCTTGCAGTTCAACTGCGATAAAAGTCATATTCAGATGACCTGTAATCATATATAACAAGGCAATACCTAGTAGTACAGCAGCCGAGCCCAAAGCATTTAAAATTAAATACTTTAAACTGGCTTCAATCGTTGCTTCATTTTCTTTGATACAGATTATTGCTACAGAAGATAATAATGATACCTCTAATAATACAAACAAGTTAAAAATATCATTTGTAATTGCCATACCTGCCATAGCGGCAATAAGCAAAATATACAAAGGATAATAAATACCTTGGGCATTTTCAGTTAGATCATGGGCAAGGTCTTTTGTAGCATAAAATAAAGTTAAAAAACCAATCCCCGTTATAATTAGCACCATATAAGCACCAAGATAGTCCACTTTAAATTCTATACCCCATGGAGCCGGCCATCCTCCAATGTGGTATGTAAAAGGACCATCTATAGCTAGCTGTATTCTTAAATATATTCCCAATACAAACATCAATGCAATCGATGCAAGGGAGATAATTTCACCAATCTTAATTTTATATAGATTCGCTGCCGGTATTATAAAGGAAGCAAATATACCTATCAATACAATTATTATAGGAAAATGAACAGTAATGTCCAACCAAATCATCTCCTCAGCCTTGAAATTTCATCCGTATCCAAAGTTCCGTAATATTCATAAATTTTGATAATCAAACTCAATGCTAAAGCCGTAATACTAATTGCTATAACAATGCCAGTAAGAATCAATGCGTGGGGCACAGGGTTAACATAAGCACCCACAGCGGCCTCCCCGTGTATTATAGGAGCTCCTCCCCCTTCTACATAACCCGTAGAAACAAATAACAAAAAAACTGACGTTTCCATAATATTAAGCCCTATAATTTTTTTGATTAAGTTCGGATGAGTTAACATTGTATACGACCCTATTAAAAACAATGTTAGGGCAAACAAGTAATGATAATTATTTACTATGGCTGATAGCTCCACTTTCATCCTCCTCTTCGTTTAATAGATAAAACAATTTCACAAGACTAAGTGCAACTTTAAAGCCATTAGCTGCATTAAACCAGTTTCCGTGTACAACAAATAGTGGATTTGGAAAAATTATTAACAAAAATATAATTCCGATAAAAAATGTATACAAACCAGTAACAGCCTGCATGAGCATTCCTCTCTCTTCAATAAGATACCCAAGTCTAGTTATCCCAAAGCCTTTTTTAAGTTCAGGTGTATCCTCAACTCCCATAAAAGTTAGCCTATAAAGTATAAAACCAGTTGCAAAAGTCGCTCCACCCGAAAATCCTCCCCCGGGTGATTCATGGCCAAATATTATAACATAAAGACCATACATCATTATAAATGGAATAATAGCTCGTCCTATTATTCTGAGGATGGAATCAAACATTATTCGTCCCCCCGTTTACCATGAATGACGGCCAAAACCCCTGTCACTGAAGTAAAAAGAACTGTAATCTCACCAAATGTATCAAAAGACCTATATGCCACTAATACAGCGGAAACAAGGTTTGGATGCTGAGTTTCCTCGGGTCCTTCTTCCAAATATCTCTGGGCGACTTCATTCTGAGTTGGGTTGTCAGGATCTCCAAAGGTAGGCATTTCTGCTACAGCCAATAACATGCTATAGCCAATTAGAAATATTGCTATCAGTGCTATAAGGTTTTTTAGCATTAATCTTCATACCTCCTTGTTTTGCTTATTGTAACTACAAATAGTAAAGTAGTCATCCCTGCTCCAATGGCTGCTTCAGTTATAGCAACATCCGGTGCCTGAAGCTGCTCCCATGTTATAGCCATTACTAAACTGTATGCACCAAAAATAATAACAGCACTAAGTAAATCTTTAGTTCTTTCCACAGCAATAGCACATACCACCAAAAAAAGAAGTAATAATATATTCAGTATTTCAAGAATCATTGTCTTTCCTCCTTGGCGCCATCTGAAGTATGATCTACAAATTCAGTATCAGATGCAAAAGGAATATTAGTTTTGTATGAGGCTCTAGCAATTATATGTGCTGCAGTTGGATTAGTTAGCCAAATAAAAACTATTACAAAAAATATTTTTGCAGTAGCAGTAGATATAGGTTGAGCAAGCATCAAAGCTAAAAGAATCAAACCTGCTCCAAGGGTGTCACACTTAGTCGTAGCATGCATTCGACTATAAACATCAGGCATTCGAATTAACCCAACAACACCAACAAAGTAAAAGAAAACACCAGAAATAAGGAAAAAAACTATCAAAATATCCATAATAAGTTCCAAATCAGTTCCCTCCTAGCAAGACCCTCGTTCTAGATATTTGGCAACTCCTATCATTGCTATAAAGCTAATAAGAGAATAAACCAAAGCCACATCTAAAAAGAATTCCTTTTGATAAATAAAAGAAACCGAAGCAATAATAGTACAGGTCTTAGTAGCAATAACGGTGATAGCTACAACTCTATCAGCAGAAGAGGGCCCTTTATAAGCCCTGTATAAGCATACAAATCCTAATATAGTCAGTATTACAAGGGCTATGGCAAATGCGTCTATTATACTTATCATTCCACTTCATCCTCCTCTTCCATCTCTAAAAGCCAGTCAACCAAGTACCAATCCATAGGGTTTTCTGCATATTCTCTGGTAAGGCCATGAATAGCATAATTATCACCATCGATATCGACTGTTAATGTTCCGGGAGTCAAGGTTATAGAGTTCCCTAATACCGCTTTGCTTGTTTCTTTACTTACCTTACCCTTAAATTTAACAAGCGCTGGCTCTATTTTCATTTTTGGAGCAAGCACAATTTGCGCCACCTGAATATTTGCAATAACTATTTCTTTTATAAGCGCCAGGATATATCTGAAAACACTAATAATATTCTTAATATTCAGTACAAACCTCAAATTCCTATTTAACACAAAATCCTTCATAAAGAGTACAATCAGCACACTACAAGCAATCCCAATAAGCACCTTCCACAGTGCAAATTCTTCTAATATCAGTAACCAAAAGACAATCAAAAGAAATATCATCCCGATTATAGAATTATCTACTACTTTTGACATATTAAAAAACTCCTTTTAATCGCCTACATTTTATTATCTAAAGTATAGTCTAATCCTAATTAGCTTATTTGACAATGATAAATTTTATTTTTCTTTGATAAAAGTCCCGCTTTTTCCCCCGGTTTTCTTTATTAATTTAATGTCTGAAATCTCCATCTCTTTATCTATGCTCTTACACATATCATAAACTGTAAGGGCACAAGTGCTAACAGCCGTTAATGCTTCCATCTCTACCCCTGTTTTACCAGTAGTAGTTACAGCAGCTTCTATACAGATCCTATTATTTTTTTCGTCAATTTCAAAATCAATATCTACACCAGTTAGCATCAATAGATGGCACATTGGGATAATTTCTGAAGTTTTTTTCGCTCCCATAATCCCTGCTGTCTGAGCTACATTTAGCACATCACCTTTTTTTATTTGGCCTTCAATAATTTTCTTTAAGGTGTGTTCAGCCATATATATATATCCACATGCAGTGGCTTTTCTTTTAGTATCCTCTTTAGTTCCTACATCAACCATTCTTGGTCTACCAGATTCATTCATATGAGTAAAGCTGTTTTCCTGGTTCATTCTATTCCCTCCATCAAAAATTGAGTGCGAAAGTCGGGTATAGTACCCTCTTTCGCACTCTTTTTTTCTCTTGACTTAACTTAGAGCTTTTGTTTTGAAGTCCAAGGTGTCAGTTATACAGTCACGTGGACATTTTTCAATACATTTGCCACAATTTGTGCATGTGTGGCTATCAATATATGCTAGATTCTCTTCAACAGTTATCGCTTCTTCTGGGCAATTTTTGGCACATACTCCACAACCGATACAACCTATCTTACATGCTCTCTTAACTACTTTACCTTTGTCTTTTGAATTACAACGAACATGATGTTTAGTCTTTTTATTGATCATCCTTATTACATTCTTTGGACATATATTTTTGCATCTATTACAGCCGGTACACTTATCAGGGTCCATAATAGGAATTCCATTATCACCCATAGTTATTGCACCAAAATTACAGACTTCTACGCAAGTTCCAAGGCCTAGGCAGCCATGGTCACATGCTTTAAAGCCATTCGCATACATCATAGCAGCACGACAATCATTTATACCATGATAAACAAATTGTTCATCGCAATATTCTCTACCACCCATGCAGGCTACTTCAGCAACATATTCTTCAGTTGATTCAGCTGCCGAAACTCCTAAAACATCAGCTATCTTAGAAGCTACATCGTTGCCACCAGGAGCACAATCACTAATTCCCGCTTCTCCTTTGACAACTGCTTCAGCAAATGCACCACAACCTGGATACCCACAAGCACCACAGTTAGCTGCAGGCAAAAATTCTGAGATGGCTTCTATTTTTGGGTCTTTCTCAACATAGAATACCTGTGAAGCAAATGCTAAAACCAGCCCAAAAAACAGACCTATAGCCCCTAAGCTAACAATTGCATATACAAACATTAGGTTTCACCTCCTATTTCTTTAAACCACGCCTTCAAATCCTAAAAATGCTACAGATATTACTCCGGCTACTATAAAAGCTACAGATATACCTTTTACAAGGTCATTCATCTTCGCAAGCTCAAGCTGTTCTCTTATGCCAGCAATTAATAGAAGTGCAATTGTAAAACCAATAGCTCCACCAACTCCGTGTACAGCAGATTCTAGAAGGGAATACTCATTAGTAATGTTTAGTAGAGCAAGGCCCATAATTGCACAGTTGGTTGTTATCAGAGGCAAAAACACCCCGAGTGATTGATAAAGAGAAGGACTAATTTTTTCAACGGCCATTTCAACAAACTGCACCAGTGAAGCTATCACCAATATAAAAGAAACGGTCTGAAGATATTCTATCCCAAAAGGAACTAAAATCCAATTGTGAATCATCCATGTTATAACTGCAGCGAGAGTCATAACAAAGGTAACTGCCATACCCATACCAATTGAAGTATCTACTTTCTTCGACACACCCATAAATGGACATATACCTAAAAACTGGATTAATACCAGGTTATTCACAAATATAACACCAAAAAAGATAGGTAGCAAGTCTCCCATTTATTCCTGCCTCCTTTCAGTCCATTATTTTTTTATACTTCAAGCCTTTTGTAAATAATATTCATTGCAGCAATCAAAATCCCTAAGCCAAAGAATGCTCCAGCTGGGGATACAAAAACCTGCATTGATTGATACTGTGCACCAAAAGCACCAAATATCTCATGCATTATTGGATAACCAAAAACTTCACCCGCGCCTAAAATCTCTCTAAATAGACCTAACATCACAAGGCCTAAAGTAAAACCAAGTCCCATACCAAACGCATCTATAATGGCTTTTGGCGTACTGTTCTTTGAAGCAAAGGACTCTGCCCTTCCAAGAATCAAACAGTTAACAACAATCAGTGGAATAAATATACCTAGCGCATCATGCATATCAGGTAGATAAGCCGCTAAAAACATATCTACAAGGGTCACAAAGGTCGCTATTACTACAATATAACATGGGATTCTAACTTTAGCTGGAATAAAATCCTTTATAAGGGAAACAACAATATTTGCGCCTAACAATACTACTGTTGTGGCAAGCCCCATACCCAGAGCATATTCAGCCGCTACTGTCACCGCAAGAACAGGACAGAGCCCAAGTCCCTGGCGGAAGATAGGGTTATCTTTAAGAATCCCTCTAGAAAAAACTCCTTCACTCATTTTTTCACCTCCAGCATTTTCAAGGTTTTAATTAACTTATTCCTGATAAACTTTTCTTTATTATTCAGTCTCATCAATAAGAGCATTTACCACGGCTTCCATTACACCTTCACTTGAAGCAGTAGCTCCAGATACAGCATCAACTTCCATTGACTGTGCTTCAATTATTCTGTCAGCTATTTCTGGCCATGCATCATCCCAATATTCTGGTGTGTCTTCGTTTGATATTTCTTCTATCTCAACAATTTCTCCGCCTTCTACTGTAACTTCAACCACAGTGTCTCCACCAAAGCCATCCCCTGTACCTTCATAGGTTCCATCAGGCACTTGTGTTACATCTACATCCGTCTCTGGTGCTTCAAAACCTAGATATTCAAATGCTAGCTGATCTCTGCCTCTTTCTGCACCTGTCGTGGCTCCACCAACACTTGCTGTTGCACCTGAGATATTATCAACTTCAGCAGACACAGCAGTTTCTTTGTCAATTCCCACAAATTCTTCTCTAAAGTCTTCTTTTTCAATCACATCTCCAAGACCTGCTGTTTCTTCATGTGCTAGTATCTGTACACCTTTAATTGTTCCATCCATATCAACCGCAACCATCATTTTGATATCGCCACCATAACCACCACCTACTGATCTAGTGGCAACACCAACTTCTTCTCCGTCAGCTAAAGCAATATAATACTCTTCCCCGTCAATTTCTTCTATTTTTACTTCATCAGCATCAGGGAAAAATTCAAACATTGCATCTTCAATCTCAGCTAGCTGCTGTTCTTCAATCACAGGAGCCGTTACTCCATGAGCAAAAGTCAATACTCCCGCTGAAACTATAGCAACAACCATCAAAGTTATACCTAGTTTTAAAATCTCACCGAAGCTCATTATTTAGACACCTCCCCATAAATTTTGGGCCTGGTGTAATTATTTATAAACGGCACCACAGCGTTCATGATTAAAATTGCATAAGTCACACCTTCGGGTGCAGCTCCATTAACTCTAAATAAAGCCGTTAAAACTCCACATCCAATACCAAATATAAGCTTACCTGACCTTGTAAATGGAGAAGTTACCATGCAGGTAGCCATGAAAAATGCTGCAAAAACTGCTCCTCCACTTAGTAAGTGAAAGATAGGGTCTTCACCAGCTATAAGAGTATAAAGCGCCATTGCACCTAAATATCCAACCGGAACGCGCCAATCAATATGACCTTTTGCGAGGAGATAAATACCACCTATTAGAATCGCTAATACTGAAGTCTCTCCAAGAGAACCACTAACATTACCTATAAATAATTCAGTATAAGTTGCCTCTGCACCATCTAATGGAGTTGCTCCAGTTATAGCATCATGAGTTCCTACTGGCTCTGACCAGGTTGTTAAAAATACAGGCCATGAAACAAATAATATCATTCTTCCTACTAATGCAGGGTTAAAAATATTGTACCCAATTCCACCAAAGAAAAGCTTTCCGATAGTAATAGCAACAAACGAGCCAATCGCTACCACCCACCAGGGTGAAATCGGAGGAAATATGAGTGCAACTAGCATTCCTGTAACAGCAGCACTCCAGTCCCCCACAATTGCTTTAGGTGCAAGAGATTTTCTTAGGATTATAGATTCGGTGACCATTGCTGATATCATGCCAATAATCACTAAGGCTAAGCCCCACCATCCAAAAAATATCACACCTGCAATAGTTGGAGGAACCAAAGCAATCACTACATCTCGCATAATCGTATTTACGCTTTCCTGTGTACGCAAGTGAGGTGATGGGGATACTACAAACTTGTCTTCCATTGTGCTCCCTCCTTTTCTATACAAAATAAATTACTTATTTTTGTTCCTCCCTACGCCTAGCCATTATCTGATTTTTTGCCAGACGAATGTGATGGAGCAAAAATCTTTTAGCTGGGCATATAAAAGTACAGCAGCCACATTCAATACAATCAAGAGCATTATACTCTTCTGCATCTTCATATCTTTCATGATCACTGTACTCAGCTATTCTATTTGGTAATAATGATATCGGACAACCATCAATACACCTACCACAGCTAATACAAGGACCTTCTTCAGGAAGCTCTACCTCTTTATCTGTTAAAAGAAGAATACCTGAAGTTCCTTTGATCACAGGAAAATGCGTAGTTGGCTGACTCATACCCATCATTGGACCACCCATGATAACTTTTTTGGTGTTATCAGTCATACCTCCACATTCCTTGATTACTTCAGATGCTAGTGTGCCAATTCTCACTAGCAAGTTCTGAGGTTCCTCAACACCACTTCCTGTGATTGTAACTACCCTCTCGTAAAGGGGAACTCCTTCTCTAATTGCTTTCGCGATAGCAACACAAGTTCCTGTGTTACTAACAATACATCCTACATCCATTGGGAGGCCACCAGAAGGCACCTGTCTATCTGTCACAGTTTCTATAAGCTGTTTCTCTGCACCTTGTGGGTATTTTACTTCTAGTTTAGCAACTTCGATGTTTTTATCATCTTTTACTAATTCATTGATTTTTTCTATTGCATCTGGTTTGTTTGCTTCAATCCCAATATAAGCATTGTGACAGTTTACTGTTTTCATGATAGCTTTTGTCCCATAGACAAGCTCTTCAGCATGCTCCACCATAGTCCTGTGATCTGATGTCAAGAAAGGCTCACATTCTGCTCCATTAATTATTATAGTATCTATTGGCTTGTCATCGGGCGGAGATAGCTTAACATGCGTCGGGAAAGTAGCTCCACCCATTCCAACTATCCCTGCTTCTTTAATGATATTCTTTAGATCATCTACAGAAAGGTCTTCTAGTTCACCATTGCCTTTAATGTCTGGATGTAACTCGTCTTGACCATCATTTTCAATAATGATAGTTGGCACTTCTGTTCCTAACGGATGAGTATAGTCTGTGATATCAATAACTTTGCCTGACACAGTTGCGTGTACAGGAGCCGAAACAAAACCTTGCCCTTCCCCAATCTTTTGCCCTAGCTTTACTTCTTCACCTTTTTCCACTAGGGGGGTACATGGGGCACCAATATGCTGTTGAAGTGGAATATAAACTTTTTCTGGAGCACTTGCTTTGGTTATTGGTTTCTGTGCCGATATTTTATAATGCCCCGGGTTGATCCCACCCTTAAAACTACTTGGTTCGATAACCATATTGCTTTTCACCCCTTTTCTATAATATAGTTTAGTCTAAAAAGTTAAAATTTTAAAAAAATCACCTGCCTTAGAAATTATACGTATTTGTTACGATAAAAACAAGTAAAAATAAAAACAATTAGACAAAAAAATATCGATTTACATGACAGTTTTTTTACTTCGATAATAAGTCAGTAAATCCTTCCTTTTTATAAATTTTATTTTAATTCTATTTTTAATTAATGATTATTTTTCAAACAGTTCCTAACAGGAGACACCACAAAGAAAGAACCACAGCAAACTAAGGCCAATTCACTATTTTTACCCTCAATAAATCCCATGGCCATATCAACTGCCTTATCTATATTTTCTTCTACAATAATGTTTTCCTCTGAAACATATTCTAAAGCATACTCAACTAAGTCTCCAGGAGTTTTAGCTCTAGGGTTATCAGGTGTGGTAAAAATCACATAAGTAGCTACGGGTAAAATTTCAGCTAGCATTTTTTCAACTTCTTTATCAGCTAGTACTCCTATCAACAATATTATATCTTTATAAGGGGACAAATTCTTTCGTATCTCATTTCCTAAACATCTAATTCCTTCCAAGTTGTGTGATGCATCTAATAATATAAAAGGCTCATCATTCAATATTTCCATTCTTCCAGGACATTTAGCTTTTTTTAGCCCCTCTCTAATATATATTAAAGGAATGTCAAAACCCAAAACTTTAAGAGCTTCTACTGTCGCAACAGCTAATGAAGCGTTTTTCATTTGATGTGACCCAAGTAGATTAATTTTCAAAGAATCCATCTCACGGCCATTTATACCTTTATAATCAAATAACTGCCCTTCCAAATTAGATTCAATATATTCATAAGAAAAGTCCTCTCTAATTTTGTATACTTTTGAGTTTTCTTCCATTGCCTTATCTTCGATTACTTTTAGTGCATTTTCATCTTCAATAGCTGTAACAACTGGAACGTTTTCTTTTATAATGCCCGCTTTTTCTGCTGCAATCTCTTCAACACTGTCTCCTAAAACATCTGTGTGTTCAAGACCTATATTGGTTATCACAGATAATGTAGGAGTTATTATATTTGTTGAATCGAGCCTCCCACCGAGGCCAACCTCTAATACAACAAAGTCCACTTTTTCTCTTGCAAAGTATAAAAAAGCTATAGCCGTTACTATTTCAAATTGAGTTGGATGACCATGTTTTTCGTGTAAGTTTTTATCCATTGCAATAGGTTTTACTTCCTCAATTAATCTTTCTAACACTTCATCTGGTATGTCTTTATCATTAATCCTAAACCTTTCATTAAAACGCTCCATAAAAGGAGAAGTAAAAAGCCCTACTTTATAACCCGTTTCTTTCAAAATACTGGCTATATACGATGAGGTAGAACCTTTACCATTTGTCCCACCGATATGAATATATTTCACTTCATCTTGTGGGTTACCAAGCTTATCCATTATATAGTCAACCCTAGATAAACCCGGTTTTTGGCCAAACTTACCAAGGCTCAAAATCCATTCAACGCCGGTATTACTGCTTTTATATATTTCATCTCCCATTTTATTTTCCTCCTTCATCCTGACTACAACAGCATTTTTTAGGACTATAATCATTTGCTTGTTTTGGTATATACCTTTAGCGAATATTGATTCTGATGCAAAAAGTCATATGAACAAAGTTTTGTTTTTAATTGGCAATACATCTTGATGAGGAAGCCTTATTTCGACTGCTGACAAATCTTAGATGTATCAATTAAAAACACTTTACTTTTGTGAATATACTTTTTACACCAGAGTCAATTCAGAAATTTGTAACAAATTATATGAGCTATGGGTATGTGCCAAACAAGTTATTCACTCTTTTACTTCATTGCTTTTAGCGATTCAAGCCGGTCTTTTACCTTTTCTAGACGCTCCTTATAATCTTTACCTTTCTCTCTTTCCTTATCGACTACATCTTTTGGCGCCTTATTTATGAAGTTTTCATTGGATAGTTTATTTTCAACCCTTGATACTTCATCTGATAATTCATTATATTGCTTTTCTAATCTCTCTATTTCTTCATCAAGGTTAATTAAGCCTTCAAGAGGCATATAAATTTCTGCTCCTCTAACTACCGCTGTAAGTGCTTTTTGAGGTTTGTCCTGTAGGTCTTTTACAAGATCAACAGGTTTTGCCCCTGCTAGGTTCTCTAGGTAAACTCTTCCATCTTCGAAGTTGTTATGATCTTCTTCACCCGAAACATGTACTATAATAGGTGATTCTTTAGCAGGAGGCAGATTTATCTCTCTTCTAAGATTTCTTACTGCTCTAATAGCTTCCATTAATTGTTCCATTTTTACCTTTGATGTTTTATCTTCAAACTCTGATGGTTTTGTAGGCCAGGAACTAATCATTATACTTTCGCCTTCAACGGGCAGTTTGTTCCATATTTCCTCGGAAATAAATGGCATAAAAGGATGAAGCAGTCGCAGTAGTTCATCTAAAACTTTCACCAGTACATTCTGTGTTATAGCTTTTTCTTCAGAAGTACCGTTATAAAGTTTGATCTTGGCCATCTCAATATACCAGTCACAGAACTGAGTCCAGATAAACTCATATAGTTCCTGGGCAGCTTCTCCCAACTCAAACTTATCAATTAAAGTGGTTACTTTGTCAATGACTTCCCCTAATTGGCTTAAAATCCACCTGTCAGCCAGGGTTAAGTTTTCATTATCCGGGGTGAGTTCTCTTTTTTCAAAATCCTCCAAATTCATCAAAGCAAACCTGGAGGCATTCCATATTTTATTGGCAAAGTTCCTGCTAGCTTCTACTCTATCATAAGAAAATCTCATATCATTACCCGGGGTATTACCAGTAACCAGGGTAAACCTAAGTGTATCTGCACCGTATTCGTCTATAACATCTAAGGGATCTATACCATTACCAAGGGATTTACTCATTTTTCTTCCATGAGCATCTCTAACAAGACCATGGATTAATACTTTTCTAAAAGGAGTTTCCCCCATAAATTCTAATCCGGAAAATATCATCCTGGCCACCCAAAAGAATATTATATCATAACCAGTAACAAGCACATCAGTAGGATAAAACTTTCTAAGGTCATCAGTATCCTCTGGCCAGCCCATTGTTGAGAAGGGCCAAAGAGCTGAGCTAAACCACGTATCCAAAACATCGGGGTCCTGCTCCAAATTGTTACCACCACAATCAGGGCACTCACCAGGTTCTTCTCTTGACACAATAGTTTTACCGCATTCGCAGTACCAGGCAGGAATTCTGTGCCCCCACCAAAGCTGACGCGAAATACACCAGTCTCTGATATTTTCCATCCAGTTCAAGTAAATCTTTTTAAATCTATCGGGTACAAACTCAGTTTTTCCCTCTTCCACAACATTTATGGCTGGTTCTGCAAGAGGTTTCATTTTGACAAACCACTGAGTACTATGAAGAGGCTCAACAACTGTATCACACCTTTGGCAGTGTCCTACTGCATGACTATAATCTTCTATATCAGCTATATAACCTTCTTTCTTTAGTTCCTCTTTAAGGGCTTTTCTGCACTCAAATCTATCCATACCGGCAAATTTCCCGGCTTCTTGCGTCATCTTTCCATCCTTCGCTATAACATCTACTTTTTCCAAATTATGGCGTTCCCCCATGTCAAAATCATTAGGGTCATGGGCAGGTGTCACCTTAACAGCACCAGAGCCAAATTCAGGATCCACATATTCGTCAAAAATTATCGGAATCTCTTTTTCTACAATTGGCAGTTTTACTTTTTTACCTTCTAAATGTTTATACCTTTCATCCGTTGGGTTAACAGCTACACCTGTATCACCTAGCATTGTTTCTACACGGGTCGTTGCTACTATAATTTCGCCGCTTCCATCAGTTAAAGGATACTTGATATGGGTCAAATCTCCTTCTTCATCAGAATGCTCAACTTCTATATCCGAAAGCGCTGTGTTACAGTTAGGACACCAGTTAATGATATAACTACCTTGATAGATCAGCCCTTTTTCATACAAAGAAACAAAAACTTCTTTCACAGCTTTGTTACAACCTTCATCCATGGTAAATCTTTCTCTTGACCAATCACAGGAGACACCTAATTTTTGCAGTTGACCTCTAATTCTATCATGATATTCTTCTTTCCAGTCCCAAACTTTATCTAAAAACTTTTCTCTACCAAGATCGTACTTGTTCTGTCCTTCTTCGGCTAAGTGGGCTTCTACTACAGTTTGAGTAGCAATACCGGCATGATCTGTCCCTGGCATCCACAAAGTGTCATAATTGTTCATTCTCTTGTATCTTATCAAAATATCCTGCAGGGTATTATCTAAAGCATGGCCCATATGTAAGGAGCCTGTTACATTAGGCGGTGGGATTACTATAGAAAACTTCTTCCTATCATCACCTTTCGCTTCAAAATAACCACCTTCTAACCAGTTCTCATACCATTTTGATTCTACTTTGTGTGGATCATACACTTTAGGTAAGTCCAAAGCCATATTGATTCACTCCTTTTATCCTATGTATTTTGCATCAAAAAAGCCCCCTTCATCCAAAAAGGACGAAAGAGGCATGCTTTCGCGGTACCACCTTTTTTCCCCATGTGTGGGGCTCTCTGTTTTAACGATGCTGTTAGTTAGCACCGGGCTTTCTTACTAATCATAAAAAGACACTTCAGAAAGCCATCTCCCGGGCGACGTTCAGCAGGTTTTGCTTAGGGTAGTCTCAGCCAAATTATACCCCTCTCTGTAAACATCCCCTGCCTACTCCTCCCGATCTTAGATTTTAATATATTTAATTAATCGCAACATAGTTTAAGTTTTGGTTCACGCTGTTCATTTAAAATATACTACCTAAATATACCTGTGTCAAGTTTAGAAATATCTCTCTATTAACCCTTCTAACATTCTTGCATGCCTTGCCTCATCATTAGATGACTCAAGGAAGTAGCTGCTTGTTTCATAAAGCTTCTCTTCCATAGCTTTATCGGCTGCTTCTTTCTTGCCTTTATTGGCAAAAGTCTCTCCTTCTAACATTTCCTTAAGGTTTTCCAAAGTACTTTCGTTTATCATCCCATTCAATTCAGCAAATCTTGCAGCGTGCTCCGCTTCCTCAAAAGCAATCCTCTTTAAACTTTCAGCAACTTCTGGATAACCTTCCCTTTGGGCCTGCCTTGCCATTGCAAGATATAGGCCTGTTTCCTGAGTTTCACCACTAAAATTTTGCTTAACAGCCATTTCAGCTCCTGTTCCTTTAGCCTCACCAAGAGTATTTGCCATTGTCAATTCATTTTTGGTAGTCATTATTTAACCCTCCCTTGTTTAAAATTAAATTTTTCACACCTGCTTATAGGTTTTCACCTGCTCATAGGTTTTACTTATAGATCAAAGAATTATATGCTAAAAATAACTCTTCCCCTAATTCCTCATTATTATTCTTAAATTCATTTAAGTAGACAAAAGTTGATCCTTCGTAATCTAATACCTCCCCTAACAGCACAAATTCCAAAGAAGATCTCATTAAATTAATCACACAATCTTCATCGTGATACATTTTGCAGTTTTTGCATTCTTTTAAGATTGTTCCTAGAGCCTCTACAACATTATCCTCTTCAAAAACCTTAGTATCAAAAAGAGGTAGTTTATCAAGCCCTCCATCAATATAAAATTCATCTCTTTCTAAAGCACCTCTAAGAGCATTCAATGAAAATCCAACTAAACTTACAGCACTTATATATTTTTACAAAATTTACATCCTCTAACATTTTTCTTTCTCCCCTTTTTGCTTATTATTAATATTAATTATCATTATAGTTATTTATTTAATGCTGTACTATAGAAAAATATATCGTGTCAAGGGGATTAGCAAAAAATTTAGTAACAAATTTTTCACATTAAAAATAAAAAAATTGCAGTTCTCCCTATCAAAAATGAGAGAACTACAATTATTATTTAAGGCATATAAATCGGATGATGTTACATAAAATTAATTATGACCTCTTTTAGTATCTTTTTTGTTCTGATAATGACCAATTATTAAAACATCTGATTTTGTTACTTTATCCATCAGCTTTTATTTATTGTCATTATTTTTTAGTTCATTTAGTATCTCTTTTAATAAGTCAACTTGTTCTTTTCTTAATTCATTAGCTTGTTTTGCAATTTCCATCTGATTATTTACATGCTTTTTTGTACCTATTATCATTTGAGCTGCTAAAATAGCAAGAATTACAATAAGAACAAACAATGGATCCATTTTATCAACCCCTTTATTGAATTGAAACCGCTCTATCAATTTTAGAGACTTCCATATATCTAAGCTTCTTTATCTTCTCCTGTTTTATTATAGAACTTAAAAAGAGACATAGTAAATATCAAAAGTAATCACTTATCGGAAACTACGTACCTATATAATGTGAATCTAGTCAATAACAAACTTATGGATCCACTGACTTAACGCAATTCTATAAATACAATATCCAATAATGCCACCAATAGTATTTAGAATTATATCATCAACATTAGCAGTCCTTGCTAATACAACCCCAAAGTAGGACAGAATTATTTGATAAATCTCTATGGTTAAAGAAGTTAAAGCTATATACAGAGAAATTTTCTTAATACTTTTAACATTCAATAGTACTGGCAAGTAAACTCCTAATGGTAGTAACATTATAAGATTATATAAAGATAATCTGATTGAGTTCCAGAAAAACCAATCATATCCACTGCGATTATACGCATAAATCCAATCTAAGATAAAATTAAATGGAACAATTTGATATGTTACTACTCTAAATTCTTCTTCTGTTGGCGGTATGTGTATTCCACCCGTTGTTATTTGCTTCTGTTGAAAATGATAATTGATGAACATAAATATCCTTAAGTTCATTAATTTTAACCCTTGAATTGATTATACAGTATCTGGCAATATCATCAAAGAAGGGTTTTAGTTAATAAGGAGGGGAAGATAATATTATCTTTTTTCCCTCTCTTTCTTTTTTGCATTTTTAAATTTAAAAGATTCTTTTATCTTATAATTATCTATCTTATGCTTAATTGTATATTTCCCTCGTTTGGCATTAATCATTCCACTTTCTGCTAATTTTCTTTTGCATCTTTCTTTGTTTTCGCTTTTCATTTTCTCTAAACTTAATTTAAGTCCCATAGCACTCGCAAGTTTAATGATTGTTTCTACATTAGGCACAACACCTTCGGTTTCTATTCTAGTTATAGCTGGTTGTTTTATACCTGTCCTTTTTTCTAAGTCCTTTTGAGTTAAGCCCAGCTCCAATCTTCGCTCAATAAGGTCAAGAATGAGATCAGACACTTTTGCTTCTTCCGGTATAATAGCATCTATTTTCTCTTTATGATCTTTCCAATCCATACTTTAAACCCCCTATTCAAAATTCCTCTGCCTTTTCTCACCATATTTAACCCAATCATTCATTCGTCTTTTAGCTTTATCGATTTCTCTCCTGGAAATTTTATCCTTCTTTTTTTTAAAGTGACTTAATAATACTATTTTATTGTCTTTCCAGGTGAAAAACAGTATTCGCTGACCTTTTGGTCTAAGTTCCCATATTTCGTCTTCTATGTGTCTCACATGAGGTAATCCAATTCTAGTACCGAATCTTTCCAACAATTTGTAAGAATGACGTATTTTCCTCAGCAACTGTTTTGATTCTTTGTTGGTTTCTGCCTGGCTTATCAATTCTTCAATAAATTCTCCAACAGGACTTTCCAGTTTATTATCCTTATAATATATAATCTCATACCCCATATTTTGTTTTTCCTCCAGAGTTTTTATAACACAAATGTTATTATGCCATCATTTTAACATAACACAACAAAAAGGCAAACCCTCTACGACTGTTATCTTATAGGGAAAAAAGTGTAAACAAATTGCTATTAAACACTTAGGGACGGTTGTCTTGACTTTAATTAAAGCAATACACAAAGCTACCGCTTTAAGGCACATAAAAATATCTAAAACGCCTTAGTACAATAACCACTAATATTCTTGCGACACGCCTGTAGCAGGTAGGTGTTTTAATCCACTTTTAACTGTTCAAAGTTATCATGTATTTTGCACTTAGGAAGAGAGTTTAGAAACACTTTGCCATAAGGCATTTTATGGATTCTGCAATCAAATACTGCAAAAATTCCACTATCATTTCTATGTCTTATCAACCGGCCAAATCCCTGTTTTAATTTTAGTACTGCTTCCGGTAAACTATATGAAAAAAAACTGTTTTTCCCCTGTTTTTCTAAATATTCTATTCTAGCCTTTATAAGGGGCTCATCAGGCACGGCAAATGGTAGTTTGTCCATCATCAAAAGACTCAAAGCTTCTCCTCTAACATCTATCCCTTCCCTAAAACTATCTGTTGCTAGTAAGATTGAATAGGTATCTTCTCTAAATTCTTTTAAAATTTCATTTTTACTTGCCTGGCCCTGGCGAAGCACTTTGTAATTCACTCTTTCTTTTAGCTCATTATAAACATAATCTAGCATCCTATAACTTGTAAAAAGAATCAAAGCTTTTCCTTGATTAAATTCAATTAAATTTAACATTCCCTCAATCAAAGCATCCTCATAGTTATTCTCATTTGGTTTGGGAAAGTTTTTGGGAACAAACACTGCACTTTGTTTTTTATAATCAAAAGGAGAAGGTATAATAACGCTCTTACAATCTTCTAGGCCTAACTTGCCTTTTATGTAATCAAATCTATCATCCACTGTAAGGGTAGCTGAAGTTAATATACATATATCCACATTCTTATAGAGGTATTCATTCAGATGCCATGAAGCATTAATAGGATTTGAATGTAGAGTATATTGATTTCTCTTATTATTCACCTCCACCCAGGAAACATAATCTTCTTTGGTGGTATCCAAAATAAAGTCCAGGTTGTTTTGGATTCTTCTAAATGCATTCGCCAAATTTTCTATTTTATCCGGGTTTTGAGCCTCCCTATTTATAAATCCTTCTACATAATAAGCTATTTTTTGTAAACTCCTTGACAGTTCAGAAAATCCTGATGGAGGATACTCCTTAAACAAATAGCTTTTAAAATGGTCTTTTCCAAGGTCATTAAAAAGCTTATGAACCTGTCTTTCTAACTTTAAAGACCGTTCAGATTCGAAGTCAGGTTCACCACCTAACAGCCTTTTCATTTCATAATTCCAGTACAAAATCTCTTTTCTTTGCACCTTGGCTCCAAAAGCATAAAGAGCCCTCTCTTCAAGATGATGAGCTTCATCAAATATAATACACTCATATTCAGGCAAAATCCCAAAGGATTCACCTACTTCAACCTTTAATTTTAGATCACTAAAGAAAAGATGGTGATTGGTTATTAATATGTGTGCATTTGCCCCTCTTCTTTTTTGTTTATTAACAAAACAGTCTTTAAAATTAAGGCACTTATATCCTAAACAGCTTTCACTATTAGATGATATCTCCTGCCAAATTTCAGTTGATATTTTCCCTTCAATCTCCTGCCAATCGCCGGTATTTGTTTTAGAAAACCACTCTTTTAGTAGTCTAGCTTCTTTTGTATCCACCAGGGTATGTTCATTATATTTGTCATAGTATTTATCAAGGCATACATAATTACTTCGACCTTTTATCAGTACTGCTTTTATCTCTTCTTCCCATAACTCATTTATTAAAGGTATTTCTTTATTTATAAGCTGTTCTTGAAGGGCAATTGTGGCAGTTGATATAACCACAGGACTATTAGAGTTTAAAACATACCAGCTTGCAGGAAAAAGATAGGCAAGTGACTTCCCTGTACCAGTACCCGCCTCTACCATAAGATAATTGCTATTATCAATTGCTTCTTTTACATATTCCATCATTTCTTTTTGAGCATCCCTAAACTCGAAATCTTCAAGGACATTTTTTATTGTATTTTGAAAAGAATCGCCATCTATTTCATTCAATTTCTCCTCCGCCAATATCATCCTCTCCTTCAACTACCTCTTCTAGTATCTCAAGAAGCTCTTCTTTTCCTTCTTTCGTTTCACTTGAAAATGGAAGGATCAATTGATCTTCATCAAAACCCAAAGTATTTTTTATTTCTTTCATTTTCTTATGCCTGTCCTTTCTTTTTACTTTATCATATTTTGTTGCTATAACCATTACAGGTCGTTCATGATAAAGTAAAAAATCAAGCATCTGTATATCTTTATCAGTAGGACCAACTTTGGCATCAATCAATAATATACAAAGTTCCAAATTAGTTCTATTAATTAAGTAACTCTCAATAAGTTTTTTCCAGTCTTTTTGCATCTTTTTAGAGACCTTTGCAAAACCATACCCGGGTAGATCAACAAAGTAAAATTTATTGTTTATCAAAAAAAAATTCAAAGCCCTGGTTTTGCCTGGCTTTTTACTGGTATAAGAAAGCTTTTTGATATTTGCAAGGGTGTTAAGCAGCGAAGATTTCCCTACATTTGACCTGCCCATTATACAAATCTCAGGCAGGCCGTGTTCAAAGAGTTCATTAACATTAAACACTCGTTTAACAAATTCTGCAGTTTTTATTTTCATTATTTTGTTCCCTCCCTTATATCAACAGGGAAAACGAAATCATAAATCTCTTCCATGGTTTCTACAAAAATAAAATCCATCGCTCTGATTATATTTTTAGGAAGTTCTTTTAAATCTATTTCATTTTCCTTCGGCAGTACAATATTTTTAATCCCGGACCGATGTGCTGCAAGCACCTTTTCTTTGATACCTCCAACAGGAAGTACACGCCCTCTAAGGGTAACTTCCCCTGTCATAACTACATCTTTTTTCACGGGTATATCTACAAGAGCAGACGTCAGGGCAAGGGCCATTGTAACTCCAGCAGAGGGGCCATCTTTTGGAATAGCACCTCTTGGCACATGAATATGAATATCCTTACTTTCAAATATATTTTCATCAATATTCAATTTGCCAGCAAGGGAGCGAACGTAACTAAGGGCTGCTTGAGCTGATTCCTGCATTACATCTCCAAGCTGTCCTGTAAGTGTTAAGTTTCCTTTCCCTTTAACCAGGTTAACTTCTACTTCTAATATATCTCCCCCTGTTTCAGTCCAGGATACACCTGTACAAACTCCGACTTCATTTTCCCTTATTATGGCTCCATATCTATATCTAGGCACACCCAAATATTTTTCTAGATTTTGAAGAGTAATTCTCTTACTAACTTCTGATTTAGAATCCTTTGCAGTTATTTTAGCAATTTTTCTGCACAAAGCAGCTAGCTCTCGCTCCAAATTTCTAACTCCTGCTTCTCTTGTGTATTCTCTTATTATTTTTTTAAGAGCACTTTCCGATAGAATTATTTGATTTTCTTTCAGACCATGTTCTTTTATCTGCCTGGGCAATAAATATTTTTTAGCTATTTCTAATTTTTCTTCTTCTGTATAACTTTGAATATCAATTACTTCCATTCTGTCCACCAGAGGTGCGGGTATATTATATAATGCATTAGCAGTTGTAATGAACATAACTTCTGAAAGATCAAAGGGGATCTCAATAAAATGGTCACTGTAAGATTTATTTTGTTGTGGGTCAAGTATCTCAAGTAATGCTGCAGAGGGATCTCCTCGAAAATCTCTGGTCATTTTATCAATCTCATCTAATAGAAATACTGGATTTTTGGTTCCCGCCTGTCTTATCCCCTGTATTATTCTTCCTGGCATGGCACCAACATAAGTTTTCCTATGGCCTTTTATTTCGGCTTCATCTCTAACCCCTCCGAGAGAAACTCTTATATATTCCCGGTCAAGAGATCTAGCTATGGATTTAGCCAGGGATGTTTTACCTACACCCGGAGGGCCAACAAAACAAATAATAGGCCCCTTAAGGTCTTTAGATAGCTCTTTGACAGCTAAGTATTCTATTATCCTTTCTTTTACTTTCTTTAAACCATAATGGTCTTCTTCAAGTATCCTTTCAGTTTCATTTAAATCTATTTTTTCTTTTGATTTGACTTCCCATGGTAAAGATAAAACCCAATCAAGGTAGTTTCTTATCACCATACCTTCTGCAGCTGAAGGTGGCATTTTTTCTAATCTACCTACTTCTTTTGCGAGCTTATCCTTCACCACTTCAGGCATATTTGCCTCATTTATTTTCTTTTTATAATCATCAATTTCACTTGTACCATCTTCAGCTTCTCCTAGCTCTTTTTTTATCGCTTTGAGTTGTTCCCTCAAATAATGCTCCCGCTGGCTTTTTTCTAGCTGTTCTTTAATTTTTTTATTAATTTCCTGTTCAATCTGATATACTTCAATCTCTTTTACAAGAATTTCGTTAACCTTCTCCAAACGCTCACCTATTGATAGTGTTTCCAATATCTCCTGCTTTTTTGAAATATTTAGGTTTAAGTTGCCTGCAATTATATCTGATATCTTACCGGGGTCGTTGATAGAATCTACACTTTCAACTACTTCTTTAGGCACACTTTTATCTAGTTTAACATATTTATCAAAATGTTTTCTTACACTCCTATATAGAGCCTTAGATTTGGAGTTTGGCTCTATCTCTTTCTCATCTTCTTCCGAGTACTCTTCGATTAGCGCTCTATAAAAAGGATCTTCACAAGTATATTTAACTATTCTTCCCCTTCTAACACCTTCTACTAATACCCTTATATTTTTACCTGACAGTCTTGTCATCTGCTTAATTTTTGCAACTGTACCAAAAGTATTCAAGTCCTCTGGTCTTGGCTCATCTATTTCCGGATTCTTTTGGGTAGTTAAAAATATTTTATCACCTTCAACCATCGCTTTTTCTAAAGCGGTAATAGAACACTCTCTTCCTACATCCAGGTGTAATACTGTATTAGGAAAAACCAGTATTCCTCTTAAAGGCATCAACGGATACCCTGACGATGTTTGACTGTCTTTCAAAAGGCTCCCTCCCCAACTACTTTAAGTACAACTCCCAATGTTTTATTCAATGTTTCTAACAAAAAAACCTTTTTTGATTATATGAAAAAATCTAACCCATAGCAGGCGTAATTTCACTTTCATTTTGTGGTTCAAATATTATATCAAACACCTCTTCAACTCTTGAAACAGGAACAATTTCAATCTGATCATATTCTTCAAAAATCCTTTGAAAATTCTGTTCAGGAATAAGTATCCTCCTGGCACCTCCAGAGGCTGCTGCCTCTATTTTGGCCTTGACGCCACCAACTGGTTTTATAGCTCCTCTTAAAGAAACCTCACCTGTCATTGCTGTTTTATTATCCACCGGCTTATTTGTAACTGCCGAATAAACCGATACAGCAATCGCTACCCCCGCAGATGGTCCATCTACTGGAATTCCACCGGGAAAATTCAGATAAATATCGTAGTCTGAAGGAACTATATCCAAATGCCTTCTTAAAAAACTAAGCACATTTTCAACAGAACTTTTAGCCATACTTTTTCGTTTTATCACCCTTCTGCTATCACCCATCTCCTCTTCTTCCACAGCACCCATAATATTTATTTTACCTTCCTTAGATTCTGATTTAAATGATAATGATTCTATCTCTAATAATTTACCACTATTTGATCCATAAACTGCTAGGGCATTTGCTACACCAATTTTATAAGATTCCTCTAAGTACTCACTTCTTTTAGCAACAATTTGGCTTGTATTAATTACCCATTCCACATCTTTTACCAAGATCTTATTTCTACCTTCTTCCCTTGTTAGTCCTGCCGCAATCTGGATTATATTCACAGCTTCTCTACCGTTACCAGCATACAGGGCAACATAATTTAATGCCTCTTTTTCAATATTATAGCCAACTTTTTGACAAGTGTTCTCACATATTGTTTTTATATTATCGGGTGATAAATCCTTAAAGAAAATCTCTATACAACGACTCCTTATTGCAGAAGGTATTTCTGAGGGACTTTTAGTAGTTGCACCGATCAATCTAAAATCAGCCGGATATCCCTGCTGGAAAATTTCATGTATATGTGAGGGACATTTTGGGTCTTCAGAGCTATAATATGCACTTTCCAAGAAAACTTTTCTATCTTCAAGCACTTTTAACAGCCTGTTCATCTGAAGGGGATGGAGTTCACCGATCTCATCCAAAAACAATATACCTCCATGAGCTTTGGTTACTGCTCCTGGTTTTGGCTGAGGAATACCTGCAACGCCCATTGCCCCGGCACCCTGGTAAATAGGATCGTGTACCGATCCAAGAAGTGGATCGGCTATACCTCGCTCATCAAACCTGGCTGTAGTTGCATCTAGCTCTATAAATTTTGCATTTTCTTTAAATGGAGACTCGAGATTTTTCTTAGCTTCTTCAAGGATAAGCCTTGCTGCGGCTGTCTTACCTGTTCCAGGTGGGCCATATACCAAAACATGCTGTGGGTTGCTACCACAAAGGGCTGCCCTCAAACTTTTCAGGCCTTCTTCTTGACCTACTATCTCACTAAATTCTGTAGGCCTTGTTTTTTCTGATAGGGGTTTTGTGAGTGAGATTTGCTTCAACTTCCTTAATTTATCCATTTGTTTTTTTGACTCTTTTTCTATTGTAGTTTTATTGTTCTTCTGGCTTTTTAGTTGATTCCAAAAATAAAGGCCTATTACAACTGCGAAAAAGAATTGTACTAGGCCAAGTACAGTCCATAACCCTGTCAATATTAATCCCCCTTCTTATTGTACTAAAATTTAATTTGATATTTATTATGGCTTTATTTTTTTAAATTTATAACAGGGGGAAATTAAAAATAACAAAAAAGAGGCCTCACAGCCTCTTTTTTGTTATTTTTTTCTTAGTATAATTTGTGAATAGACTTTTTGCAGTAGAATCTATTTTCTCTATGCAGATTCATCTGTTCTATCCTGCTTTTTTACAACCACTGGTTCATCTCCATTTTCAACAACTTCTTTTGTTATAATGCATTTCTCAATGTTTTCATCAGATGGAGTCTCATACATAATGTCATTTAATATCTCTTCAATTATAGCTCTAAGCCCTCTAGCACCAGTTCTTCTACTAATAGCCTCTCTTGCTATAGCTCTCAGAGCTTCTTCATTTATTTCCAGGTTTACCCCGTCAACCTCAAATAGTTTTTGGTACTGCTTAACCAGAGCATTCTTAGGCTCAGTAAGAATTCTAACAAGTGCCTCTTCGTCTAGAGAATGTAGCGAAGATATAACCGGTATCCTACCAATAAACTCTGGTATCAAACCATATTTCATCAAATCCTGCGGCATCGCTTTGGCAAGAATCTTATCATTGTTCTCTTCTTCAGCAGTTTTTATCTCTGCACCAAAACCTATGCCTTTTTGACCAATACGGTTTTGAATTACTTTTTCTATTCCATCAAAAGCTCCACCACAGATAAACAATATATTTGTTGTATCTATCTGGATAAACTCTTGATGAGGATGTTTTCTGCCTCCCTGTGGAGGTACACTTGCTGAAGTCCCTTCAAGTATCTTTAGAAGTGCCTGCTGAACACCCTCTCCAGATACATCCCTTGTAATAGAAGGATTATCGGTTTTTCTGGCTACTTTATCAATTTCATCAATGTATACTATACCTTTTTCGGCCTTCTCGACATCGTAGTCAGAAGCTTGAATTAGTTTTAATAGTATATTTTCAACGTCTTCTCCGACATACCCTGCTTCAGTTAGTGAAGTAGCATCAGCTATTGCAAAAGGAACATTCAATATTTTTGCAAGTGTCTGAGCTAATAGAGTTTTACCAACACCAGTTGGACCTAAAAGCAGTATATTACTCTTTTGAACTTCAACTTCATCATTCTCTTCCTTTTTATCCGCACCTACTCTTTTGTAGTGATTGTAAACTGCTACTGAAAGAGCTTTTTTAGCCCTTTCTTGACCGATAACATACTGTTCTAATATGTCATATATCTCTTTCGGTTTTGGAATTGTAGAAGTTTCAAGCTCTGCATCTTCGCTCAACTCTTCTTCGATTATCTCATTGCAAAGTTCAATACATTCATCACAGATATATACTCCTGGTCCTGCCACCAACTTTTTAACCTGCTCTTGTGTCTTTCCACAAAAAGAGCATTTCAACCTACCCTTTTCATCATTAAGTTTAAACATTCAATTCACCTCTCTAAAAATACTACTTATTTGGGAGGACGATCCAAAATCTTGTCAATAATGCCATAGTCCTTGGCTTCCTCCCCGGACATGAAAAAGTCTCTATCTGTATCCTGCTGTATCTTTTCTAGATTTTGCCCTGTATGATGAGATAGTATATTGTTCAGTCTTTCTTTAGTTTTTACAATTTCTTTTGCATGGATTTCCACGTCTGTAGCTTGACCCTGGGCACCACCCATAGGCTGATGAATCATAATCCTTGAATTAGGCAGGCAAAATCTTTTTTCTGGAGTGCCTGCTGTAAGAAGAACTGCCCCCATACTTGCAGCAAGACCAACACAAATTGTTGAGATGTTAGGTTTAATATACTGCATCGTATCGTATATAGCAAGCCCTGCGTGTACGTGTCCTCCAGGAGAGTTTATATAAAGATGTATGTCCTTATCTGGATTGTCTGATTCTAAAAATAATAACTGTGCAATCACTGAATTTGCAATCTGATCATTTATGCTAGTTCCTACAAAAATTATTCTATCTTTTAAGAGCCTTGAATATATATCATAAGCTCTTTCTCCCCTACTAGTCTGTTCAACAACCATAGGTACAAGATTCATTAAAAACCCCTCCTTTATATTATATCCTTTTTCATATTTAATCTTTAATATTCTTCTTTGCTAATATTCTTTCTCCTTTTAAACTTCTTACCTTTAAATTTAAGAATCTTTGGAGTCAACATTTTCAGCAGATTCAGTTTTCTTATCAGCAGCCTCTGACTCTTCATTAGCTTCAGCTTCTTCAGCTTCCTTTTTCTTCTCTTCAGGGTCTACTTCTTTTACTTCAGCCTTCTCGACTAAAAATTCAATTGCTTTTCTAAGGGCCTTCTCTTTCTTTAGCATATCTAGTTGACCTTGAGCCTCTAAAACAGTCCTTATCTGCTCTGGCTCTTGATTATGCATCTCGGCAATTCTATTTATCTCTTCTGTCACTTCGTCATCACTGGCCTCAATTCCTTCTTCTTCTACTATTGCTTCAAGGACCTGCTGAGTTTTTACTCTTCCTTCTGCGCTACCTTTGAATTGTTCTTTGAAGGATTCTTTGTCGGTGCCTGATAATTTATAATATTTCTCAAGGTCTAATCCTTGTGCTCGTAAATTCTGTTCAAATTCTCCTACCATTCTATCTGCTTCTTGATCAATCATGGGCTCTGGTATATTTACTTCTGCATTTTCTGTTACTTTAGCAATCACTTGTTCCTCTACAGAGTTATGTGCCTGCTGCTCGGCAGACTCTACTAATTTGTTTCTAATATCTTCTTTTAATTCCTCTAGAGTATCAAATTCACTAACATCCTTAGCAAAATCATCGTCTAATGGCAAAAGCTTTTTCTTTTTAATTTCATTTACTTTAACCTCGAAGACAACTTCCTGTCCGGCAAGTTCCTCATTACCATAGTCTTCAGGCATTTTTATATTTATTTCCTTTTCATCACCTGTTTTTAAACCTACTAATTCTTCTTCAAATCCTGGTACTAACTGACCTGCTCCAAGCTCGATATTATAATTTTCTGCTTCTCCTCCATCAAAAGCTTCGCCATTCAAATAACCTTTGAAGTCTATAACCAGCCTGTCGCCCATTTCGGCTTCCCCATCATCTACTTTTTCATACTCTGCATGTTTTTCCTGCGTTTCTTTTAATTTAGCTTCTACGTCTTCTTCTGAAATTTCTACTTTTTCTTTTTCTGCTTCTACACCCTTATATTCTCCAAGCTCCACCTTTGGCTTGACAAGTACAGTAGCAGTAAACTTACATGGACTTCCTTTTTCGATTTCTATCACATCTATCTCTGGTTGGGCTACCGGTTCTATCTCATTCTCCTGTACAGCTTCTCTATACGCATTTGGTACTATGTACTCCAAAGCTTCTTCATACAAAACTTCAGGACCAAATTTTTGTTCCAAGATTTTGCGTGGTACTTTACCTTTTCTAAACCCGGGTATATTTACCTGCTTCTTAACCTTATTATACGCTTTTTCTAAAGCATCTTCCACCTGTTCTTCATCCACTTCAATAGTTAGTTTCACTTTGTTCTCTTCTATCTTTTCACAGTTACTTTTCATTATGCCTCCTCCTTACACTATGTATTCTTTTTTATAACAAAACACTATTATAATACCTTACCTCGACGATTATATCACAATATTATTAACCGGCAAAACCCTTCTAATATGATAACACAATAATGTGGTAACATAATATAAAAAAACGCCGCTATAAACCTGGCGGCTTTGATTTCACTTTAATTATAGCACACTTCAAATATGTTTTAAATCTTAACTTAAATAATAAAAACCGCGCTACTCTCGTCTAGCTCGCGGCAATCTAATTCTTAAAATGGTGCGAGGGGCGGGATTCGAACCCGCACACCGTAAGGCACTAGATCCTAAGTCTAGCGTGTCTGCCAATTCCACCACCCTCGCATACACTAACATTTATAACACAAAAAATGATTTTGGTCAATAGTGGTGAGCCATGAAGGATTCGAACCTTCGACACCCTGATTAAAAGTCAGGTGCTCTACCAACTGAGCTAATGGCTCGTACTTTTTTAAACACATAAATGGCTGGGGCGGCAGGATTCGAACCTGCGCATGCGGAGACCAAAACCCCGTGCCTTACCGCTTGGCTACGCCCCAGCGTTTTCATTATTAACATTAACTATCTAAGAGCAAAATATTCATTAAAATTTGGGGTGAGTGATGGGACTTGAACCCACGGCCCCCAGAGCCACAATCTGGTGCTCTAACCGGGCTGAGCTACACTCACCACATTTTACTTTATTAAAATGGCGCGCCTGGGAGGACTCGAACCTCCGGCCTACGGATTAGAAGTCCGTTGCTCTATCCGCTGAGCTACAGGCGCACATAAAAGCCTCGATTTTTTAAATGGAGCGGGTGATGGGAATCGAACCCACGCGACTGGCTTGGAAGGCCAGGGCTCTACCACTGAGCTACACCCGCAAATTAAATGGTCGGGGCGGCAGGATTTGAACCTGCGACTCCTTGGTCCCAAACCAAGTGCGCTACCAAACTGCGCTACGCCCCGCCAGCAATCTATCTCTCAAAGGCAAAATACAGTATAACGCAGATTTTTGATTTTGTCAAAGGTTTTTCTATAATTTTTTTTATAAATTTATAATCTTTGTATATATATTCTTTTCATTTTCGTCAATTTCAATAACACCAACTGAAGATTTTCCTCCTGTTTCTAAGACACTTCCCGGGTTAAAGTATAGAATATTTTCATCTTGATCTTCTACTTTGCATGCAACATGGGTATGTCCAAAAATAACAATATCAACATTCAGTTCTTTTGCTGCAAATCTCAGAGAATTTAAACTACTCTTCACGTTGTATTGATGTCCATGTACTAATAATATCCTATAGCTAAACAAATCAATCATTAACCTTTCTGGATAACTATGAGAATCACAGTTACCTCTTACAGCTTCTGCTATGCTTACAGGAAACTTATATTTTAGCTTTAAAAAATCCTCATAGAAATCACCTGCATGGAAAAGGCAATCAAACTCTCCTAGCATTATAAGTGCATCTTCTGCCTTTTTCACTTCCCTGTGAGTATCACTTAAAACAGCTATCCTCAACTTAATCTTTCCTTTCTATTTTCTTAAGTTTGAAATTGTTTCTTTCAAAACTGGAGCAAGATTCTTTAAAGCCAGTCCTCTATGGCTCACGACAGCTTTTTCTTCAGGCTCTAATTCACCAAATGACTTGTCCTTTGCCGGGCAGAAAAAAACAGGATCATACCCAAAACCTTGTTGTCCCTGCTTTTGTTCAGTAATATATCCATCGCATCTCCCTTCCACAAATCTGGTATCTATTTTCGGATGTGAAAGGGCAATTACACATCTAAAGCAAGCTTTCCTATCCTCAAAAGAGACTTCTTTAAGTTCACCCAAAAGCTTTTTGATATTTTCTTCATCCGATGCATCCTTGCCAGCATACCTTGCAGAATAAACACCAGGCCTACCGTCCAACACGTCAACCTCTAGCCCTGAATCATCCGCCAAAGCTAATAAACCCGTTTTTTGGCTTACTGTTTCTGCTTTAATCCTTGCATTTTCTTCAAAAGTATCTCCATATTCTTCTATTTCTCCTATCTCATCAAAATCTTTTAGACTATAAATCTCCATATCTTTTAAAGATAGACTTTCTAGAATCTCCCTCAATTCTTTTATTTTACCTTCATTGTTTGAGGCTAGTACTAGCTTATTAGTTTCTTCTTTCATAATCTACACCTCTCATAAAAGCTCGTCAAAAGCTACTAAAGCTCTTTTTCTATAAATTCCTTTTGCTTTTCGATTATCTTTTCAATGCCTATTTCGGCATAACCTATCATCTTGTTAGCTTTGTCTTTGGAAAAAGGAAAACTTTCTCCTGTGCCTTGGATCTCAACGAAACCTTTTTCATCTGTCATGGCAAAATTCATATCAGCTTCTGCATTGTAATCTTCACTAAAATCAAGATCAAGAAGCACTTCACCATCCAAAATACCGACACTTACTGCACCTAAATAATTTTTGACGGGAATTTCTTTTAGCTTTTCTTCTTTTACTAAACCTTTCAAGGCTTGCACTAATGCTATATACCCTCCACTAATAGCAGTTGTTCTTGTACCACCATCTGCTTGAATCACATCACAATCAATCCAAATTGTTCTCTCTCCAAGACCTTCAAGATCTACAACCGATCTTAAAGATCTGCCAATCATCCTTTGAATTTCATTAGTTCTACCACTTAGTTTACCTCTTGCTGCTTCTCTGATATTCCTTGACTCTGTAGCTCTAGGAAGCATAGAATACTCTGCAGTAACCCAACCTTTTCCTTCACCTCTCATAAAAGGCGGCACTTTGTTCTCCACGGTCGCAACACATATTACCTTGGTATCTCCAAAAGACATTAAAACAGATCCTTCTGCATGCTTTATTATATCTTTTTCTATTTTAATTTGCCTGATTTCGTCTGGTTTTCTATCTTTTCTAACATTCATTTTATTCCTCCTCTAAGTATTCAATTTTTTAAGTATACCTGTCCTGAAATTTTATCATAATCAAAAATTTATATCATCATGTACTTTATTTTAACTTTCTATTTTAGACCTAATCACTTTAATTTTCTCACCCATAGATATATTTAGGTGAGCGTTTATTTTTATTACATGATATATTTTATCAAAATGCTCAATAATTATCCTCTTATTTGCTTTTAACGCAGATTTTGCAGCTTGCCCTAGCTTATGTTTTGAGTTAAAGGCTGCCTCAAACATAACATCCATATGATAAGTCTCCTGTCTGAAATTATCACGCTTATAATCTTCAATAAGTGGAAAAGGACGAATATTAATATTTTCATCATCATTCACCAGGGAGACTTCAGGAAACATAGCTTCAACCATAATTGATTTCCCTATCTTGGGATCTCCTGTAAAACCTATTAGTTTATCATTTTCACATACAAAATTGCTGACTATCTCTTTTGCTATAATCGAAAGTTCTTTTTCACTATCTGGCTTGTCATAAGTTGCAATTATTCTTTGTTTTTCTATCATATTCATGACTAAAAGATCCCCACCTAACACTTAATTTATGATCAATTCTATTATAAAGGAAAAAAGAAAGTAATAAAATAGCCCGAAATTCGGGCTATGACTAGACATTAAGGTTAATCATATATAATACTTTAAATTACTCAACAATCTAGTAAACAGATTCTTGACCATCAACGGTCAGCTCCACTTTCTCTATGGTCTCGAATTCTTCAAGGGTATAAGTAATCTGATTAACTGCTTCCTCTTCTCGTCCTTCTTCAGTAGAAATATCTGATACATCAAGATATAATATGCCATCATCTAAATCAATATCATTCAGCGTTATTTCAGAGGAAACATACGAGTTTAGAGTACTATCAGGATCCGGACCATTAATCAGTTCTGCAAGGGCTTCTCCTTCTAGTTCTGCCTCATCAGAAACCATTCTTGTAACGGGTACATAGAACGTGTTATCACCTTTCTCAGCTACAAAGTATAATGTAACAGGATTTTCACCATCAGCAACTACTGCAACTTCAGTATTGATTCCCACACGATCAACTCTTCCGGATATTTCCGCTCCTTCGGGCAAGTCTTCAAGCATCTGTCCCTCAATCATAAACTCAACTCCATTAATTGTATCAAATTCTGTTAATGTGTACACTACAGCATTTAAAAGCTGACCAAACTCTCCTTCATACTCCAAAAATTCCTCTGAAAAATTAACTCTAGCTGTTCCATCATCATCAATAGTCATTCCCTTTATTTCGGTACCAGAAGGTATGACCGGTTCCAACTCATATTCTGCCCAGTACTGCAGATTTTCCTCATCTCTTACCATCTTTGACAAAGTCTCTTGTGCAATTCCTTCGGCCCAGGGGATTTTGCTCGTAGTCTTAACTATCTTGTCAGTTTCATCATCCAATAGATAAAAAGTGGTCTCTCTTTCATCTTCATCATCTTCAAATTCTTCAATTTCTTTTTCCTTTTTTTCTTCAGTTACAGATGGTTCATCCGGTTCTTCCTCTGTGCCAAATAAAAAGTCTAAGAAAAAGCACCCTGAGCTAAACACAGCCATCATGACTATCATAACAATCAAAGCAAAAAGCTTGACCCTACGCCTCATCTTTTTTTCCTCCCTTTTAAATATTCTTCTTATACTCTTATTTATTTTAAAAGGAAGGAAAAAATGATTAATACAAGCAAAAAAATAAAATTTCAATCATTATCCCAGTAGATCAATCCTTTTCCAGCAGCATATATATCATCTATAACCATTTGAAAACAGGGCTCTCTATTTTCTTTGTTTGCTCTTTTTATTATCTGTTCTTTATTATATTTTTTAATACTATCAGGAAGAGGCAATTTGCCAGAATCAAAATATCTCACAGCACCCTTATCATCTCTAACTGGCATTACAAGTCCAAGGTTTTTTCCAAATGACGAAAAAGGCAGATCAAGAACACCTTTTTCAAACGCACCTGTTATGTCTAAATCAATTTCTTCTTCAAAATTGCTTAGTACAGCATTTAAAATAGAACGAGTGGAATTTCTAATAATTTCTCTTTCTTCTTCTATTTTTTCACTCGGTAAAATATCGACCTGGTATTTTGACAAGGAATGAGTATGCCTAGCTGCTTTCAATCCTTTTACGTAGGATTCTTCATCAGGCATTCTAACGGCTTCATTAGGGGTTTTGACGACAAGTTTTGTGGCATTAGCAAAAGAGGCTACCATGGCACCAAGGACAATTATCCCAAAGCTTTTGGCTTCATCATCAGGAAATCCACCTGGCCACTGATAAAAAGAAGTTGTAATTTCAAAGTTATCCAGCTTATCAAACCCTATTTTTTTAAGGTATTCAAAAAACAGATTTTCCATCTCCAATAAAGCTGCCGCGTCCTGAACCATGTTTCCGCCCTGATTATAACAAAGGGTTATGGATCTAGCCCCATTTTGGGCAGATATGAGTCCATCTAAAATTATTAGCACCAATTGAAGAGAAGGCGGAATCAAAGTGCCTGTAAGTGGAACGAATATTTCTCTATTTATTCTTACATTGTTTTCTTCGTAAAGTGCAACTAAGCTATCCACGTAGTTCCAGTTATTGATATTCTCTTCTATAGACTTTGCCTGAGGATCAAATACCGTATTACAAATTCCACCTCCAAGAAAATCTGTAAGACCAGCAGCAAATGAAATCTCGGCCATCAGCCTTACATCTGTGCCCTCATGACGCACTTGTATTGGAACTTCATTGTTTTCTATTAACCTTCTACAGCCAATTATCCCGTGAACAACCAGGGGAAAACCGTCCAACAAAATTCGATCGTGTGAAAGTTCATTCTCATAATCATGTTTTGCTCTTTGGTGGTCTTTATTTTGAGTAAAGGAATCTACGTTAACAGTCAAAATATCTGCATTGCCTTCTTCCTGAAGCTTTTTATAAAAGGCGAGTTGGCGCTGAAAAGATGCATAACTACCAAGACACTGTAATAAAATCTCGTCCTCCTCTTTTGACTTCATCAAAGTATAGTTTGCTTTTTTATTATCCGGCAAATTCTTGTGATAATTTGCCGCTTCTTTTAAATTTACTTCCTGTCCGGTTTCCCACTCTTTTAAAACCTTTTCCCTTTCTTTTAGAAAACCGTCAGCTTTGTTTCGTATACTTCTCATCAATTGCCTCCTTATATTTTTCCGGAATTATTCGGAAATTTTCACCTCATAAGCCTTTAATTCATGATGTAAAAACTTTTTGCCCAATTCCTGAAATTTTTCCGAGTATCCGCTAACATAAAAGCGATGTCTAGGAGGTTTTTCATTAACCCTAATCAAGTTTTCATGCTTTAATATTCTACCAGCTTTTTTAGCTATTACTTTTGCAGAATTAATTAGCTTTACTTCAGGTCCCATCACCTCTTGAATAACATCTCTCATAAGAGGATAATGAGTACACCCCAATATCAAAGTATCTACCCCTTCTTCTTTCAACGGCCTGAGATATTCCTTTGCAACCACCAAGGCCTCACTGCTACCTATCAAATCATTTTCTACAATTAATACAAATAATGGACAGGCTTTACTATAAACTTCTACAAAAGGGTCTATTCTTTTTATAGCTTTTTCATAAGCTCCTGATTCTATGGTACCTGTTGTACCTATCACTCCTACTTTTCCACTTTCTGTGTTTTTTATAGCTGCCCTTGCACCAGGCTCAATAACACCAATTACTGGTATTTCAAATTGATTTCTAATTTCGTTTAGGCCTGCTGCAGAGGCGGAGTTACATGCAACTATTACCATTTTAATATCCTGTCCAATCAAAAATTCAGTAATTTTATAAACAAAATTTTTAACTTCTCTTTTTGACCTGGGACCATAAGGCATATGGACCAAATCACCAAAATAAATCAACTTTTCATTGGGCATCTCATTCATAACTTCTTTTGCTACAGTTAATCCACCTACTCCCGAATCAATCAATGCTATAGCTTTATGGGGTTTCATCCATCTTCCTCCTTAATTAATGCTAGTTTAACTAACCAACTTCTAATTTGTATACAATCGCTCTTCTAATACACCACCTGAAGATGCCCCTCGAAAAATACAAATCTATATACCATTATACAATAAAATACGAGTATAAAATCAATATAATCTTTTTTAAATTTAAGTTTACTTTCAGGGGCAAAAACTGTCAACCATTATAAACAACCATTATGTTATTAGAAATGCACCATTTTATTTGCACTAGTTTTAACTTTTTGACAATTACATCCCCCTGTGTTATAGTATAGCTACAAGCTTACTTGTAGCCTCAGGGAGCTGACTTTTTCGGAGGTGGCGTATATGGAACGAGTCAAAAATTTTTTCTACACATATAGAGGTAAATTCAAAGATTTAGAAAATTTAAACCTTTTTTTACAAGAACTAAAACAAGTCTGCGGCAAACTTAAGCCTGTCACCCCTCAAGAAGACGACGTTGCAGAGGGTTACTTAAGTTGCAAGAATGATCAGGACAGTTTCTCCAACATAGAAGTTTTCATTAAATCTGAAATTCAAATGTATGAAACAATGCAGGTAAAAAACTATTACGATGTATTCGTTAAAGTTTCTCCAGGAAAAGAAAGATGCGAAAACGTATCTAATTTGTTCCAAAAGTACTCTGATAAATTCCATCGGTCTCTACCAATAGAGCCCGATGAGCATAGTATAGCCGAGTTATACTTAAAGCACAGAAAAAACATCAACAAAATCGCTGAAGAAATTGGTACCGGTGTTGAATATGCCAAAAAACGTGTACTTGGACTTAACAAGTACGTAGCACCCTATGTTAAAGGCGAATCACAACACCCACTTCTAAAAGATGTTTATGAAGCACTAAAAGAAGATGAACTATCTGTACACGATCAGGGTGTTAAGTGTAAAGAATGCGGCTGCATAGTCAAAGAACATATCACCAGATCAACCACTATATTATATAGCTGTCCTGAACACGGTGAATTTAAATTGTTTCTTAATGATCTATTAGACGTAGATGAGGATGTTAACACTGATTTAGAAAAAGAATATAACAGCGTTAATGATGATCTCGGTAATATCAATTAACAAAGTAAATTAACAAATAAATAGTATATTTATTAGGTTACAAAACTCCGATATTGATCGGAGTTTTTTATAGGTTTAATTTCTGTATTATAACAGCCGCAAATCCAGCAGCAACTAATGGCCCAGCCGGAACCCCTTTCAACAGCGAAGCACCTAAGATAGAACCTATAATTAAGCCTACCATTATTTCAGGCCTAGTTTTCAACAGATTTACACCTTCTCCGGTAAAATAAGATGCAAGTACACCTGAGAGGATAGCTGCCAATCCTGCTGGTGATTTTACAGTATTTAGAACATCAGACAAAGTTACTTGACCTGCCGCAAAAGGTGTCAAAACACTTAATGTTAAGAATAATATCCCAAGCTCTATACCTCTATCAATCAAAAATGGAAATGTATCTTTAAGAACAGTTAGCCGCATAACAAGTAACAAAGCTGCCGCTGCTATCACCAGGTTGTTACGTCCTATAAGAGATAAAAGTAACACCACTAATATAACAATTGTACCCTGGGACATAATCCCGCCCTCCTTTGAGCTTTTCAAAAATCTACTTCATACTAAAATTTATGGTAGAGGACGGGATTAAATACCCAGTATATTTTGTTTTAAATTTAGATTTGGTTCAAAAAGTCTCTTCACATAAGCACAATAATCAATTTTAGCTTAATCAAGGTGGCCAAATTCCTGCAGTAGATTTTCTAGAATTTCTTCTCTTTCTTCAAATTCATCAAATACTTCATCTCTTTCAAGAAACATTAAGTCTGCTCCGGCTTCCTCCATTTGCTCTTTGTAGTCAGGATTTTGTGCGGTTTCATAAAAGGCTTCTTCTAATTTTTCGATTTTGTGATCGGGGGTGCCTTTGGGTGCAGCAATACCCCTATCAGTGCTCATAATAGCATCCTCATAGCCCAACTCTTTAAACGTAGGAACATCAGGCTCAAACTCATGTCTTTCTTCTGTTGCGATGGCTAAGATTCTTATTTCTCCGTCTTCTTTTAACCTATGCATATCACTCAAATTACCGGAAACCACATCGATGTGCCCTCCTAGCAGTGCTGCTGCAGCATCACTTGCTCCATCATAAGGCATTTGGTTAAATTCGACTCCGGTTTCATCTTTTACCTGCAGTATTAAAAAGTGATGACCTATATACAGCCCTGCTTTACCAATGGAAATTTCACCTGGTCTTTCTTTGGCATCTTCTATTAAATCATCTACTGTTTCATACGGGCTATCTTCTCTTACTGCAAATACCGTGGGGTCCCAACCCCAGTTAAATATTGGCTCAAAAGTCTCTTTTGTGTATTGAGTTTCCATAACTAATGGCTGCGCAAGAATATGCGGCAAGTTAAACGCAGCAAGGGTGTATCCATCTGGCTCTACCTGGGAAAATTCATTCCAGCCTACTTGACCTCCTGCTCCTTCTATGTTTTCTACAACAAGGGGCTGACCTAATTCCTCCTCAACAAATTCGGCAAAAATTCTTGCCTGGGTATCAGTCGCCGCACCTGCACTGTAAGACACTATTAACCTCAATGGTCTATTAGGGTAATCTCCATCCTCATCACTTTCTTTTTCAGCTTCTTTAGCTTCTTCTGCCGGATTAAGATCTTTCTCCTCTTCATCAGCCACTTCTCCTGAACATCCTACACCTACTAACTGAAACGCCAGCAGCATACATAAGACAAGAATGAAAAACTTACTAAAACCTCTTCTTTTAAACAATTCTCTGCACTCCCCCTAAAATTTTTTAATTATTATATAAAAGCTCCTCTGGGTAAGGGAACTTTTAATAACATTCCAAAGATAAAATACAAGAGTAATATGAAAAGTGTTCCTACAACCAAGGAAAAAACTTTGCTTTTATCTTTGTTAAACCAGGTTGTAATTACCATAAAAAACAACCAACTTGATACATAAAACCCCAGCTTTTGAATTAGAAAAAAGTACATAAATAGCGTCACAACAACTAGAGATATTTTGAATACAGGAAGATTAGCAAATACTTCTTTGGTATAACTTTTCAAAACAAAAGACTGAAAAGCCATTATCAAAAACAGTATCCCAGCTATAATTAGAAGCGCCCCTGGTAAAACCCTTGCTTCTTCAGTATAAGCATCCATCTTCAAATACAATATTACAACCACAATAATTCCGATTATAGAAACAAATCTATCTATAACATAACCCGTCATAAAACCACACCTGCCTTTTTTAACTAGCCTCACATTTTTTTTGCTTTTTGTATTCCCAGAATACAGTGAAGGCTACCGATAATACTGACATGACCATAAATAAAATCACTATCGGCCTATCCATAAAGTAACTAAATAATGAACTATGAGCGACACTATCTCGCCATGCCAAGAGCAAACCCTGCTCTGCATATTCTCCAAGGATCAAACCAAGAGCTATAGGCGCAGGGTTAAAATCAATCTTTTGTAAAAAATACATGATTACGCCAAGTACAAGCATTACAATTATGTCACCTACATTGTTTCTAATTGCAAAGGATCCAATTACACAGAAGATAAATATTGCCGGTGCCATAATATGAGAAGGAATCTGAGTTATCTTCCCAAAATACTTTCCTCCAAAAAGTCCTATACCAAGAAGGAAAAATTGCGCCCCTAACATACCATATAAAAATGTATATGTTATTGCAGCGTTCTCATCAAAAAGTCCAGGTCCAGGCCATAACCCATTCATCAATAAACCACCTAACAACACTGCTGCAGTAGGACTTCCGGGTATGCCTAGAGTCAAAAGAGGAATCAAAGATGTCCCTACCATTGCGTTGTTTGCACTCTCTGCTGTAATAATTCCGTGACTACATCCTTCTCCAAATTCTTCCTTCTTGTTTGAAGCCCTTTTTGCTTCGTTGTAAGCTACAAGGCTTGCAATTTGTCCTCCCGCTCCGGGAATTAGACCGATTAGTGAACCAATAGAAGTTCCAAGCCCAAGCATTTTTTTAGATTTCAATATTTCTGCCACAACTTCTTTAATTGAAGTTGATTTAGAAGATAAGTCAATTGTTTCACTTTCACCATTTGTTGAAAATATTTTCTCCACAAAACAAAGACCTTGTGATAATGCAAATAATCCTATCAAAGCTGCAATCGGATGTACTCCTCCAATTAGCTCATTTAGGCCAAAAGTAAATCTAGGCGTTCCGGTTATTGAGCTAATACCTACTGTACTAAGTAAGATCCCTAAAACGCCGCCTATAAGTCCTTTGATCACAGAACCAACAGAAAGGGCCGCTATAATGGTAATACCGAACATAGCTACCCAAAACTGTTCCGCAGGACCAAAGCTAAGAGACAACCTACTTAATGCTGGTGAAAAAAATATTAAAAGAAGCACCCCTATTACTCCACCAACAAAGGATGATACTGTAGCAAGATGAATTGCTCTGACTGGTTGACCTTTTTTGGCCATGGGATGACCATCAAGGATTGTTGCAATAGATGCAGGTGCCCCTGGGATATTCACCAAAATTGCTGTAATAGCACCACCATAGACACTACCAACATATACCGCTCCAAGTAACGTAAGTCCTTCAGAAACAGATAGATAAAATGTAAAAGGCACAAGCAAAGCGACTCCCATGGTAGGGGTTAGCCCCGGCATAGCTCCCACCATTATTCCACCAAGAACACCAACAAAAACAATTAGTATATCCATTTGCTGTTTCACCTCTTTTATCAGAGCTTATATTTTTCATTTCACATAATATTTTTTTACCCATATAAATGTGTTTGTTTACATCAAAAAAAAAGCCTTAAAGGCTTTTTTACTTCTCCTTTAAGGCTTTTACTTCATTAACAAATTTCATCACAGTATTCTTCTTACTCGATGATACCGGCAATCGGTAAATCTCTCCAGCAATTTTTAATTTTAATTTATTATCTTCCATGAATATATCTTCGAGACTTACAAGTGGCAGTTTGTTTACATTCACAGAAAAAAGTTTTTTGTTCAAAGTATAAATATAATTATTAGTCACAACTATAGCAGCACTTCTATGAAGGTTCAAAGAAAATCTTGTAATTTCTGTCAATGACACCTCTTGTTTAAATTTATCATCAAAAGACTTATTTAGTTGTTCTAGCAGCTCATGCAAGCTAAAGCCTCCTCCCTTCCAGTTTGTTCATATGACTTTTTGCACCAGAATCAATCAATATTTAGTATTTAAATCATAGCGACATAACTCATCATAAATTGGGCCGCTTTTTGTAAGTTTACTTGACATCAAAGAAAAAGATGTCACATTGGTAGTCATTTTTTTTAAAAGAATATTATCCAAGTCATTTTTGTTCAAATTTTTTGGATCTCGGACAAGAGTAATATGTGGTTTAAACTTTCTTTTTTCTTTTTCAAAACCTAAATCTTCAAGATTCTCTTCTAATAAATTCTTTAGTTTTAACATTTCTTCTGCATCTTTCTCTGTTTCTCCTTCTAAACCCTGCCAAATAACCCTGGGTCTTCCTTTAGGCGGAAAAACACCTAGGTCAGAAAGCTTTATTTTAAAAGGATTAATTTCTGATGGGTTTACTGAATTTTTGATCTGCAATAAATTTTTTTCTTCTGTTTCACCTAAAAATTTAAGTGTAAGGTGTAGTTTATTTCTTCTTACAAACCTTCCATTTATCCCATAATTTTTGATATACTCCTGGTTTTGTACAAGGGTCTCAATAATTTTCTTATCAAAAAAAATTGCATAAAAAAGGCGCATCTAAACAACCTCCAAAATATAATTTTTATTTATTTTTACTTTTAAAATTTTTATTTTGAAGCATACTAGTCCTAGGCAAAATTAGAAAATATTTAAAGGGAGGTGCTACAAAAAATGTACAATCAATCTACTTCTCAAATTACTCAAAAAGAAAAGCTTTATCTAGAAGATCAGCTTTCACAGGAACAAGTTTGCCTATCCAAATGTAACCAGTACCTAAATCAGGTACAAAACCCTCAAGTAAGAAACTGTATCGAAGACATCAGAAGCAGTTGTGAACAAAAAGTCAACTTCATTAGTGAAAGGTTAAATCAGGCTGGCTTCCCCCAAAACCAAAGTCAAAGACCACATTATTACTAAAAAGGAGGTAGATTACTATGTATAGACAGTATGAAGGTACACCAACTTACACACAACAATCTAGAATGTCAGACAAAGACGTCATCACAGATGTTCTATCAAGCGTAAAACATATGTCAGGCCACTATCATCAAGGCATTTTAGAAGCTAATTCCCATGACACTCGTCAAGCTTTCCTTAATCTACATGACTATACTCTAGATCAGCACAAAAACATTGTAGAATCAATGAAATCCCAGGGCTGGTATAACCCTGAAATGGCTAACCCTAGAAACTACTAAAAACAGTCTATAAATACAGTTTAAGACCTGCCTTTTTAGGCAGGTCTATTTTTTATGTTCTGCCAACAGGCATTACGTACAAAGGCTTCTCTTTGGTTGATAGCTCTAGAACTTCACTCACATGATCATCATAAAAAGCCCCGATTGCCACTGTACCAAGTTCTAAAGCCTCAGCTTGTAGATAAACATTTTGAGATATATGACCCGCTTCTATAATAGCATATCTTATTCCTCTTTCTCCGTAACCGGCTTTTATTTTCTCATATATAGCTGTAACTACAATATTTATAGGAGCCTTTGCAACAAAAGATTGCCCTAAGCAGGCTTTAGCAAGGCTAGCGCCTTTATTACCTTCAATGAATTTTTCCAGGGAATGATTTGAAGAACTATATCTGTAAATTCCAGGATCTAGGTCAGATATATTCTCAGCAACAAGATAGATAACCATTGGATAAATAGCTCCTGCCGAAGGTACCATAGAGGAAGCCCACAAAAGCTGAGATACTTCATTTAAACTAAGGAAAGAGTCTGAATATTTTCTTATAGACTTTCTCTTGTTTATTACTTCTTCTAGAGATTTTTTCCCGGCAACCTTTGGAGCTGGTAGTTTTATCAAGTCTCATTCCCCCTTTCAAAATTTATTCACTTTTATTCCTTCAACCAAAAATCATAAGTTTTTACTGGCAAGGCTAGCTAAGAACCATTCTATAAAATGTCAGATAATTTTTCAAAGATCACAATCAAATTTGCCTTAAAAAAAATCTATGTCATTGCCAAACTTTAAATATAATTAATTGCCTAAGCTTAAACGTTCCCAGGCTTCCAATATTAATCTACGTGTTTTATACTCATCATAATTTTGTAATTCTTTATTTTTAAGAACCCTAAATGTTTCACCCGGAAAATCTTCACCATAGACATCCTTAGGATCTAGAATATATCTGAGTTCATCATAATTTAAACCATATAAATAAGCATAATAGGCATCTATTTCGGCTCGAAGAATTGCACGTCTTTCTTCATCCCATTTAAATGGAGGAAGTGGGATCCCTTCTTCATCTATATAAATCCACTCCGGAGGATTCCATTCATACCCTTCAGTTTGTAATTTGTTATCTTCCCATTGTTACTTTTTTCATTCTAAATTCGACGTTTATTTTATCTATTAAATATATCTATTAATTCTATTCCATAATTTTAGATAAAATTCACTTAAACTGAGACGGGACTCCCCTCTAATGCGTTCAAGATCAACATGTGCTAAATAATTTCTTACCTCTCTAAAGTCTTTTCCAAAATCAGCAGGAGCCCCCTTTTCATAAAAAGTTTTACGGTGGCTATCAATCCAGGCTGGTGCTTTATTATGTTCTATCAAAATCACACAATTTCTTAAAAATTTATCCAGTTCATTAGTTATTAGCTCGTCAATTTTATTTATTTTATCTTCTCGATATTTCCTAAACTCTCTTTTAAAGCATCCTTTTTGATATTCATATAAATGGTGTATGAATAAGCCATATGCATTATACAATAAAAAAAGTGTTCTGGAATTATCATACTGCTCTGGTTTTATACTTTTTTTCTCCGACAAATCTAAAAAATAAAAAAAGGCTAGCTTTGCCCTAGTAAATTCATGGGCAATTGCTTTTACTAATAGAAGATCATCACTTTCATTACCGGGCATTTACATCACCTTCCCCCCATTAATCTCAACTTTATATTCTTTTTCAAAGGCTAAGTTTGTTGTTGATTTGCCAAAATAAATATAAAGCAATAGCAAATAGCTACCGCTTTAAGGCATATAAATCGGATGATGTATAGGTAGGAATTAAATTAATTGCTATTTTTCAAAGCATATTGAATTCGGTTGTACCTTTTTTCATTCTCGTACCAAGCGATTACCCCTACCACTATGTTAAATGCCAAAAGAAACAATGATATCCATACTAATGCACTGTCTGATAACTTTGATATTATTTCTAACGGAGTACGACCATTAACGATGAATTGTGTAATACTTACTAATGTTATCATAAAAACAAGCGATCGCATCCCTTCTCTAACAATATTTATCCAAAATCCTTGTTCCCTTACTTTTTGCCATCGCTTGTAAAATTTTTTCTTGAGTTTTTTATCCATAATTATGCTATAAATTGTAATTGGCAATAAAAGAATAATCATTACGTAATAAGTAACTGTATATTGAACCTCCTCAAAAATTGGTAAAGATAGTAAAAATACATATAATATTGTTATAACAATTATCCGCATTAATTTGTTGTTTAATCCCATTATTCCACTCCTTTAAATTTAACTAACTAATCAGTTTGTTTAATTAAGCAATATCTTGATTCTATTTAGTTATTTTCCTAGTAATACTTCTTAAAATTTTTCTCTAATTCGTCTTTAATATCAACTGTGACACTTCTATCCGATACTAATAACTAACGCACTGTAGTTTTTGGTTTTTGAACTGTTTCCTCTTTCTCTAAATCTTTAATTTTGTACTCCCCTACTCTAAAAGTCCCATCATCTCTTTCCTCAAATATGATTTTTGGTCAAAAATATGAAAAGACTCCTGATAAATAAAAATTACCCAGTTTAATTTTGTACTTTTAGATGAAATTGAGAGGAAAATAAAAACTGCTATGCAAAGTAGCAGTTAAATTTGGAAATTATTCCTTAAGTCGATAATATAATCCTTAATGATTTTGACATACTCAAGTGCTCTTTCAGCTTCTTCATCATATACAGTTGGAAAATTACCAGGGTATCTTGCTTCAACAGCATATTCATTTAAATATTCTGCTGCCTCCATAATGTTTTCAGGGATATCTTGCTCTAAAAGTTCTAAGAGATAGCTTAAATTATGTGATTTTCTAAAATCTTTTTGAAAAAATACTAATCAAACCACTCTTTAACTAGCAACTGTATCTCCTTGGTCATATAGCAATTTCCCCTCCCTTTTAACATGGTAGGCTATGGTACCCTTAATATTGCTTTCATTTTTAAATTCTTGAGGGGTATAGACCAAAATATCTACAGGATAATAATTATACCCTCGTAAATTTCTGCGAAACTCCAAAGTACGAAAGCGCTTAGGTTTAGAAGTATCTTTTTATTTTCATTAGCATCATCTCTTGCTTGTGAACCAAAAAGGTAAACTTTTTCCGGTTTATAAAAGGATATTAATTTTTTTAAAATAATAGACATATTTAAACCTCCCAAGAAATGCCTTTAATATATTATTATTTCAACATGAGTAAGTTAATATCCTTTTGTTTCTAACTAAATTTTATGTTTGCAAAATGTTTGCAGTTCACCCTTGCAAATTAAAATGGCAGCATCTCCCACCTACAGGAAACACTGCCATTGTTGACTTCTTAAATGGTGCGCCTACCAGGACTCGAACCTGGGCTCCCGGCTCCGGAGGCCGGTGCTCTATCCGCTGAGCTATAGGCGCATTTTAATTATATAAGCAGTTAAATTATATCATAGCTAAATTTTCGTGTCTAACAGCTGACAAAATTAACTAGCAGAAGCAACTATCTTAATCATTATTATAACACTTCCATTTCGTGAGGTTCTTTTTCGACTGGTATAGTATCTATCATATCTCTGTTATTAACATCAATAACGGCCACATCGTCTTCTCTGGTGACAAAAGCCTTTTCACCATCTGCAGAGAAAGTAACGTGGTTGGCATAAGTCTCTAGGTCAATATCTTCAACTCTTTCTCCTGTATCAATGTCAATAATACTCACAGTATTAGAATCTCTATTAGCGGTCCAGACCTCTTCATCATCTGGTGTGACAGCAATACCATGAGCACCCTCTCCAGCAGATATGGTATCTACAACTTCCCAAGTTCTTGTTTCTATTACAGTTATATTACTGTCTTCAACATTTGCCGAAAATATATAATCTCCGTTGTAAGAAGAAACCACCTCATTTGGCATTTCACCGACTGAAACCATCTCTACAAGTTCAAAATTATCAGCATCTAATACTGCCACATCATTAGACATTACATTTGCAACATACAGATAATGACCCTGAGGATCAATATTTATATGAGCAGGACTTTGCCAGGGGTACTCATCCAAGCGTTCACTAATTTCAAAATTGTCAGTATCAACCACAGTTACCACGTCATATTCATCATCTTCTTCAAGGGCAGCGCTAGAGATCAATACATAATCTCTTTCAAGGGTCAAATCCACACCGTGAACTCTGGCGTCAATTTCGACCCTTTCTTTAACCTCCTCCTCTTCGTAATCAAAAATTATTAACTCTTCTTCATCTAGTCCACCCGCATAAACCAACCCTCTTTCTTCATCAACTGCTATACCGTGAGAAAGTTGATTGTCAACAAGAGTATGGTTAGCAATATTTTTGTAGTTATCTATGTCTAATATAGATACACTGCCACTTACAGCATTAGCCACAGCCAATCTCGAGGCTTCGTTTTCATTAGTACTTTCATCAGCATCCAAATCAGCAACCTCTAACGATTCTAAATTCCATTCAAATTCTAAAAAAGCCCCATCCAAATCTTCGATCTGTAGTACTAATTGCTCTGCTTCAGGGCTAAAACTTCCATCTACAGCCGTCAAAACACCTTCAGGGTGATGTGAGCTTTCCATTGTAAATTCCCACTCAAGGGAAAATTCATCTCCAGCATCAGTTGTTAGGTTAGATAGTTCTGCCAAATCATACATGGTTAAGTCACCAGCGTGAGTATCTAACCCAATCGTAAATTCCGGCAGTTCTTCTCCAGGATTTTCCCAGGTTACCCTTGAGTCAATCCCTCCATCACTGTCTTCTCTTAACAGAGAAGTCTCATCAACTTCATCAGTGTCATCAATTTCATTAGCCTCTTCTATTTTTTCCTCTTGAGTTTCACCGTTACTGTCTCCAGGCTCAAGATCCTCAGTTTCTTCTTCACAACCTACAGATAAACTTATCATCGCCACAGCCAAAACAAGCGCCATCGTTAAGACTAAATACCTTCGCATAACACTTTTCCTCCTTCGCCAAGTTATCCCATCCCTCTAGGGGGCGGGTATTGTTGTATTGTAATTTTAGCACTCCTACTACGCTGCGTCAAATATAACCGGCGATTTCTCTGTCGATTTTCAAATTACAATTTGGCACAAAAAAAGAGCCGGAATGTCATAACACTAACATCCGACTCATTTTACAAACTGATTTGCTTAATATGTGAAAAAAGAGATTAACTAAGCTCTTTTACAAATTCTTCTATCCTGTCTAGACCTCTTTCTATATTATCCATAGAAGTTGCATAAGATATTCTTATATAATATTTAGCCCCAAATCCATCTCCAGGTACAAGGGCAACCTTTTTACTATCTAATAGATATTTAGCAAAATTCTGGCTGTCATTAATTTCATTATTCTCATGTTTCATCCCACTTGTCTCTTTCATAGAGACAAACATATAAAAAGCACCCTGGGGCTCCATAGCTTCAAGATATGGGATTTCTTTAATTCTTTGCTGCATGAATTTTCTTCTTTTATCAAATTCTTTGACCATTTCTCCCACGCAGTCCTGAGGGCCACTTATAGCCTCATGTGCAGCCATTTGAGATATAGAGCAGGGGTTTGAGGTAGCATGGCTTTGCATTGCTCCCATTGCTTTGGCTAGTTCAAGGTTAGAGGCTGTATATCCTATTCTCCAGCCGGTCATTGCATAACTCTTAGAGACTCCATTAATTATTATCGTTCTATCTTTAAGTTCGGAGCTTAAAGATGCAATGCTAACATGTTTATTATCGTCATAAACTATATACTCATAAATTTCATCAGAAATAACATATATACCATTTTTAACTACAAAATCTCCGATCTCCTTCAGTTCTTCTTTTGTATACATCTGACCGGAAGGGTTAGATGGACTATTTAAAATTAAAAGCTTGGTTTTTGAACTCAAACTGTTTTCAAGGTCTTTTATTGTAACCTTAAAGTTGTTTGCCTCACTAGTTTCAATTATTTTGGGGGTTCCTCCTCCTAATTTGACAAGCTCCGGGTAGCTTACCCAGTAAGGTGTGGGAACTAAAACTTCATCTCCTTCGTTTAATAGTGCAGAACACGCATTCAAGATTGAATGTTTTGCCCCATTAGAAACTACTATTTGATCTGCACTGTAGTCCAAATTATTATCTCTTTTTAGCTTATTTGCTATCACTTCTTTCAATTCAGGCACACCAGCTGCCGGAGTATAACCTGTAAAACCATTTTCAATTTCCTTAATTGCTCTTTTTTTAATATGTTCTGGTGTATCAAAGTCAGGCTCTCCTGCACCAAATCCAATTACATCTATGCCTTGACTTTTCATCTCTTTAGCTTTGGCACTTATAGCTAAAGTAGGAGAAGGACTCACATTTTTCGCTTTGTCAGAAAGCATTGTTAAAAAAACCTCCTTGATTTTGTAAGTATGCATTTCTTAGATTATATTAATCTTACTGTCAGATATATTTACTACATAATAAAGGGAATCACCTGCAAATAAAACAAGTTTTCTTATAAACAATTTAGGAAACAAGTTGCGCTAATGTTATAGTTAAAAATATGTTATCCTATTATATAGCAATTCCAATAAGCTTAATGGTTTTTAAACTAGAATTCTTTTCAACAATATTTTGGGCAGGTGATAATCGTGGAAAAAATAGGAGTCCTTACAAGTGGTGGAGATGCTCCCGGTATGAATGCAGCAATTAGAGCTGCTGTGCGTCGATGTATTTATCTTAACAAAAAAGCAGTAGGTATATATTACGGATTCAAGGGATTAATCGAGAATAATTTCAAAGAATTAAAAATCGGTGATGTAGGAGATGTTCTTCAGCGAGGCGGCACTGTGTTGTCCACTGCTCGCTGTGACAAATTCAAATCTGAAGAAGGACAAAAAACTGCTCTATATAACTTAAATGAAGCTAATATCGATGGACTTATAGTAATAGGAGGCGATGGTTCCTTTAGAGGCGCCAAAAAATTAGGGGAATTAGGATTTCCTGTAGTAGGTGTCCCCGGAACAATAGACAATGATATCCCAAATACTGAACTGACTATTGGTTTTGATACCGCTGTTAATACAGTTATTGAAACGATCGACAAGATTAGAGACACCGCCACTTCTCATGAAAGGATTTTTATTATAGAAGTTATGGGTAGAGACAGCGGAAATATTGCCCTATGGGCAGGAACTGCAGGAGGGGCTGAATCAATATTGATCCCTGAGCAGGAATATGATATTGATGTCGTCATAAACAAAATACTCAAAGGAATCAATAGAGGCAAAAAGCACAGCATAATAGTAGCAGCAGAAGGTGTCGGCCCGGCATCTAAGCTAAGCAATACAATTAAAGAAAAAGCAGGGCTTGAAAACAGGGTTTCGGTTCTTGGGCATGTTCAGAGGGGAGGCTCACCAACTGCAAGAGATAGAATCTTAGGCAGTTGTATGGGGGCAAAAGCAGTAGACCAATTAGTAAATAATACAGCAGGAGTGGCCATCGTAAAAAATAACGGCAAGATTACCACAGCTAATCTTGATGAAGTTATATTTGGCAAAAAAGCATTTTCAAAAGAGCTTCTTGTTTTGAATAATTCTCTGTCAATTTAAAAATATAACTTTAATATCAAATCAAAAACAATCTAACGACTTTTTCTTTTTAGTTTTTTTGCATTTAGTTAATGGTCCTTTTTATTTTGATTTTCTTTATCTTCTTTTAGCAGCTGTCTTTTTTCGGATCGTATATTGAAAAATAACAGTATACTTGTCGTAATAACTGTTGGCATCCATATTATTGGACGATCCCAAAAAATCAAATAAAGAGCCAAGATCTTTGCGCCCCTGTATATAATCAGGGTCAGCAGTGCTTTTTTGGCCTTGGATTTGCCTGAAAACATCCTTTTAAATTTCTCCAAATCTTCTCCCCCAAAAGGAAATAAAATATAATGAAACTTATAAGCCGCCTCCAATTATATCAAATATATCCAGATCAAATATATCGAAATCTAAAATTAATTGGAGGCGGTAAATATTAAACCTTCTAGCATATTAAACTATAAAGGATATTAAAATGTTAAAAATCCTTCAATATATCATCTAGCGTAGGTACACCTATTTCCTGTAATTCATACCTGATTCTAACTGCAGGCTTTTTGATATCTGCTACTCTTCTAAGATCAATAGGAGTTCCTATCACAACTGTATCACAATCAACTTTATTTATTGTATCTTCTAGATCTTTCATCTGTTCTTGTCCATACCCCATAGCGGGAAGCAAGTTTCCAATATGCGTATACTCTTCAAAAGTGTCCTTAATACTTCCTGTAGCATAATCTCTAGGATTGACAATTTCTTTAGCACTAAACTTTTTAGCAGCTATAGTTCCAGCTCCATATTCCATTTCCCCGTGAGTTAAAGTTGGGCCATCCTCTACCACTAAAACTTTTTTGTTTTTGATCATGTCTATATCATCAACAAATATAGGTGAGGCTCCTTCTACAACTGTAGCCTCTGGGTTGATTTTTTCTATATTTTCTCTAACTTTATTTATGCCTTCATTAGTAGCTGTATCAATTTTGTTAACCAAAGCTACATCTGCCATTCTTAGGTTAGCCTCTCCAGGATAATATTTAAGTTCATGGCCAGGCCTATGGGGATCAACAAGAACTATATGTAAATCTGGCTGATAAAACGGCATGTCATTATTTCCACCATCCCAGATGATAATGTCAGCTTCTTTTTCTGCCTCTTTAAGTATTTTTTGATAATCCACACCTGCATAAACAATAATACCTTTATCAATATGAGGTTCATACTCTTCTCTTTCTTCAATTGTGCACTCATGCTCATCTAAAGAATTATAATCCGAAAACCGCTGACATGCTTGCTTAACTAAGTCACCATATGGCATTGGATGTCTTATTACAGCTACCTTTTTCCCTTTGTTTCTTAAAATATCACATACTCTTCTGGTTGTCTGACTTTTTCCTATTCCTGTCCTTGCAGCACAAATTGAAATAACCGGTTTATTCGATTTTAACATAGTAGTCTTTGGTCCCATTAGTTTAAAATCTGCCCCTGCTGCGTTTACCTCAGCGGCTTTATTCATCACATGTTCATAAGGCACATCACTGTAGGCAAATACCACTTCGTCTACCTTTTTCTCTGAGATAATCTCTGTTAATTCCTCTTCAGCAAAAATTTCAATTCCATCAGGATATAACTTACCTGAAAGTTCTGGAGGATATTTTCTACCATCAATATTTGGAATTTGAGTAGCTGTCATTGCTACAACTTCATATTCTTCATTGTCCCTGAAATAAACATTAAAATTGTGAAAATCTCTTCCTGCAGCACCCATGATTAAAACTCTTTTTTTCATAATCTCATCCCTTTTTAAATTTTTAGGCTATAAAATGCTAACTCTTTATATTATATAATTCAGCATTACTTTCCTTCTAAAATACAAAATTTTATATTTAAACTATATGTTTTTATACCCCGCCGAGGTATGTTATAATAGTCGCAAATTTTATATAATAGCTATTTAACAAGATAAATAATAAGAAAAAAATCAAAGTGATGGTGATAAAATGATTCATATAGAAGAAAAAGCAAAAAATTACATAGAAAACAAAGGAGAGGCAGTTACGATATATCTTATGCCAGTGGTATCTACCGGGGGATGAGGTGGTTGTTCAGCTGGCCAGGTACTGGTCCCCGATGTAAAAATAGGCCTTCCAAAAAATGATGGCATTAACCATTACAAAGCTATAGACTGTGAAGGTATAAAAGTCCATGTCGATAATAAAATTCTACAAGACTCAAGGAATAAAGAAATAGTTATTGATATAGAGAAAACATTTTTTTGGAGCAGGTTATCTGTAAAAGGAGCAAATGATATATTAGTTAAATAAATGGGAAATATGGATATGACCCAAACTCCAGACACATGTACCGAAGTTTAATTTGTCACAAAATAAAGCTACGAGGTATACGGCTGCTTAGGAAACATATAGATTCGCAGTGGGTGGCTCCTATGCCAGCTTTATTTGCTATATCCTCCGCTTTGATAGTATCTTCTACTTGTTCCCCAAAAAAAACTACTTCATCTCCGAGGTTCGCTTCACAAATCCTAGTCACATCTACTAACAGATGTGTCATAAAAGGTGATCCTACAATTTTAGTTCTTTCTCCCTTTACTAAAACTTCTCCTCCCTGCATATTTAACAAAAAAGGCGCATCTCTATATCCTAAAGGAACTGTTGCAAGTCGCATTGTAGAACTACAATAAGGCTGTTTCACATACCCTGCTATTACGCCACCTGCAGGCAAAGTTATTATATTTGTTATTTTAGATTTTAGCTGCATTACCGGTCTAAGACCAGTATCTTCTTGGTCTTCAAAAGAAGGAAGGCCATACATTATAGTTCCTGGTCTTACAGTATTAAAATAAGAATCCGGGTATTTTAATATAGCAGGACTACTTGCTGCATGAGTTAAAGGAAAAGTTATATTATAGTCATTTGCCATTTTAACAGCTTTTTTAAAAACAGAAAGCTGTTTTGCTACCATTACATCATTTTTAGAATAAGCAGCATACAGGTGGGTGAAAAATCCTTTCAACTCCAACCACTCCATGCCTTTTATTTGCAAAAGCAGATTAGGTAGTTCATCAATACTTACCCCTATATTTCCAGCTTCTACAGCTACTCTAACCTGAACTTGTACTTTTTTTTGCTTTTCTTTACCCAATAAACCCAATTTTTCTGCCATTGATAAGTTTGTCAATAGTGGAACTAAATCGCAGTCGACGATAGATTCTTCCTGTCCAGGTGAGATATATTCTAGTATAAATATTGGGATATTAATGCCAGAACATCTTAGCTCTATTCCTTCTGCAACTGAAGACACCGCTAGTCCTATTACAGAAGAGTTTTTTTGTAGCTCTTTAGAGATAGCTACTGCACCGTGTCCATAAGCATCTGCCTTAACAACTGGAAGCATATTTATAGTTGGGCCCAAGTGCTTTTGCAGTATATTAATATTGTGTAGTAAATGGCCTATATGAACCTCAATCCAGAACATATGGCCTTGATTTTTTTCTACGATAACTTCCTTTTGCATAAAAAACTACCTCCGCCAGTATTAATTTCTCTTTGTCAACACAAATGCAAATAGTACAATCAGTGCAAGGGTCGTTATCCCAATAATACCTACTCCCATCATACCAAGAGTAAGAACACTACCGAAGACAAGAGGTCCCATCATCTGCCCTAGTTTGCGAACATTTTCATAATATCCAAGTGCTTTACTTTCACCAAAATATTTGACATCTCTCAACTCAACGAAATAATTGTTTTGAGCTACAAGGCCAAAGCTCTCTGATACACCTATCATTACTACAACAAAAAAAGCTATTGCCAGGGTGCTTACATTATAAAATAAAATCAATGCCCCGGAAATTAAAATGCCAGAAGCGAGAAGGGCTTTTTTCGAACCCAGTTTATTTTCTGCATGTCTACTTAAGAAAGGACCAAGATAGGCAATTGCAAAACCATTTAACATAAAAGCTCTTCCTACGTTCGAAGTAGTAGCTCCTTCTGCAGCTGCAAATATTGGGAAGTAATAATCAACAAACATGCTGCTAATAGTAAGAGGTAATACAACCAACACAAAGAAGATTAAAACCCTTGGATTAATCAAAAAAGAAAAAACTCCATATGCTAATGAGCTACCCTCATTTTCCTCCATCGAACCATTTTTATCGACCAATTTTTCTGTATCAGATGTTTGGGACAGTGACTGATTCATTTGATTTTTTAACTGTCCTCTAGGATTTAATAAGAAAACCACAAACAGAAGTGCAACAATACATAGACCAAGGGCCACTAAAAACACCTGTGCAAATCCCAACCTATCAGCTAACATACCACCTGTAACAGTGCCAACAATAAAACCGGCATAAATACCTGAAACGTAATTTGGGAATATTTCTTTTCTCTCTTCCTCTGAAGGTATTTCATTGACAATATAGCCTCTAATTGCTAATAAAGTAGAACCATAGCCAGCGCCTGTAATAGCCCTGGCTATTACAAAGGTTAAACTATTAACTGCATAATATGATAAAAACAATCCCCCGCCAAAAATAATCATGCCTAAAAGTAAGGAAAAATACCACCCTTTGCTTACGATCACTTTCCCAACTAAAATTGCTGCAATAGCAGCAAATAGCATCTCTGCTGAAATAGGAAGCCCCAATATCATATCTTTTGACATCCCCAAAAACGCGCCATCATATAATTCCTGCATACGAAGGGGAATAAATGAAGCCGACATAAAAACCGCAGCTCCAACAATTAATACTAGCATCCTAATTGCCCTGTTATCTATCCTGGGTTTTAGAACAGGACTTATTGATTCTGAGAGTTCTTCGGGTGACTTTTTTGAATATCCTTTTTTGTCATAATTCCACTGCAAAATAATAACCATAAATAAAATAATTTCAATCATCAGAATAACTGATAGAAGAAGCACTGTCATGCTATCTAACAGTATGTTCTGCATTCTCTGGGCAAAATAGTCTTCGGATAATACGACCTCTAAAAAAGCTGTATTTTGTTCATTATCTTCAATCATAGGAAGCAAATGAATCATAGAGCTATCTTTTTCATTTAGATTGATATCAGCTAATTCATCATAACTAAGGGCATCTTCTGATGAATATAGAACCTCATTTGCAGAGTTTAACCTTATTAGGCCTATTTCAGGAACACTGTCTGTAATGTTTGCCAAATAGTTTTCTAACCCATACAGCTGATGATAGGAAACACCAAGATTAAGTACCGACTCTATGTCATTATTTATTACATTACTCACATTAGAAGCATTGTCCTGTGCTATCTTTTGATACTCATCCCTAAATGAAGTATAATTTAGAAATCCGAAAATAAACTGAATTATCCCTAATAGAACCATAGTTGTTACCAAAAAATTCTTTCTATTTACTTTTCCATCGGCATTTATAAACTTAATCCATTTACTTAATAATATCAGGACTAAAAGACCTATAAGTGACATAAAAATTAAAAAAATAACAAGTTCTGTAGTAATTTCCGTCACATGACTATTTATTATATCTTCGGGGAATATAATTTGAAAACTACCCTGCCACTCTGAATTTTGACCCTGAATAGGCAAAAAAACATGATAATAACCATCATTTGTTCCATAACTATAATTTGTTTCACTATCATAACCAAAGTTTGATAATTTCTGAAGTTTTTCGGGTAGTACTCTATCCTCTACTTGCCCTTTTGTATCATACATAACCTGACCATCAGTAGATATAATTTGAACTTCACTAACTTCGGGCAGGTCCTGCTTAACCTCCTGTAAAGTCTCTTCTATACCATAAAAGTTTTCTAAAGGCTTACCATACCGCAAAGAATATTCTATTTTATGTACACTTTGCCGCCCAGAAACCTCATACGTAGACACCAAAGAATCGACAAAGTTCATTTGAAAATCTGATACGATTAATAGGCCTGTAAATCCTAAAACAACTAATATAAGTATTAAGAAAAATACTAAAATTATGTTGCGATCTCCTATTTGCATTTATCTTTTGACCTCCTAAAATCTCATTTAAAAATCTCAAATTCAATTTTATTGCTTAGATTAAAGTTTTTCTTTGCAATATACGATAAATGTTTCATTAAATTCTCGCTTCATCTCCATCCCTTGCCAGCCTTGTTGAAGTAGTTCGCGCTGATAATCTATTTCATTGCTGCTTACGATAATAGCATTGCTCTTATCCCATCTAATAAGGCGACCTATATCGTGACATAAAACAAAGCGTTTCAAACCTCCATACATTTCATTAAACTTCACAATATATAATCCGAATGAAAAAAGATTCTTTAACGATGGTAAGTTCCTGGGCTCAACAGTTGCAAAAAAATAACGAGTCATATTATATGTTTGTACCTCACTTATAAGATTAACACCTAATTTATAATGAAGTTTCATCCCCCTATATTTAGGATCAATAAAAGCTAACTCTAGATGACATACCTTTTCAAGTTCATTTTTATCTAAATTTATCTCTCTTCCAAGGTTATCCATTGATTGCCCGGGAAACAAGCCAACATAAATTCCAACCAGGTTATCCCCTTTTTTAACACCTACGACAATACCTTTATCACCTAGTGCATCCAAATACTCTTCTTCTGAAAGAGAAACACACAAAACCTTGTCTTCCAAAGAATCAATGACCAGTTTTTGTAATTTAATTATCTTTTCCAAATATGTTTTATCCAAGTTAACTACTTCAAAGGATAATTTTTCGCTCACTGGTTTTTCATCAATATTCATTTTTTTAGCCCCTTTCTATATTAATTAATAGTTTGGTGAACTTGATCTGCTACCAGTAATACTTCGAAAGGGACTCTATAATCAACTCGCTCAGCTGCTTCTAAATTAACCGAAATTAAGGGAGTAAGGGTAAAAGTTTGGATTTGGTCACGAGGCAGTTCCCCTTCTAAAACTCTAATTATTGCATCACTGCCGAACAAACCAATTTCAGAAAAATCATCTCGGGACACACTAGCCACTGCTCCAGCTCTTACTTCTTCCCCACCCAGTTGAGAAAATGAAGGAATGTTGTTTTCATAAAACGGGGTCAAAAGCCCTTCCAAGCGACTTGCTTCAATAGAAGCTACTGTAATATAAAATGCGTCTATTTCGTATGCTAGCTCGTTATAGGCATCTTGCAGTTCTTCATAGTATCGCTCTCTATCTTCAGAATCTGCTGGTTCATCAACATGACGATATATAATTTCAAAACCTCTTTCAGATGCAGTAGCTTCAATTTCATCTATAGCCGAATAAGTTCTTGCTAAATCCGAATCCTCATAAACAATGCCCATTTTTTCAAAATCAAAAAGGTCACTAAACACTTCAATCAAACGTTTTTCTCTGTCAGGTTCCATATGAGCCCAAATATGATCTTTCCCAGAATCTTTAGCAGAATCAATAATATTAGCTTCAACTGCATTCGTTGTAGAAAATACCATAACAGGTACACTATGAGTATCAGTTGCTAAAATTTGTCCAGCATAAGTTCCCATAGTAATCACAAGATCTAGATCGCCTTCGCTTTCTAGACGATTTAACAGCTCTTCTTCTGAGCCCGATTCCACACCAAAAGAATAATAAGCATCTTCTACAAATTCAAGATTTCCGGTATTATGGGAAACCAACCATTCCCACATCACCTTACTATCTTCTTGACCAGATGAATATGGCATTTGTTCAACACCATTAATATAACCATGTTCTTCAAACCCTTGAACTAATCCATGAAAAGTCCCAGCAAAATTCACAAATGGTTCTCCTTCAGCATAACCTATTCGCCATTTTTCGCCGTCATTATTAGGATAAGAATTATCAGCAAATAAAAACGAATTAGTAAACAAAAGCAACAAAAACACAAGAAAAATAGCTAGTTTTTTTGCAAGCTTTTCTTCCATAATCTCACCTTTTTCCTTTTTAAAATTTTTCAACTATATTTTGATTTTAACGTTATAACTGTAACTTTTACACTGTACTTTAGTACAGTATTTTTGCAAAAAAGTACAATTGTGCTAGTTTTCAAAAAATGTTAACAATAATTAAAGGAAGTTAAATGCTCAATATAGAAACTATTAAATCATTTTACATAGTAAGGTATTTTGTAGGAGGAAATTACATTGCCAAAGCTTTATAGACAAAAGTTATATATTTTAATATCTGTTTGCTTTGCAATAATTTTAATAATTAATAGCTGCAGTTATAGCGATGATTCTATATCTAAAAATAACGGCAAGAGCGATGATAAAGTAGAAAAAGTCACCATCAAAAATAAACGGGAAACAAATTTGGCAAACAAGGAAGGAAAAGTACTGCCAGATAAAAATATTAATATTGGATTGCTTCAATACATTGAACACCAAGCACTTGATTCTGTAAAGTCAGGCATTATTGATGCGATTAAAAAAGCAGATTTAAAAGATAACTATAATATTAGAATTGATTATCAAAACGCTCACGGGGAACAACAAAAATGTCAGTTAATTGTAGATCAGTTTGTTAAAGATGGTGTTGATTTGATTGTAGCTATTGCTACCCCAGCTGCTGAAGCTGCTTCAAAACAAAAAGAAGTTCCGGTAGTTTTTGCGGCAGTCACTGAACCTCAAACAGCTGGATTGGTAGAAAGCTGGGAAAAACCAAATACTAATGTTACAGGCGTTAGTGACTTAACCCCTGTTGAAGCTCTATTAGACATGGCCATAGCTGCAATGCCAAATGCAGAAAATATTGGGGTGATTTATAATGATGCTGAGATAAACTCTGTAGTTCAGATAGAACTTTCCTATGAAATCTCTAAAGAATTAGGGATAAATATTATAGAAAAACAAGTAACAGGTCCAAGTGAAGTGGAGTCGATGGCAGAAACACTTGCAAATAAAGTTGATATAGTTTGGGTTCCCACAGATAATACTGTTTTGGCCGCTATCAAACCTTTAATTAACACTATGAATAAATATAATATACCTGTAATAGGAGCTTCTACCGAATTTGCCAGGGGCGGAGCTATGTATGCCACTGGCTATGATTACTATCTCCTAGGTTTACAGTCAGGTGACATGGCTATCGAAGTACTTAAAGGTGCTAACATAGCTGACATTCCAGTAAGAACTCCTTCAGAAATTAGAATTGCTATAAATATGAAAACAGCAGATGAAATAGGATACCAAATTCCTTTTGAGATGATGTTGATTGCTGATGAAGTATATTTTGAGTAAGCTGTTGCTAGCTCTTAAACTTTAGAAATACCCTGTTCCCAGGCCCAAGCAATCACCTGTTCCTGAGTTTTTAGGTTTAGCCTATTTTTTATATTTTCCATGTGATACTTAACTGTTCTTTCACTAATATAAAGGTTTTCTCCAATCTCACGATAATTAAGACCCCGTGCTAAATGTTCAATTACTTTTATCTGTTTATCGTTCAGTTTGCTCAACAACTCCTTATTAATAACATTAGTGCCTTCATCATAATTCTCTTGAAATTCCTGCAATATAAACTCTACCATGCCCGGGGAAAAAGGATTTATCCCTTTACTTAATGTTTTAAGGTTTGAAATTATTTCTTTGCCGTCTAAATTTTTTAATAAGTAACCTGCCGCCCCGGCCTTAATAGATCGAAATAGCATTTCCTTTTCTTTGAAGCTTGTCAGTATTACTATTTTTATCTCAGGCATTTCTGCCTTAATCTTTTTTGTTGCCTCAATACCATCTAATCCAGGAATATTAATATCCATCAATATAATATCTGGGGCTTTTTCGCGTGCAGCCACAACAGCCTTTAGCCCATCATTTACCTTGCTAACTATTTCAAAATCGTTTTGGAGTAGATGTTCTAATGCTTCTAAATACAGGGGGTGATCATCGACTATAATTATCCTCATTTTCTCCACCTCTTATAAAGGTATAAAAGCTCAGCTAGTTCTATTATACCAGAATATTCCTAAATAGAACCTAAATTTTTATGGTACTATGGAATAAATTGTCCAAGTAAGTCTCTCGTATTATTAAAACAATTATCTTTGCAGGAAAAAACATATAGTGCAGCGAATAAAAAATTATCGCACATAATAGCATAGTAACTTTAAATAAAGAACTCATTGGGGGGATTATATATGGGAGTTTTATCAACCATTGGAAACACACCACTGATTGAATTAGTTAATCTAAACGATTCCAAAGTACGGATATTCTGTAAGTTAGAAGGGAATAACCCTGGAGGCTCAGTAAAAGACCGTCCAGCTTATTATATGATAAAAAAAGCTGAAGAATCAGGTGAACTTAAAAAAGGCAGGATGATTTTGGAACCCACTTCAGGCAATACAGGAATAGCCCTTGCTATGATTGGAGCTGCCAAAGGATACACAGTAAAGTTAGTTATGCCGGGGTGTGTTAGTGAGGAAAGAAGCCGAATTCTAGAAGCCTATGGAGCAGAAGTAATTCTTTCCCCTGCTAAAGAGAGCACAGATGGCGCCATTAGAAAAGCTTATGAAATAATAAAAGATGATCCTGATAAGTACTTCATGCCTGATCAGTTTGGCAATGAAAATAATACTCTAGCTCATTATGAAACCACTGGACCTGAAATATTTGAAGAAACTGGTGGCGAAATTGATGCTTTTGTAGCTGGCATGGGAACAACAGGGACATTAATGGGTACGGGCAAATTTCTAAAAGAAAAAAATCCAAGTATCAAAATAGCTGGAGTAGAACCTATTAAAGGTCACTCCATTCAAGGATTAAAAAATATGCAAGAAGCTATAGTCCCAAAAGTTTATCATCCTGATGTCCATGATGAAAAAATAACCGTAATAGATGAAGAAGCCTATGAAACTGCCAGACTTCTAGCAGTAAAAGAAGGAATCTTTGCAGGGATGTCTAGTGGAGCAGCTGTTGCTGGTGCTCTAAAGTTGGCTGATAAGATGAATGATGGGACCATTGTCACTATTCTTCCAGACAGAGGAGATCGCTATCTAAGTACTACGCTGTTTCGCTCAATATGCGCAGATTGCGCTCCTTAAAAATAGAGCTACTCAATGCTCTATTTTTTTATTTCTATGAAATTCTTTAAACTTTTCTATAAACTTTTTTTTACTTGACTTTATGTTATCTTTATTATATAAATAACAATAGTTATATAACAAATGTTATTCAAGGAGTTGGAAACATGCCCCCCAAAACAAAAGTTAACAAAGAAAGAATAATAGAAACTGCCTTCGAAATCGCCAAAGAAAACGGCTTTTCAAAAGTTACAGCTAGAAATGTCGCCAAACACCTTGGATGTTCTGTTGCTCCTATCTATGTCAACTTTGAGACAATTGATGATTTAATATCTGAGGTAGTTAAGCGAGTTTTTGCCCTCTCAAATGAACTATTAGCAACACAAAATGGTGAAAATATGTTTGAGAATATAGGAAAAGCCAGCTTAGAATTTGCAAGAGAGTATCCCATCCTCTTTCGTGAGCTGGTAATAGAACCTAATCAATATATGAAGTCATACGAAGAATTTGAAGAAGCAATGCTCCAAGCAATGTCTGAAGATAAGGAAATGAGCAGTTTGACTTTTGAGGAGCGAAGAAAACTGTTATTTAAAATGCGAGTTTTTCAGCTTGGGTTATCAGTTATGGTTGCAAACGGCCATATACCATCTTATCTAGATGATAAAGCCGTAGAAAAACTTCTTATGGAAACTGGAGAAGAACTTCTTCAGGTACAAAAAATTAAAAAAGGGGATAGTTAAATGAAAAAAATTGTTATTATAGGCGGCGGAATTGCCGGACTTAGTGCAGGGATTTTTGCACAAAAAAACGGCTTTGAAAGCATTATCTTAGAAAAACATCATACTTTGGGCGGAGAATGCACCGGATGGGATAGAGAAGGCTATCATATAGACGGCTGTATACACTGGCTAGTCGGTACTAAAGAAAATACTCCTATCAATGACCTTTGGAAAACTGTCGGAGCTTTAGACAGCGTCGATATACACAACCCAGAAAGTTTTCTTGCTTATGAGCATGAAGGTGTTAGAGTACATTTTTATAGAGATTTAGAAAGGCTTAAGTCTAGTTGGATAGAAATATCCCCTAAAGACAGTAAAACTATTATAGAAATGTGTCAAGACATAGAGAAACTGCAATCTTTCGAAATCCCTATCGGCAAGCCAGCGGACTTAATGAATATTGTAGAAAGAATCAAGCAAATGATGTCAATGAAAGATGCGGGAATGATAATACAAAAATACGGCAAGATCAGTTTGCAAGAGTATGCTAAAAGATTTAAGCATCCTGCGCTAAGGGGAATTTTGGCTACTTTTGTACCTGAAGGCTTTAGTGCTTCTATGCTCTTTTTCGCCCTTTCGACCTTTACAAAAGGTCAGGCCTCCATCCCTCATGGTGGTTCTAGAGAATTTGCAGGGCGTATGGCAGATAGATATCTTTCACTAGGTGGAAAGGTTGAAAAAAACTGTGAGGTTACAAAACTAGAGATAAAAAACAACATTATAAACCAAATTACATGTCAAAATGGTAAAATCTTCGAAGCAGATTACTTTATAGCGGCATGCGATGCCAAAGTACTTTATGACAAACTTCTAAAAGGAAAATACCCAGACAAAGACTTTGAAAAAAGATTCAACAATCCAGACGTGTACCCTCTAGCTTCAGAAATACGTATTGCCCTTGGATATCAAGGAACTATAGCTATGGATGATATACCAAGGAGCATTAGATTTGACATAGATCCTTTTGAGATCAATCAAACCCCAATAGAGCAATTACTGATGACCCATTATGGTTATGAACCAAATTTTGCCCCCAAAGATCGTACAGTAATCACTGTTAGCATCAATCAGTACTACAACGATCTAATAAAATGGAAATCACTTTCTAGGGAATCAGAAGAATATCAACAAGAAAAGGCTCGTATAGGGCAAGAAGTTAAAACAAGAATAGAAAAAAAGTTTCCCCATATGCAGGGGAAATTAAAGGTCTTAGATGTAGCTACTCCAAAAACATTTGAACGATACTGTAATGCTTATATGGGCTCATTCATGGCATTTCACTCCACAATTAATGGGAAAATGATGAACCATTCAGGTAAGATAAAAGGACTTAATAATATATTTCTAAGCGGCCAGTGGCTACAACCACCAGGAGGTTTGCCAAATGCTGTTATTACTGGCAAAGACACCATCATGAGAATTACAAAGAAAAAGAAAAAAGCTTTTGTTAGTTGATTGTTTAAAGTGTTTTTAGTTTTTTCAATGTCAGTATTGATAGAACAAAAAATACCACCATCCCACTTAAAAAAGGAAAGAAAATATTAATATCAAAGAGCATCCCACCCCACAACGGCCCTAGTATTCGACCAATGGCCATGTATGATTCGGTGATTCCCATGGCTTTTCCCTGATTATCTACCGTGTTCTTAGATACAAAAGCTATAGCTGAAGGTTTTAATAGAGAATTAAATAATATAAAACAGATCATGGCTAGAAATATAGTAACAAAAGTAACAGACGCCAAAATCAACCCAAAGCCTAAAGAAGTCCCAATCAAGGCTAAAGCTATTATTTTCTCTTCTCCAAACCTTTTGGTCAAAGGACCTACTACTAGTCCCTGAGAGATAGCATACATAACGCTCATTCCCATCAATATTGTCCCTACCTGCTCCGGGCCATAGTCAAATCTTGCCAAAGCATACAAGCCATATACGCTTGAAAATATAGTTTGACCCAGTATAGCGATAAATGCCACTATCAAGCCAAAACCTATAGGCGTAAATAATGCATTGCACAAACCTCTTACCTGCATAAACTTGATTTCTGTAGTTTCGGACCGGTTTTCTTTCGAAAGAGATTCTGGAAGTCCGATCAATATGATTAAAAAAGTCAGCACACTAAAACATGATGCCATAAAAAACGGAGTAGCTAAAGACCTAGCAGCCAAAAGCCCACCTACCCCGGGGCCTAATATTACACCTAGGCCAATAGCTCCTCCTATCCTACCCATAGCTCCTCCTCTATCTTCTTTGGTAGTACTATCCCCAGCATAAGCCTGAGCTGCAGGAAGCATAGCGGCAGATAAGCCTCCAGACATAACTTGTGCCGCATATAGCATCCACAGCTCAGTTGCCAGTGCAAATAATGCCATAGCCAAACCAAGACCCATCATTCCAACAAGTAACATTGGTTTTCTTCCATATTTGTCAGACAAATTTCCCCAGACAGGTGCAAAGAGCAGCTGCATTACACCATAGCTAGCTATTAATAACCCAAAATGAATTCCTCTCCCACCCATGCTTTCTATATAAAATGGAAGTACCGGCATTGCGATACCATAGCCCATCATTACTACTACCAAACTAATAAATAAGATTATCATATTTTTCTGTTTCATATTAATCACCCCCTTATTATACCGACGGTCGGTATGGTTACGGCCAAAAAATATATATTATTCTTCTATCACCTCTACACTTCCTGTCTCTCCGTTAATCCTTACTAATTGCCCATCTTGAAGTTTGGTAGTAGCCTCACGCACTCCTGCTACTGCCGGAACCCCGTATTCCCTTGCCACAACAGAACCGTGGGATATAGGTCCACCTGTCTCCATTACTAAACCACCTATCTTAAGAAATAATGGTGTCCAGGCAGGATTTGTGCCTTTAGTTACAAGGATTTCACCTTTTTTGAGCTTCTTTCCCTCTTCAGGGCGATTTAATACTTTAACCCGTCCTTCATATATTCCAGGTGAAACCGCTAAACCGATATAATAATTTGTTCCTTCTTCTCCTTTTTCTGTACTAAGGCCTGAGTATATGCTTTCTCCAGTACTTGTCATTATTAAGGGAGCATTCATCTGCAGATCCCTTTGATATTTTTCTTTATTTTTATCGACTATCTCCCTAAGATCTCTATCTGATGTTATCTCATCGAAGCGAAGATAAAATATATCCTTCTTATCCTCTAATCTACCCTCTCTTTTTAACTCCTCCCCTATATCCATCAACATCTCTCTTAGGATTCCAAAGGATTTAGTCAGGTAAAACTTTGGCAGCTCTCTGATACCAAACATTTCGCGGAAATTTCTAAGCAGTTTTTCCACTTTTTTGGCATCCCTATTTGCACCTTTTTCTTTTATTTTATTAGTAATATTAACTATGGCCTCTTCTGCCTCCTTTTTGCCCTGTTGGAATTTGTCTAATCCTTCATCGTAATTTTTGTTTTCGATATACGATTCTATTAAGTTTAAGACATACTGAGGTTCTTCATACCATCTTGGAATACCAAGGTCAACTTCAAGAGAAGAGCGATGACCATATTTATTAAGAAAGTTTTTGACCTCAGGATGGTCAAGAGTAGGTTCTTCTTTCTTCTCTGCTAATTTTTTGACTATTCCCAAAAGTTCCATCCCCATCTCGGTAGTAACACTATTAGGCACAGATTTTTCCACTTTGTCTAGCTCTGAAGTATCTTCTAGGTGTTTTTTCATTATTTTCTCTGCCCTGTCTAGATAAGTTGATGAAGCCGAAACATAAAAGACAACCTCAAATAAGCCGATAAACAATTCTTTTGGGGATTCATTAGCAATATAGTTTATTTTTTCTTCAATTGTTTTTAATTCTTTCTTTTTATTTTCTATGCTAGAAACAAAGTTTTCACCATATTGATATGATTTTGATACTGCTTTTTGGGGAGAAATAACTCCATACATCACTTTGTATAGTGAAGTTATGCAAAACTTTATTACCCAGGGGTTCATTTTTGTAATAATTCCAGTCAAGATTTTCATGGCTGATTTCTTGTTTTTAAGAAGCTCATCTTTATTTTTATCTATCAATTCGATTAAAGTTCGTATGGTTACAGGATCTTTATCTGCAGGGTTGTTCTTTAACCTTTCTTGTATCCTTTCGTACTTAAAAGGCTCAGTTACATCTAGAAATACCCTTCCTCCTGCACTCTTGACCCAATTTACGGGTTTTCTTTTGTAGTCTTTGTTTACTAGTTTAGAAACACCTACAAACATCTCCTTAAACATAGCCTCTCCAACAGGGGTAAAGGGTTCTGGCATAGCCTGGGAGTACAAGTTGAAATTCATATATATCCGAAGTCCCTTGTCATAATCCTCAGGTTGGGGCAGCGGATAGAGCGAAGTAATTGGCCTTGACTGGACAAGATAAAACTTCCCATCTCTATATGCCCATTCAATATCTTGAGGCGAAGAAAAGTATTTTTCCACTTTGTCTCCAAGTTCTAATAGTTCCATAACTTCATTTGAATCAAGTGTGCGAGATTCCTGGTCTTTTCTCGTCACCTCAACAAACTCTATCCCTTTATCATTTCTTATAGTCATTATCTCTTTTTTAGCAATTTTTTCTTCTAGGATTTTTTTGTTCTTTTTGTCCATAACCCACTGATCTGGAGTTACCTCTCCTCCTACAATGGCTTCGCCAAGCCCCCAGGATGAATTTAATAACATTTGATCTCGTCTGCCATTTACGGGGTTTGCGGTGAACAAAATACCTGATTTTTCTGCATCGATTAGCTTTTGCACTACAACACCGTGAGCAAGTCCTTCATTTTTTATGTTTTGCTTTACTCTATATGAAAGAGCCCTAGCATTCCAAAGAGAAGCCCAACAATCTTTGACAGACTTATGGAGTTGTTCTCTACCTCTAATATTCAGATAGGTATTATACTGGCCTGCAAAGGAAGTCCCCGGCAAATCTTCTGCCGTGGCTGATGATCTAACTGCTACAGAAGCTTCTCCTAATACTTCATACATATAATTTATATCTTCAATAATATCATCAGGTATTTTTCCAGCTTCAAATAGTCTTTTTATCTTTTGTGAAATCCTTTCTATTTGAGAAAAGCTATCTTCCTCTTGGTTATCCAAATCTTCTATATCACTTAATAGTCCTTTAATTTTCTCAGCTAAATTGTTTCCTTCGACAAATCTTCTATAAGCATTTGTTAATACTACAAATCCTTCCGGGATAGGAAGCCCAGCAGTAATCATCTCACCAAGGTTTGTGCCTTTTCCTCCTGCGTAAAGAAAGTCTTTCTTTGTTACATCTTCCAAGGACTTTACGTATTTTTGTTCATTACTTTTCACTATTCTCTCCTCCACTGTAAAAAATAATTTAATTCAAAAACCTTTTCATGTAGGGTTCTTTTAATTCAATACTTCCTTTCTTTATCCTTAGAATTTTGCTAAGCATTTCCTCATAAAAAGATAATTTATCTTCTAGTTTTTTTGAAAGTTCAGTTGTATTTATATTTTTTTCTTGAGCATCTAATAGCAATTCATCTATTGATGAATTCATATGATTAATTGTGTGAAGAAGATACTCAGCTAACTCACTGGAATTAGTGGTCTCAAATATCCCATCTTCTACACCTTCGTCTATTATCTCTTTAAATAACCTGACAGAATCCTTTTTTAATTCATTTGTAATTTTCCTTTGTAATTTTAGGTTTTCTTCATCTAAGAAAACATTCTTTATTTTTGACCTTTCATCTTCTTTAGTACTTTTATATTGATTAACAGATTCTATCACCAAGTTCAGTTTTTCGATGGCATCTATATCTTTTCTTTTAGCAATCTTTTCAATTAAGTTTATTGCTTTATCTGCATAATCTTTTGCTATTGTGATAATTACATCTTCTTTAGACTCAAAATAATGATAAAAAGCCCCTTTAGAAACTCCCATCCTGCCAATAATGTCTTTAATGGTTGTTTTTTCATAACCCTTTTCATAAAAAAGTTCGAGGGCAGTTTCCAAAAATTCCTGTTTTCTGTCATCACCTTTTGAACCTGTCATTAATTTACCTCCTTTTTTGTCAAACCGACCGTCGGTATGTTTATTATATATTTATTTGTCTTTTCTTGTCAATAGTCAATACAAATAAGTCAATACAAAAAAGTTTTCATACAAATACAGAAAAATCTCATATAGAAAAACTTTCAAATATAAAAAGCTGGTTTATATTATTTTTGCAGTTAAATTAATTTTCCCCTACACAAAATTAATCATAGTGACAACTATTTGTGATAACCCAGTATGTTTTAGCATAGTATCTAAAAATAGTTTACTAAAATAGACAGTTAGGGGGATGCTATATGAAATTCATACTTGTTATATTATTTTCTACACTTTTTTTGCTAGGTGGAGGAAGTGTTTTTGGTGCCGAAGTAGCAGAAGATGTAACAATATTAATTAATGATGAAGAACTCGAAATCAATTATCCGGCAAGAATCAAAGACGGAAGGACTCTGGTTCCTGCAAGACCTATATTTGAAGCTCTAGGTGCAGAGATGGGATGGGACGAAGAGAATAGAGTAGCTTATGGAGATAGAAACGGTTATAGGGTAGGTATAGCAATTGGAGAAAAAGAGGTAGAAGTTGATGGATGGATCTACGAAGAATTAGATGTAGCTGCAGAGATATATGATGGTAGAACTTATATACCACTTAGATTTTCAGGGGAAGCTTTTGGGGCTGAAGTAGAATGGGACGAAGCTAACAGAAAAATTATTATTGAAAATAATTATAAAGAAATGCCAGAACTTAAAGACAAGATAACTAATGATAAATTCATTGATTTATTTGAATTAAAAAAGCATGAGATTGAAGATGAGTTTGGGCAATATGATAGCAGTGGATTTTTCCTTGGAGCATATTTGGTTTATTATGAAAACATAGTGCTTGATAATTACGGAGGATTAATTCAGTCAGATTCTTTGGTCTTTCACCTAACCTCACCTGAAGAAAATGGCAAAGTCATATTGCTTTCTTCTATTGAACAATTTGCTGACGTGACAACAGGTATGAGAATTGGAGAAGCTATGGAAGAATTAAACTGGCCAAGTAGGGTGCATCTTGTTGACCACAAAGCAGAGGGTCTTTACCATTATTATTTCAATTATTATTTAGATAACTATAGAATTGAGTTTCAAAGTGAAGCAGGTAAAAATGGTCCTATTGATGAGATCCAAGTTTTTAAAGATCAATGATACTAAAGATTATTAGCTGATTCTGTGTGCAAAAAGTCTATCCACATCATCTAAAACTCGCTAGCAGTCGAAATAAAGCTTAATGAATATTTTGACTTCATATATTAAGTCGTAATATAATTATAGCAGAAAATATAATTACATTAGCAAATGATAACAGTAGTAACAAAATGTTCAGGAGGAATACTATAAATGAGTGAAGCAAAAACAACCAAGGTTCTTGCACGAAACAAAAAAGCAAGACATGACTTTTTCATAGAAGAAGTATATGAAGCAGGTATTGAACTTACAGGCACGGAAGTAAAATCAGCAAAAAATGGACGAATTAATCTAAAAGATGGTTTTGCCAGAATACAAAATGGCGAAGTATACCTTCACAATGTTCATATAAGTCCTTATGAAGAAGGTAATAGATATAATCATGAGCCTACAAGGACTCGCAAGCTATTGCTTCACAAAAAAGAAATCAAAAAGTTAATAGGCTATACCCAAACAAGGGGATATACTTTAGTGCCTTTAAGTGTGTATGTAACCAGAGGTCTAATAAAGTTAGAACTAGCTTTAGCAAAAGGTAAACAAAAACATGATAAGCGCGAAGCTATCAAAAGGAAAACGATGGAAAGAGAGGCTGAGAAAGCCCTTAAAGAAAAAAATATACGTTGACAATGTATATTATATTTGTTATAACTTAATAACGCGAAGAAAAGGTATAACATCCTTGGGGGCGATATGGCGTCGACGAGGGTGAAAAGGAAAGAGTTGCGGGCCCAGGACCATGGCCTGGTAAAAACATGGACCTAAATTTAAATGCTGACGAACAACCAGCTTTAGCTGCTGCGTAGACAGCGGCCGTCCTTATGTCCTAAGCCTGCGGGGATGTAAGGACGACAAACTAGCAGGCTACCATATATAGGGGCCTCCTCTATATATGGGAAACCTCACGGAGGCTAGCCTTATGGAGATCCCGGTCCTTAGGAGCTCCTTAAGGCGAACCGCAAAATAAGGGCTACGCTCGTAGAAGCTCTTTCCGGACCACCTTCGGACGGGGGTTCAATTCCCCCCGCCTCCACCAAAATTAAACACAATAAGCACAAACATAGAATAAAATGTCCTTTACATAAATAAGCCTTTATTGGCTTATTTTTTTATGGCTATATATTTGTTGATTAATGAATTGAGTTGAGCATATCACCAATATCACCTTTAAAGGTGATATTGGTGATTTAAGAATTTATTTGATTATATTACTGTTTTTTGTTCAATATCATACTTAAAGGTGATGTATACTTCTACTTCTTGAATTATATTTAATTAAACAAATATTATTTGAACAGGTAATAAAGCAAAAAAATAAAAATTTGATGGAGGTGACATTCTCTTTTGTTTTAGAAGTGATAAACGATGAAACATAGAAACAAACAAAAACTATTAAAAAAAGAGGAGTGGCTTAGGTGAAAAATAAAATATTGGTAAATTTTTTGATCTTTTTATTTATTTTAAGTACTGTGATAAGTTTTGATATCAACTCTGCAGAAGCTTCTAATGAAACTGGCTGGTACTTGACAGAAAGCAGGCTAGAAAAACCTGAATCAATGTCTGGCTTGTCACGAATTATGGGAACTAATGAGGAGGTTAGGACATACACTGAAATCCAAAATGATGAGGAAGGTGATCTTCATCTTTTTTGTCACAGATACTATACCGGGAGTGGAAATACAATATTCCAAAGACTAGTAAAGTATAAGTGGATAAGCCCGGCAGACTTTATAGCTGCTGGTGAGCCTGCTTATCTAAATGGATATGTGGATGTAGAATTTAAAGACCAGGGCAGTCCTAGAATAATAGCTAAGATTACCCCTAGGGCAACAGATGATCCTTATGGTGTAGCAGACTCTAGTATGAGAATGATGACTCCTGATGGAAGAAATGATTTTTATCAAATAGATTCAAACAGAGAAGAAGTAATACAGAGCCATGGTTTCCCCCAGGGAGAACCAGGTGAAAAAATGAGAATCACTTTAATGTTACAAGCTGCTTACTCACCTTTATGGCATTATGTTTATGAATGGAGAGAGGGAGCTCCTGACACCGAGGTAGAACCTATAACATCAACAACTCCTGAAGGTGATATAGACCTCGAGCAAGCTCAGTCATTTTCGTCTGGAACCAGGCTATCCTGGAGTCCTGTAAATTCAATAGGCTATAGAATCTTTAGATCTACGTCTCAAAATGAATTAGGTATATCTGTTACAGACTTTCATCTAACAAGTACAACTTTTGCTGATGTAAATGTACAACCAAATACCACATATTATTATACTGTGAAACCTGTATTAAGAGAAGCTAACCCTCTTCAGGGTATTGAAGAAGAACTTGGAGATGTAATAGCTACCTTTACTACAACTACCGGGGATGAGATATACAAACCTGGAGTGTTAAAAAGTTTTATTGTATTACAAATTGATAATCCCTTTATGAGTGCCGGTGGTTTAAAAAAAGAGATAGATCCAGGTAGAGAAACAACACCAGAGATAATGGCAGGGAGAACCATGGTTCCAATAAGAGCAATAGTTGAAGAAATGGGAGGCTCAATGGGATGGGACGGAAATACCCAAAAAATAACTCTTAGCGCAAATGACAATACAGTAGAAATGTGGATTGGAGAACTGGGAATAACAGTTAACAACGCTTCACAAACTATGGATATAGCTCCATTAATTAAAAACGAAAGAACATATATACCCCTACGTTTTGTTGCTGAAAACTTAGACAGTAATATAGACTGGCTGGCATCTACTAACGAAATTGTAATTGCATATGAGTAGGAATGAGTAATTACAATAAAACAATATTATAACCATTACGCTGTGTCAAAGGAAAGGGGCTATCCCAAAAGAAAAAAAAATTTTTTTGGGGTTTAGCCCTTTCTTCGTATATTAAACTATTAATTGAAAACAATATACAAATTCAATTACTTCCAGGAGTTAAAGCTTTCATATAGATTTGAGGGAGCTAACCCGGGAGAATATGAGGAAGAAATGGATGAAACATTTGTCTGGAGCGAAGACTTTCAATTATTATTATCTTTGCATAATCATGCCTAACTGATCTTTAAGATTAGAGTGTTTCGCTTTTTTGGCGTCGTAACCTCCTATATAAAAAGCCAGTTGAACAAAATAACCTATACTGAGAGCCACAATTAAAGTACCCACACCTACAGGTCCACCTAAAATAAAACCTACAGTTAAGGCCGTTAGCTCAATTGCACCTCTTATAAGCCAAACAGGCTTGTTCAAAAGTTTGACAAGACCTACCATCAGACCATCCCTTGGGCCAGCACCAAGCTCAACTCTAAGGTAAAAATAAGTAGCCCAACCAATTAAGAACATTCCTAAAACAAGCATTAAAAATTGTAAAAATATATTTTCCGGAGATCTATAAAGTCCTGTCATTTCTAATACATCGACAAAAAGCCCAACAAAAATCATATTCCCTAAACTTCCAATACCGGGTTTTTCACCTAAAAGATACGATAATATCAATAAAAAAAGCCCGGTTATTTGAATCACCTGACCAAAACTGAGAAAAGTATTTAAACTAACTCCTTTATGGAAAACATCCCAGGGGCCAAGCCCCAAATCAGAATATAGTATAAATACAATGCCCATTGCAAATATAAAGTATCCAAAAAACATAGAAATCATCTTAGAAATTATAGTTTTTAGATCCAAACTCTAGCCCTCCTTTTTGCTGGGACGGTCACATTACTTCTAACACCATCGCATTCAAAAACTTCTTAATATTAATCCTTGCTTCACTTTTGTAAGCTCCATTTTTTATCTCATTCATCCTTTTCCGTATTTCTGGATAATCAAAAAACTTCCCAGAATAATGCTCGAATCTAAGATCATGAAAGTTTTCTAGGCCCATAGATGCAAGATTATCCATAGCTTTTCTGATTACACGCCTTAAGCGCTGTTCTTTTGCCTTTAGGTCACTTTCTGTTGGATTAGTACCAGATATATTTTTGGCAGCTTCCATATAAAGGTCTTGAAGGCGTGCTATATCTTTCGTTTCACCTGATTTAGATTTAACTCCTGCCAAATACAAAACTAGCTCACATACATCATTCACTCCTGATTCGCCCATCACTCCAAGTTCCGAAAGAATTTGCAAAGAACTATCTCGGATATTAGAATCTAAGTTTTTATTACTGTTTTCATATTTTTCACCTTCATTTTCCACTATCTCAATATCTTTATTTTCATTTATTACAGTCAAAGTTTCTTTTATTTTATTTATAGACCTTGCCATATTAAGGTTATTAATTACCTGTCTTATAACTGATACAACTTCAATTCTATTAATTGGTTTAGTTATATAAAATACGATCCCTGCTTCATAGGCTTCAGCCACCATATTTTTAGTTTCTACCTGGCTTATCATTATTATTTCTCCTGAAAAATTTTTTTCTTTTAATTTCCTGGCGATTTCGATTCCATCTTGTCCGGGTAATAATAGATCTAATAAAACTATATCAGGATTATGTTCAATAATTATAGAATCCTGCTCAGTTCCTTCTTCCCCAAAACCTATTACCCTGCCAAGTTCTTCTCCTTTAATAATTTCTGAAAGCATACTACGACAAGCCCGATCATCATCTACTACAAAAAAGGTAACACACATCAAAAAGTTACCCCTCCTTCATAAGGTTTTGGGCTGGAATTAACACTATAAAACAGGCGCCACCGAGCCCGGTTCCATCTTCATAGCTGGCTTTTGATTCTACTTTTATATTTCCTTCTAACTCTTTTGTTAATATTTCCACCTGAGTTAGTCCAATTCCTCCTGCTGCATTACCTTCATTTGTATATTTGGTAGTATAACCCGGATCAAAGATCAAATTCTCATGATTATCCAATATACCCTTACCAGAATCACAAACCCAAAACCATACAAAATCTTCTCCATTATTATCATTCTCACTGTCTTTTCCTAGTTTAGCACCTATTTCTATTACTCCTTCTTTCTCAATAGCCTCTAATGAGTTGCCAACAAGATTATTGAGAATAGAAACCATCGGGTATACTTTATAAATAATCATATCAACTTTACATTGATTTATAAAACGTACTTTTTTTTCTAAATTTTGAGCATAATAAATATTACTTCTGATAACCATGTCAATAAGTTCATTTGCAGTCAAAACAGAATAATGATTTTCATCTTTTATTACTTTTTCAAGTCCAGACAAAGTCCTTTTTATATCTTTTTTAACATCATGCACCTGTCTAGTAACATCCAAGATCATCTCTGCATACGGTGAGTCTTTTTTTAAATCACGATAAATTTTATAACCTCTTGCCATTACATTTTCTATGTTTTTTACATCTTTTTTTAACAAAAAGGCCTCTGTATATAAACCAGAGGTTAACAATGTTAATTCATCTAAGCGAATACGTTCTTGTTCATGTTTAGTCCTTTGTTGACTAACCCAAACTAGTCCAGCTATCCCAATTACCCATGCAACTCTGACAAGAGAGACCCCTAGCAAAATACCTAGAGCTCTGAAGGATAAAACATTTACATCTAGCCCATATCTAATTAGTAACTCTACCACATTAGCAAAAACATCAGATAATACCAATAAACCTCCCATTAAATAAGGAACTTTTTGGTACTGCCTTATGTTAAAAATCCAAATAAAAAAGCATAATAAAAAATAATAAAATGCCCCCGGGAATTCTTCAATAAAATAACCAAAATAATTCAGTCCCGGTTCCAAAAAAAATAAGTTCCTGGTTAAACGAAAAGTTAATATAAAAATAGAAGTAAAAATCCCAGTTAAAAGTAAGGGAACTTTATTAAATATTAAAACCACCAGCATCAATAAAATACTGGCCGGAGCGAATCTAATACTTGTCCCAACTGGAGTTATCTCTATTAATCCTGATAACCCAATTATTATTGATATAACCAAGACGTGTAGAGCCACATTTGAGTTGATACTTTTATACATTATCATGCACCAACTTTGCTGAATAATAATTTAATAGTTTAAATTTGGTCAAACAAACCTTCTTCATAATCTTTAATGTAGGGAATTTTCCCTCTCACTTTATCTACTTCAGCCAGATTAACTTCACAAATTAAAATCTCTTCTTCTTTTACAGGTGCTTGCTTTAATATTTCACCCTCGGGAGACAAAAATATACTCTTACCACATGCATTCTCACCAATGGTATTAACACCAACTACATAAAAGGAGTTGTCAAGAGCTCTGGCTGGAAGCTGAATATCCCACCTTGGCTCTGCAGTAAAACTCCAGACCGAAGGTACAAACAAAATCTGTGCACCCTGTAAGGCATTGATCCTTGGAGGCTCACTAAATTCCGCATCATAGCATATATTAATTCCTATTTTAGCTTTAGAAGTTGAATATGACATAAATTTATCTCCTCTTCTAAAGCAGTGTTTTTCATCATCCCATAAATAAAACTTACGATGCACCCCTGCAATTTCTCCGCTATCATCTATAATAACAGCTGTATTAAACATTTGCCCTGGTATTTTTGTCCGTTCAGCAAAAGGAAGTATAATCACCTGATTATTCTCTTTTGCAATATTTCTAAACTCATTTATTTCGTCAGAATTAATCTTCAAGGAAACGGGATAAATTTCCTTATGAACTAAATGATATCCAGACAAACATAGTTCAGGAAAGCACACCACAGATACTTCTTTTTGTTTTGCAATGTTTATATACTCTTTAGCAATTTCTATGTTTTTTCTCAAATCAAGCGGCTTAGATTCCATTTGACATGCCGCAATTTTCATTGTTCTTTGCAATTTATATTCCCCCTTCATTTCTACTTTAATTATTAATCCGGAGCCTAATTACGCTCCGGATTAATAATTAATGCAGAAGCAATTAATCCCTCATACCATATCAAATTTTTGATCTTCTAAAGAAAAAACAAATCCAGATTTGATTCTAGTGCAAAAAGTCATATGAACAAATTTTTGTTTTTAATTGTAATACATCTTGATGAGAAAGCAGGAGAAATAAGGACTAATGGCAGGATGTCATTAGCTAATTGAACTCAGGACGAGTTCTTAAATTAGGAATCCTTATTTCGAATGCTAGCGAATCTTAGATGTATCAATTAAAAACGCTATACTTTTGTGAATAGACTTTTTGTACCAAAATCCAGGATTTTAATTCTCTAATTCCATTGGATTTCCGCTCCAAGAGTTAACCCCAATAAACCTATCATAGTCGTTTTTGTTATCCTTAAACCTAAATATCCATACCATTACATACATAAGATTTATCTCTTCTACTACAATATCTGGAGTAAAAAAGTATTTATAGAACCTTATCACATATCTTTGGGAATGGTCAATCATATCCTTTTTGATAGCTTCTTCCTTTATAACAGGAGATAGAATCTCCATATTATCAGGACATTTTTCTTCCTTAGACCCAGGCTTTTCTGGCACCATAAATGGTTGACCAGTTATTGAATCAAAAAACCAACGGTGCAAAATCTCTCTTGGAGAAAGGGGAGGTATTCGCCTTATTGTAATAAAGCATTCTCCAAAATAAAATGGATACAATATTCTGTTCGAACTAATAATATCAACATTTATTTTTTTATTTTTAGCCCAGGCCTTTACTATTTCTTCTGCCATTTCTTTATCAACTTGACTATCTACAATATCAAGCATGTTTTCTTTAACATATTTATTCAAAGCAAGTTACCTCCCCTTCACTCTTCACTTAGGTGGAGCTAATTCTTTTTATTGATATTTCCTTTTTTAGACACTGGTTAAATCAAGTAGTTTTTCCCTTGGCAAAATTTCTGACAGGTTAACGCCTTCTTCTTTTTCTTCAATAACTTCTTCTGTTCTATTTTCTTGATGAGTTTCATCAACCAAATCTTGAACATCCTTAGGAGGTTCTTCAGTAAATAAACTCACTGCTATAGTTACTATCAAAGCCGAAGTTATTCCTGCAAATCCAGGAAAAACATAATCCCCAAGATTAAATATTGTCCAGATAATCATTACTACAAGGCCTGTTATAAGACCACTAATTGCTCCTTCTCTAGTTGCACGTTTCCACCATAAACCTAGTACTACAGGGGCAAAGAAAAGTCCAAGAGTACCCCAACCAAACCAGGAGATCCAAAGTACCGACCCTCCATCAAGAGCCATAAATAAAGCAATCAATCCCATTACAACAGTAATTATCCTTCCATAAAATAATAGTTGTTTGCCAGAAGCTTGTGGATTAATCATTTTTGCATAGACATCATTAACTATTGTAGAAGTACCCATAAGAAGCATTGAGTCTGCAGTAGACATAATAGCCGCCAAAAGTCCACCTATAAAAAGACCTGCAAAGATAGGATGAGTCGCTACAGTAAAGAATTGAATAAGGACTGTTTCTGTGTTTCCAGCTAGAGGAAGCTGGTCTGGAGTTGGGTATTGGGTACGCATATATAACGCTGCCAAAAAGGTACCAAAAAATAATATAGACTGAATAAATACAGCCAGTACCCCCGTCAAATTCAGAGTTTTTCTGCTTCTAGATGACATATAGCGAACCATCAAAGTCGGCTGACCGACCCAGCACATAATGCCATCTCCAAGAAACAAAGTGATTCCAAGAATAATAATTGAACTACTATAAAACGGAGTTATTAAAAAGTCTGGATCTGATTCAGGTATTTTGGCAAGCTCCATAGAAAATTCGCCAAATCCACCGGCAAATGAAACTGCAAAAATACCTGCAAGGGCAGCTCCTGTTACCATTAGTATTCCCTGGATAAAGTCAGTCCAAGCAATAGCCAAAAGACCTCCGAGAATGGTATATACTTTAAATACTATTGCTGCAACTACAACGCTAATTAAATAGTCCCAACCCATAAGGGTTTCAAAAGTAGAACCTGTCGCAACTAACTGTCCATTAACATACGCAAGGGCAGCAGCAAGTATAACAAGCATAGACACGACTCTTAAGATTCGTCCTTTATCTTTATCATAATATCTGTTTTCTAGTACATCAGGTATTGTAATAGAATCTGTTTTATGTGAATAAGTTCTAATCAGCTTACTTACAAGGACAAAACTTAATAAAATACCCAGGGTTGCACTTGGAACCATTGTCCAGGTAGGTTCAAAGCCTGATTCATAGACATAACCTGCAAATCCCATGGCAAGCCAACCACTCATTCCAGTTGCACTAAAAGTAAATGCTAAAACCCAGGGTCCTATATTACGACCAGCTAATAAATAATCCTCAAGGTTTTTCATCCGTTTCGCAGCCACTACCCCTAGAACCATTAATACTACAAGATATATTAATGCAAATCCGGCAATTACCGTTTGTACTTCTTCAAACATAAGTTTTCCCCTCCTTTGTTAGTTGATCACTCAAATAGCCTAGGTAGTATTAAAATACCAGTAAATAGCACCAATGTAAGCAATCGTTGCAGGTATGATAATAAATAGCCAACTTGAAAGCGGTACCATTTCAGTCGTTTCCATTTTAAAAAACACCTCCAATAATTGTTAGTTATAAAACCGTCTTTATCTCCGATGATAATATATCACCCAACCTACTTTTTCATAGTAAAACCTACAAAAACCAACAAACAAATCTTAAAAAAGTTAAATTGTTGTTATAAAAATAACCCGCCTATATTATTTAGACGGGTTAAAACTTTACTCTTTTATCTTCTTGTAAATCTTCAAATTATCTGAATCCACTCCCATTACAAGGCCACTACTAGTACCAAAAATATATCTTGCATTAGCTTTTTGGGGAACATAGCTTCTTATTAAATCTGTTAATTTTTCTTCATTCAAAGGTTTCATAAGCTCACTAATATCAACATTACCCCAAAAACAAAGCTTTTCCCCATAATTTTCAATCAATGAATCAACATCCATACCAGCAGCCCTTTCAATACACTGCATTCCATCAATCCCTGTCCCTATCAAATCATCAATAACATCTTTTAAATATCCATCAGAATGAAAAAACACATAAAACCCAAGTTCCTTGAATATCTCAACAATTTCAGCCAACCAGGGAAAGTAGTATTCTCTAAGTAATGATGGTCTTACAATAACTCCTTTATTATAAGCTATATCGTCTGCTATTATAATCCCATCTGCCCCTCTACCCTCTATATTTTCTGCCACTTTACCAAATGATTCTCTAACTTTACCTTTTAGATCCTCAAATTCTTTTGACTGCTTCATCAGGGCAATCATAAAAGCCTCAAACCCCATTTCATCAACACCCCAGCCAAACAAGCCATCTAACAATACAAATTTAAAAATATCATTTCCGGCCCACTTCTCTAGATCCTTCCAGTCTATTGAATCCTCTTTTATATCTGGGTTTATCGTAATTATATCCAGATCAAGCTCATTTACAAATTCCTTTTTTTCATCAAAAGTCACTTTATCATATTTTAAATATGATTTTATAACTTCTTCGTCTATAAGTAGCTCCCCCGTTGGTATCTTGTCACTTCCATTACCATCAATTCTATTGATAACTCTATCTTTCGACATTTTCAAATCCCTCTTTTTTGTAAAATAATTATTTAGCTTTTTACATTATAGATTTATAATTGATTTTTGTAAAATATTAAATTTTATATTTAATCTTAAATTATAATGTTTAATAAATAAAAATTTTGTAAACATTTATGCTTAAATATTGGATAAAATTTTAATAATTGTTAGCATTGTAAGTGCCAGTATTTATTTTGGCGAAAGGAGGTGCTAGCTAGTGGATGTAGCAGCACTATCTCAGCAAATGGCCCAGCAGAACCTAGCACAACAAGTAGATACACAAGTCAAAAATTTGGCAATGGAAGCTGAAGAGACCTCGGGAGAAAACATGGTTGACATGATTGAAGAAGTAGGAGAAGGAGCACAACAAGAGATGCAATCAATGGAGCCACACAAAGGAAGTAATCTAGACATGCTGGCATAATCCTTTCATTAGGACAGGTCGTTCTACAAGCGATCTGTCCTAAATTATTATTTGGAAAATATAAAAATATGCAGGAAAAGATAAACAACTGACGAATATTATTTATGTAATATATATTGTTAATAATTATAATTCTCGAATAAGGTCTTTGGAGGTGGATATTATGACTGAACCTAAGATAAATGAACAAAAATTAGACGTCTTAAAAGAGGCAGGAAATATTGGCGCGGGCAATGCAGCAACTGCCCTTTCTCATTTTCTTTCAAGTAGGATAAATATGAGTGTACCAGAAGTAGGTGTTATTAACTTTGATGAAATTGCAGATTTTTTAAAAAACTCCCAGGATAAAGTTATTGGAGTGTATCTGAAAATTGAAGGCGATGCTCCAGGCACCATAGCATTAATCCTTGACTACGTAGATGGTATAAAGCTTGTAAATGAATTAATGAAGAAGGAAGTGCCTAAAGATATATTAAATAAGGAGTTAGAAGAAATGGAGATATCTGCACTGAAGGAAACTGGTAATATCACAGCAAGCTCGTATCTCGGAGCTCTATCGATGTTAACCAAGTTGGATTTTCAACCTTCAACACCTAATATCTCCGTCGATAAAGACAATTCACTTTTAGAAACTATAACCTCTCAAGTAAAAGACGTTAGTGATCGTGTGCTTTTAATAGAAACTATTTTCAGTAACGAAAATAACAATATAGGTGGGCGTTTTTTCTTGATTCCCAGCATGGGTTCCTTCGATAAAATATTAAATTCACTGGGTATAGAATAAATCAAATACCACTTCTGTACATTACATACCCACCAATAATAACAATCAAAAACAAAAAACTTACTAAAACCCCAACTATACTACAGATCCTTCCAGCAGTGGCAAGGTTTTTACCATGTTCACCAGTTTCACCAATTTCTTTAAAACTTCTTCTACTATAAATCAAACCAGCCAAACCCAATATCCAGCCAATAAAAGGGAAAATAATTATCGATAAAACACCTAAAGTTAAAGAAATAACCGAATTAACATTTATATCTTTTTCTACATCTTCATCTTTATTTTCTGACATATAACTCACTTGTCCTTTCAAATCAATATAAAATTAATTCTATTACATGTGCTATCACACCAGCAAGCAAACAAAAAGGAACACTAAGAGATAACCTGGCGATTGCAAAACGAGGACCAAAGAAACCCAACTCATACGGAAGTCTACTAAGCCCAAGTAAGCACCAGGCAAAAATTAACGATACTACCGTTCCAAGTCCTGCCCCGGCCGCAAAAATAGAGGCTATTATGGGAAATGAAGCATAAGGACCCATTGCTAACAAGCTGCCACCTATAGTACCTAAGATCACCCCTCTAAAACCAGCCTCTCGAGCAAGCCACTGCTTAACAAATTCCTCAGGAATGATAACTTCAATCATACCTGCTAGCATAAAAGCTATTAATATTACAGGCAAAACAGCCGCCAACTGTTTTGCTCCGCTTTTTAAACCTGTTCTATGTCTGCCTTTTTTTGAATTTAAAACAATTAATACAATAGCTACTATTACAAAAAAAAGAGTAGGCAAAAGCATTAATCATCCCTCTCTTCAAAAAAAACATCTGTATTTATATCTAAGTAAATATAGCGAGACAATATACCCATAATTATTGGTACAGGGGCAGTTATTATATTTCTCAATAGTGCTATCCCTGGATTTATTAAACTTACTTCCATAGGAAGCCTGGCAAAATCATACGTTTGCTTTCCTACTATAAAGGTAAAAAAGAGATAAAAGGGAATTTTTTTCTCCTTGAAGCTAGCTAAGAATGGATAGTAAACATAAGGAGGGCCAGGAAATATACCTCCAGCAACAGAGGCTACAATTATACCTTTAAGACCGCTAAATCTTTGCAGCATCTTATTAATAACTTCTGTAGAAACTAACTGCTGAAGTTGTCCTACAACTACAAATGCAGCTAAAATAAGAGGAATAGCTTGTATTAAAGTATGTAAAGTCGCTCCCATACCTTCTATTAACAATGAAATACCGCCTGTTAGATAAGCTATTAGACTAACAAATAAGGTAGCTAACAAAACAATATATAGAGGTCCTTTCATAATTGCCTCCTTAGCTTAATATAATAATGCTATAATTAGTTAGTTAATTATAGCAAGAAAAACAAAGTGTTACAATAATTGTTCACTAACAAAGAAAAAACTCCTTTTACGGAGTTTTAGGAAATTTTTAAATTTTTTATATAAAATTACTAAATATTGAAGGGTTTTGTTATTTTTTGTTGAATGTTATAAAGGCATCTCTATTTTTGCTAATAATCTAATATTATCTAATAGTTCAAAATATATTTTATTTTTTATTAAAAAATAACTCTATTAATTTTGGTGGTGATTAAAATGGAACTTCAAAAAACTCTTGAAGATATAGAGAGAATTCGTGATGAGATAAAAGACTTAGTGCAGAACAAAGGGAGTTTCCAAAATCCTGAAGTTATACAAAAAAGCAAAGAATTAGATGTAGTTCTTAATAAATACAACGAAATCTCTAATATAAACTAAATATTTAAAACAGCATTTTTAGTTTTTTTAGATAAAAAGTTAAAATAAAAGAAAAATAATAATAAAGGTGTATTTAATGTTTAATGTTTAGGGGCTTCGATTGACCTTTTTTTGTGTCAGTAGCTGTTTCACAATTAATAACTGTTTCATTAATGATTTTCCTTGCAGTGTTTAACCTATTCTTATTGGCACTTGACATAGAACGCCCTTCCTCCAACCTATCCTTTTCTTCTTTAACGAATTCATCTACTATTTCTAGAGCTTCTAATAACTTCTTTTCTTTTTGTTTATCTTTTTCACAAATTTTTCCCCACCTCCCATTTTTTGTTGTTTTGCCGCTTGACTTTATTAACTGAATACATAGCGCTCCAGCGAGAAGTTTTATTAGTCAGAAAATTTTATTTGTATAATTTAATTCTATTTTTGTAAGATTATACCTTCTTGTCGACAAAACTATATAAAACAATACAAAAAACATCAAATTATTCTAAATTCAGTGGGCCCAAGTTCATTAAATTTTGTCTTGAGACGGATAACAATTTTCCTTCGTGATATAGTTTCCCCTCAACAACAATTATTTTCTTCCCTGCTTTTAACACTTTACCTAATGCTGTTAATTCATTTCCTATGTAAGAAGGATTAAAGTAACTGATATTCATCTCAACTGTAGAGACTTCGTACCCAATTGTTCTAGCCGCACTTCCAGATACTGTGTCTAATATAGAAAAAGCCACCCCTCCATGAGCAATCCTCATTGGATTCGCATGTTTTTCTTCAACTACTAGTTTTGCCTCACAGTAACCTTTTTTAATTTTAGTTATGTTCATATCCAAAAGCCTGTGGTAAGGTGTAGCTTGATTAAGTCTCAATATATAATCTTTTATTTCATTAGATACTGTTTCCTCTCCCATGTTCATTCCTCCTATCTATTGCTAATTTATTTTATTTTAATTATAATCTTTTAAAGGTAATTTTAATATAATAAAGAAATATAATAAACAGCAAGTTTTTAGAGCATATTAATAAATACATCGCAATAATATGGAGGAATTTGACAATGATAAACACCGCAAAATGGCTACCTTCTATCTTTACATTTATTAATCTTTCTCTTGGCTTTATTGCACTAACATTGCTTTACACAGACAACACAAGATTAGCTCTATCCATAATAATACTAGCTTTATTTTTTGATGGTATTGATGGAAGGATAGCCCGCAAACTAAACGTAACAAGCGTAGTTGGAAAAGAGCTTGATTCTTTAAGTGATTACTTTTCCTTTGGAATAGTACCTACTTATTTTTATCTAGTGAGTCCAGGGGAACTAAGCATTCCCTACTACATTCCATCGATAATCTTTTTGCTATTTGGCACTTATCATATAGCTAAATACAATGCAATGTTTTTATACGGCTCTGCAAAGGAAGAATTTCCTGGACTACCAATCAATGTTGCCGGAATAATCGTGGCACTAATCAGTTATTTAGGGGTATTTCCATTCTTTTTGGAGTTTATAGTAATCATAGTTTTAGGGTACCTAACGATTACCGACATACCCTATCCTTCGTTAAAAAATTATCGACCAGGCAAAGTATATCATTTATTAATCCCTATCGTGGCAATGATTATCTTTATAGCATTTCCCTATTTAACCCTAGCTGTTTTAAGCCTTTATGTTATCTATGGATTGGTAAATATGTTCATTGATTTTGACAATCTTAAAGAATTAAAGAAGTACAATATCTAATTAATTGTGCTTCTTTAATTTTAATTCCTTAGTCAATTCCTCTGAAATTAAGCTTATATAGCCTCAAAAATTACACTATCTTTTTCTTTTGACTCCTTTATAATCACTTTCTCTTTCTCCTCTTTTAATTTATGTACCTGTTTATTAATTTTTAGATAGACCCCTTCTGCAGCTTTTTCAAGCACTTCGATTTTGCAGTCTATCATCTTTTCTCTATCAATTTCTTCTTCTACTATTCCAAGGTCCTTTTGATAAGCTTTTAAAAGATCTTCTAAATCTTTTCTTTTTTGCATTATTTCTTCGTCATTAGAAAAACCATCTTTACTCTCAAGATCTTTCAGGTATTCTTTAATATTATTGATGTTCTTTTGTATATAATCATGCCTTCTTTTTAACTTGGGAGAAACCCCAATTTCTACTTCAATGTTAGCCCCCATTTCACCACCAAGATTTTTTACTTTTATTTCGTATCCGGCTTTTAAAAACCCACCTACAACCAAGCCCTTCTTACCTTCATAGCAGTATATATTTTCAGCTTCAACATGACTATGCATAATAGCATCTGTAACATGTAAATCCCCGTCTACAAAAACCTCTGCGTTTTCGATAAATTTACATATCAGGTTGTTATTACAGTTAATTGAGCTTTTACTCTCACCTACAATTCCCTGTTTAATAAAAACATCTCCACCAGCTTCAATTATACAAGAAGAAGCAGTTCCATGTATCTCAACATCACCTTCTGCTTTAACCTTCATACCTTCCCTTACATCACCTTTAATTACAACTCCGCCTACCACATCTAGATTGCCAGTGGTCAGATCAAGGTTTTTCTCTAATACATAAACCTCATATACATTAACATATCCTTCTTCGTCCATTACAACCTGACCACTTTTTTCTGCTATTAACTGATTTTCTTCAATAGTCGCATTTGTCCCTGCTAACAGCTGTACATCTTCACCATCTTCAGCTTCTATAGTATTGCCAAACAAATCTTCTCCACTTATCCCCTCGCCAGGGGGAATTCTCTTAGCCAATACCTGGCCTGACCTTACATTGTTTACGTTTTTAATATTATAATGATCTACACTACCATCTTCGTTTTCAACTGGCTTTTTTTCTTTTGCCGAATAATAATACTCTATTTCCCCATCTTTACCCTTTTGAGGTTTTATACCTTCAGCTATTTTTATAAAATCACCTTCACTTCCTCTATCTGCTAACTTTTCTACCAAACCAACATCTATTCTGTCTACAGGCATCCCTTGATTTTTTATGTATTCTATTACATCAGAAGGATTTATATATTCTCCTTCTCCCTTTGGCTTCTCAACTTTTAATAATACCTCCATGTTATCCTCGCTAATTTCAACTTCATAACTTCCATCTTCTTTCACTTTTTTAAGTGTTTCAGTTATATCTGTTGGATCACTATTTTTTAGTTCAATAACATTATTGATCTTATACTTTTTTTCTACTTCGTACTCTTTTGCTTTTAATGCCCTCTCTATATCTTTAAATGTAACGTTCTCGCCTCTCGTTCCTGCAGGAGTAACTGTCAACAATACACGGCCATCATCAGTTTCTTCTATTTTGAAATCTCCATCTTTATATCTTGCATCCTTGTCTCTGTCTCTTCTAACTTTTACTATCCAGGGGGAGTATGTAAAGAGCCCTGTTTTTTCTTTTTCCTGAACTATTTCATATTCAAGGTTCTCTTTTTTAGTTTTAAAGTCCCTGGCAGCTTGCTCCATTAATTTGTCAAAATCTTTACCAGTATACTTTCTAACTTCAGGCACTATCAAATCACCTCTTTGATTAACCCAGCACTACCCATTCTAAAATATATAGTACAAAAAGTTAAAATAATAAAAATACAATAAGCAGAAAAACAGAATATTAATGATAGTTAAAGTATAACAATTTATTAGAAATTTGCATAGTAAAATAAAATTTTACAATATCAAAAAAAGCCTCCCAACTTTTATTATCAGGAGGCCATTTTAATTAAAACCTAAAGCTTATTTCTTTCAAAATATTTAGTATGAAGTAATTCATGGGATTTGTGCCCTAGTGGTTTTTCTAGAAAGTCGCGATAAAGTTCTTTAACAGCTGGATTTTCATGGGACTTTCTAATAGTTTGTTTCTCATCAACTTGATAGATGGCTTTAATTCTTGATTCCAATACATCTTTGTTAGATGGTATAGGCTGCCCTCCACCTCCAATACACCCTCCAGGGCAAGCCATAATCTCAATAAAATCATATTCACACCTACCATTTCTTAACTCATCTAAGACAGTACGTGCATTTTTTAAGCCGTTTATAACAGCTACTTTCACTTCCATATCACCAAGTTTTGTATTAGCTTCTTTTATCCCATTTAATCCCCTCACCGGCTCAAATTCCATCGAAGGCAGTTCTTCTTCATTAACCAGCTCATACACAGTACGAAGGGCTGCTTCACACACTCCACCTGTTGCCCCAAAGATAGTTGCCGCTCCCGTTTGTATACCAAGGGGGTTATCATATACTCCTTCTTCTAATCCCCAAAAGTCTATTCCTGCCTCTTTAATCATACGAGATAACTCTCTAGTTGTAAGTACAGCATCCACGTCCCGTAGACCCTTATTTTCCATCTCAGGCCTTTTTGCCTCAAACTTCTTAGCTGTACAGGGCATTACAGAAACCACAAATACACTCTCTGGGTCAATACCTTTTTTCCCCGGGTAATAAGATTTGGCCAAAGCCCCAAAAGCCTGCTGAGGTGATTTAGAAGTCGAGACATAATCCAATAGATCGGGATAAAAGTGCTCTATAAATTTTATCCATCCAGGGCTGCAGGATGTTATTAACGGAAGAGGTCCTTTTTTGTTAATGCGATCTAAAAGTTCATGTCCTTCTTCCATAATGACCACATCGGCAGTAAATTCTGTACTAAACACCCGGTCAAAACCAAGCTTTCTTAGAGAAGATATCATTTTCCCCGTCACAGAAATTCCAGGAGAAGCTCCTAACTCCTCTCCCAAACTCACTTGAACTGCAGGTGCTGTCTGAACTATTACATGTTTTTGGGGGTCGTATATAGCTTCCCAAACATCATTTATTGAAGTGCTTTCATATATTGCTCCCACAGGACAGTAAGCTGCACACTGGCCGCACTGCACACAAACACTGTCAGCCAGGTTTATCCCCGGGGGTGTGCCGACTTCTGTTTCAAAACCCCGTTTCAAAAATCCAAGGGCATCCACGCTTTGTATTTCACTGCATACGTTAATACATCGTCCACAGTGAATGCACTTCTCCGGCTCTCTTGTTATACCGGCACTACTATCATCTACAGGCAGCTCACGCTTTCTTCCTGCATAGATACTTTCTTCCACACCCATTTGATGGGCAAGTTCTTGAAGCTCACAGTTAAGATTGCGCCAGCAGCTGGTACATTTTAGAGGGTGGTTAGCCAAAATTAACTCCAAATTTGTCTTTCTTGTATCCTTTGCCAGCTTTGATTTTGTTTTGATCTCCATATTATCTTCAACCTGGGTTGCACATGCAGCAGTTAGTTTGCTGCTATCTCCTAGCTGAACGACGCATATCCTACATCCTGCCTCAGGTTCTAACGCCGGATGATAACACAGTGTGGGTATTTTTATCCCTATTTTCTCTGCAGCTTCTAAAACAGTAGCACCTCTATCAACCTTTACTTCTTCCCCATCTATTTTTAAAGTAACCTGTTCCATTCGAATCACTCTCCTCCTAAGTTATTCTATAATAATTGCATTAAACGGACATTCGTCTATGCAAGCACCGCATTTGACACATTTTTCCATGTCAATATAGTGAGGCTGTCTTTTTTCTCCGACAATAGCTTCAGAAGGACAAACCTTAACACATGCTCTACATCCGACACACGCCTCACTGTCAATCAAGTAATAGAATAACTCCTCACAAACTCCAGCGGGGCATTTTTTGTCAACAACATGGGTTTCATATTCATCCCTAAAATGTTTGATCGTACTTAATACTGGATTTGGTGCAGTCTGACCAAGACCACATAGAGCACTTGCTTTTATCTTTTCGCCAAGAGACTCCAGCCTCTTTATGTCTTCTTCTTCTCCTTTTCCTTCACAGACTTTTTCCAAAAGTTCTAGAAGGCGCATATTACCTTCTCTACAGGGAGTACATTTACCACAGGATTCATTACAGGTAAAGGTAAGAAAGTATTTAGCCACATCAACCATACAGGAAGTTTCATCCATCACTACAAGACCACCTGAACCCATTATAGCCCCTTCTGAGGTTAGCGAATCATAATCCACAGGCAGATCAATCAACCTCTCCGGCAAACACCCTCCTGAAGGCCCTCCAATCTGGGCGGCTTTAAACTTCTTGTCATCAAGAATTCCACCACCAACTTCATAAACTATCTCTCTCACTGTAATACCCATAGGAACTTCAACTAAACCGGTATTGTTTAGCTTACCTGTCAGGGCAAAAACTTTAGTACCTTTGCTTTTTTCTGTACCCGTGCCTGCGTATTTGTCTGCTCCCTGATTTATAATCACAGGGACGTTGGCAAAAGTCTCTACATTATTAATCGTTGTCGGCTTCCCAAATAGCCCTTTCGTCGCTGGAAAAGGAGGCCTAAACCTTGGCACTCCTCTCTGTCCTTCAATAGAAGCTATAAGTGCTGTCTCCTCACCACATACAAAAGCCCCTGCACCTTCTTTAATTTGTAATTTGAAGCTAAATCCGCTCGAAGCAATATTATCTCCCAATAATCCAAGTTCTTCTGCCTGGGCTATTGCCTGCTCAAGCCTTTCTATTGCCAGGGGATATTCTGCTCTTATATAGATATAGCCTTCACTTGCTCCAATAGCATACCCAGCTATAATCATACCTTCTATCACTTTATGTGGGTCTCCCTCTAAGAGACTTCTATCCATAAAAGCTCCAGGGTCTCCCTCATCAGCATTACAGATAATATATTTTTTATCTCCAGTTGCCTCTGCACAAAAGCTCCATTTAAGACCCGTGGGAAAACCTCCACCGCCCCGGCCCCTTAAGCTAGAGTCTTTTATTTCTTTTATTACTTCTTCTGGATTCATATCTGCAAGGACTTTTTCCAAAGCCTTATATCCCCCTGAAGCAACGTATTCTTCCAGGCTATCCGGGTTAATAATCCCACAGTTACCAAGAACATTTCTAACCTGTTTGTTATAAAAATCCAACTCCTGGTATTCAGGTACCTTGTCTAGTGAATAGGGCTCTCTATAAATTAATCTGGATACCTTTCTCCCATTAATCAAATGTTCTTTAACTACTTCTTTTACATCTTCACTTTTAACTTTACTATACAAAATACCTTCAGGATATACGACTACTATAGGCCCGCTGTCACATAGCCCATGACACTCTGTTTCCATTATCTTTATTTCTTTATCCAAATTATTTTTCTTTAGCTCTTTCATAAAAGTAGCTTTTACACTATCCTCACTAGCTGATGTACATCTTTCCCCTCCACATACCAAAAGGTGCCTACTGTAATAGTTCATCTACATCTCCCCCTTATCCTTAAGCTTCTAACACTTCTAATAATTTCTAACAACTTTTATAGCGACTATTGCTTCTCATATAAGAACATTTTTTAATTCTTCTTCTGATATCTTACAAAGAACTTTGTCTTCTACTATACGACCATTTATAACGTGTTCGCCTACTATCCTAGAGATATCTCTTGGCGTCACCCTACCGTATGTCACTCTACCTTCCCCTGGGCGCATCACATCAAGAAGCACTTCATAATCACACATACCTATACACCCTGTCTGATTGACACTTATATCTTCAACTTTTCTTTTTTGCAGTTCATTCAATACCTCAGCTCTAACTTCTGCTGCCCCCGCAGCTTTGCCACAAGTACCCATGCCGATAATCACTTTAATGCCTTCGCTGTAATCCTTCGACACTGTATCTTTTGCCTTCTCTCTATATGTTTTTAGATCATCTAGAACCTGAATCTTTTTCAAAGTAAACCCCCCTATAATTTTTTTGACTAAGGTGCAAAAAGTCATATGAGCAAAGTTTTGTTTTTAATTGCAATACATCTTGATGAGGAAGCTGGAGAAATAAGGCCTAATGGCAGGATGTCATTAGCTAATTGAACTCAGGATGAGTTCTTGGATTAGGTAGTCTTATTTCGACTGCTAACGAATCTTAGATGTATCAATTAAAAACACTTTACTTATGTGAATAGACTTTTTGCACCAGAGTCAATGTTATTCATACATGGAAAGAATAAGTGGCACCCTATCAGGAGTAAGCCTGCCATGAGTTTCGTCATTAACCATTATCGCAGGAGCAAGACCACAAGCTCCTATACAGGCAACTGATTCAAGGGTAAATCTCAAGTCTTCTGTGGTCTCACCCTCATCAATCCCAATCTCTTCCTTTACCTTACCTATAATCTTTTTTATACCTCGGACATGACATGCCGTCCCCTGACAAATCCTAATAATGTTTCTACCCCTGGGCTTAAGATAAAACTGAGAATAAAAAGTCACCACACCATACACCCTGCTTAGCGACAGATCAAGTGCCTCTGCTACCCGAACTATAACTTCGTGCGGCAGATACCCGTATAGGTCCTGTGCTTTTTGAAGTACAGTTATCAAAGACTCTTCTCTTCCCTTATATTTCTCTAATATCAATTCAAGTTTATGGTTTGTTGTTGACATTGTTTTGCTATCCATATATAGCAAGCCCCCTTGTTAGAATTGTTGTAATCTTTTCACTTATTAATTAAATTGCAAAAATTATACCAACTCAGAATATTGTTAAAAGCCCTGTTTTGCTGTTTTATATCCTGTTTGTTGTAGAAAAAACGCTACACTGTGTTGTGCCTACACTACATATTTGTTTAGTTAGCCTGGCATAAATAATAAAATTGTTTTATAATGGAAGCCAAGTATTATTTTGCTTTAAATTCATAATAAACTAAGTTTTGTTTTTAATACAAAAATTCACAGGAGTGAGATTTTTGGCAATAATAAGTACAATTTATAACAACTGCAAGCATTGTTACGCCTGTATTAGAAATTGCCCTGTCAAGGCAATAAAAGTTGAGGATGGGCAAGCCCAAATAATAGAAAAATACTGCATTAATTGTGGACAGTGTAGAAAAGTCTGCTCCCAAAACGCCAAAGAAGTCCAAAACGATAAAGATAATGTATTAAACCTATTAAAAAAACAAAAAACAATAGCTCTACTTGCCCCGTCTTTCGTAGCAGCCTTCGAGAAAGACCCTTATAGGACTATTGGGGTACTAAAAGAGCTAGGCTTTGACAAAGTTTGTGAAGTCGCCTATGGAGCAGAGTTAGTGGCAGAAGAATATAACAAACAGTTTGTCAGGGACCAACAAAAAAAACCTGTACTAACTTCTCCCTGCCCGGTCATCATCAACCTGGTTGAAAAGCACTATCCAAAACTAACACAGTATTTGATGCCTGTAGTTTCGCCAATGATAGCTGCTTCAAGGGTACTGCAAAAAATGTATGGAAATCACTACAGTATTATTTTTATCGGTCCATGCATAGCCAAAAAAAGCGAAATAACCCATCCCCATGTAGAAGGGGACGTCGATTACGTGTTAACTTTTACTGAACTAAAAGAAATGTTATCAGAAAATAAAATTTCAATTGACAAAACACCAAAAAAGGAATTAGACAAACCATATGCCAGTGAAGGAGCGGTATTCCCGCTGCCGGGGGGACTACTAAAAGCAGCAAATTTAGAAAATGATATCCTAAATCATAAAATTATAACAGCGGAAGGCGAAGAGGATGTATTTGAAATATTAGATGCAATTAAAACAAAGCAGATATCAAACTCTTTAATTGACATCCTTTATTGTAAGGGCTGTATAGACGGCCCAGAAATAAATAATGATAAAAGTCTTTTTTATAGAAAAAAACTAGTAGCAGATTTTGCAAAACAAAAATTAAAGTCCAAAAAAGAAGACAAAAGATACACTAACATTGTTTTGACAAGAGAATTCTCACCAGTTGACAGAAGTGAAATACTGCCTGATGATCACCAAATCAGCGAGATTTTGAAGGCAACCGGGAAAATAAACAAAGAGGATCAGCTAAATTGTGGCGCATGTGGGTACAATTCTTGCAAGGAAAAAGCAAAGGCAGTTTATAGGGGTGTAGCAGAAATTGAAATGTGCCTTCCCTATCTACTAGAAAAAGCCAGCACAGAAGCAGCAAAATATAAAGAAGAATACCAGCGCATCAAAAATTTTCAAGAGTACAAAGATTCTGTAATCAGTGAATCAGAAAAAATGCAGGAGGTTAAAAGCTTTATTTACAAAGCGGCAAAATGCACATCTACAGTACTGCTTTTAGGTGAGAGCGGTACCGGAAAAGGTCTTATAGCCGAAACAATTCATATATGCAGCAGCAGAAATGACAAACCATTTATAAAAGTAAACTGCAGCGCTATACCAGAAAGTTTATTAGAATCCGAGCTTTTTGGCTATGTTGGAGGAGCTTTTACCGGGGCAGACAAAAATGGGAGAAAAGGAAAATTTGAAGAAGCAGATGGCGGAATAATCTTTTTGGATGAGATAGGTGATATGTCATTAAGCATGCAGGCAAAAATCCTGCATGTATTACAGGAAAAAATAGTCCAGAGAGTTGGCAGCAATAAACCAAAAAAAATTAACACTCATATTATAGCTGCAACTAACAAAGATTTGACCAAAGAAATAGAAAAAGGTAACTTCAGAGAAGATCTATATTACAGACTAAATGTCCTCACCACAACAATACCACCTCTTAGAGAAAGAACCAGAGATATACCAGTATTATTAGAACACATCTCCCAAAAACTCTGCCAGGAGCAGGGCTTTTCGCCAAAGAAGTTTGACGATGGGGTCATCAAAGTATTTAAGCAGTATTCATGGCCCGGAAACATTAGAGAATTAGAAAATATAACAGAAAGACTATACAACCTGGTTGAAGAAGATACCATCAAAATAAAACATCTACCTCAAAATATAATTGATGAAGTAAACCTTGATAGTGACATTGACTTTGACAGCACAGCTAACAAATCCTCACCTTCAACAAACAAAACACTAGAAGAAGTCATCGCGAAAGCAGAAAAAGATGCAATCCTAAACGCTCTTAACAATACTCGAAACAATCGCACAAAAGCTGCCAAAATTCTTGGGATTCACAGGACCAGTTTGTACGAAAAGCTAAGAAAACATAAGCTTGATTAACCAAAATCGATAATTAATGTTAATAATCGAAAGGAGGAGTTAAAAATTACTACCAAAGCTATCCCATTACCAACATTAACAAAAACTGCTGTTTTACTAGGGATTACCCTTGCTTTTCAAATAGCCGGACTACCTCAGTATGTAACAGGCCCTGCAGTTAATGCCATGCTTATACTAGCCACGCTAACAGTCGGGCTTAAAGGTTCAGTTACAATTGGTGCTCTAACCCCTATAATCGCCTTTATGAGGGGTATCTTGCCACCTGTGTTAGGGCCTGCAATACCTTTTATCGTAGTTGGAAACTGGCTTTATGTTATTTTATTCCAGTATATTTACAAGTTTAACAAAGTTTTAGCCATTGGAGTTGCAGCTCTTATTAAATTCTTAATCCTAGCTCTTGCAGTTCAATTTATAATTGATATTCCGCCCCAGGCAGCCCAGATGCTTCAACTGCCTCAGCTTTTAACAGCAGTTGCAGGTGGTATTATTGCACTTATAATATATCCTTTACTACAAAACGCTTTAAATAAAACTTCTCAAAATTAAACTGTATTAAACAAAGACAAATATTAAGAGGACAGCATTAAAACATTTTGCTGTCCTCTATAAAATTTACATTTAGAATATTCGGAAGTCTCAGTTTTATCTCTACTAAGTCTGTTTTTTCTTTCTTTTATCGTTTTCCATAAGTTCGTAGGCTCTATCAATAACACCTTGTAATCTGTCAAGTTTTCCTGAAGTACAGCCAAAGGCAAGCTCAAGGTTAAAGTTAGTTTTGTTAGTTTTTTTGTTCCATTTTTCTATATTCTCTTCTATCCTTTCTCGTATCCTTTTTACCCCGGTATCTTTACAATCAGGGAGTAGAACCAAAAATTCATCATCACCGTATCTCATGGGTATATCTTTACCCAAAATCGATTCTTTCAGAACTCTAGCTGTTTCAGCTAAAAATTTATTGCCTTCATCGGTACCTAAAACTTCATTTATCTCCTGCAGTTTGTTAATGTCAATCATCATAACTCCAACATGATCAGCATCAATTTCAATCTCACCGGTCTCTATCTTTTGTAAATAATCTATGTTGTAAATACCTGTTAACCTGTCGGTGACTGCCCCTAAGCTGGCATCATCATACATATAACATACTTCAGATTTAGCTTTTTCCAAAGCCTGCCTTAGCTCTACTTCCTCCGTAGAGTCTTTGCTGACAATTACAACACCCTTAAACTCCCCGTACTGCATAACAGACAAATAATTATCAACCCAGTATCCATTATTGTAGATTGTCCGGTGCCATGAGTTTTTTGGCAGCGCTTTTTTTGAGTGACTACTGCTGTTGCCATTTAACTTTTCTTTGACTTTATCCTGCAGCTCTCCAGGATGACAGCTAATAATTTCCAAGTACTCCTGATCTTTTTCATTATTATTTATACCCAAAAGCTCTCTAGCTTCAACATTAGAAAATAGTATTTTCCCCTGACCGTCCACTAAAGTCACCCCAAAATTAACCTCTTCCAAAATCTTTTTAAAGAGCTCTCCAGAAGAATTAAATCCATCCATAAGTTTCACCCCGCTTTTTTCATTCACCCTAATTACATTTTAACAAAAAATCATAAAAAAAGTCAGCTAAAAGATTTTTAATAGCTGACATCTAAAAATAACATCCTCTGTTACATTCTTCTTTTATTTTCATACATAGATTTATCTGCTTCATCTATTAACCTTATCAACTCATCCTTTGCCCCGGACGAAATACCCACAGCTAATTCCAATTTGTATTTGTAAGTATTTTTAGAGCTGTTCCATTTGTCTACATTTGATTCGATTCTTTTTTTGACAAATTTGACTTCGTTTTCACTACAATCTGGCAAAATTAAAAGAAATTCATCTCCGCCATATCGTACTGCTATGTCTTTTCCTAGTATTGAATACTTTAAAATCTTAGCAGTCTCTTTCAAAAAGTAGTCCCCTGTTTGATGACCTAGATTATCGTTTATTTGTTTAAATTTATTTACGTCTATCATCATAACGCCAACTTTTTGAGCTTCAATATCTATCTTTTGATTTAAGATTTCATTCAAGTATGGGTGACAACTAATTATACTGCAGTATTCTCCATCCTCCCTTGATGTGATTCCTAGTAATTGTTTGCTTTCAGGATTAGCATATATCACCTTGCCATCAGAATCCACCATGGAAATTCCTACGTTAATCTCATCCATTATTTTTTTAAAAGATTCTACAGAAAGATTTT